>NZ_CP015283.1:667500-973958 GCF_002094975.1 Streptococcus salivarius | reverse complement strand
TGGGAAGAGGATATCAGCATTATCCAAGACATTGAAGGTATCCGTTGGACCGTTGAAGATATCACCGGCTGCTGCCAAGAGCTCTTCAGCTTCTTGAGAAAGAACATGGTCCTTGTTTGCCAAAAGGCGTTCAAAATAGTGGTCATAAAGCCCAAGACCTGGCTCTTGTTCTTTAAATTCAGCTAATTTCTTATCATCCAAGGCCATAAATTCAGGCTCAAAGTATGCAAAAGCTTCACTCAACTGTGAGTAAAGGTTTGAGGCCTTAGCTTGGTACTCTTGGTAAAGCCCTACTGTTGTGTCTTGGTCATTTTTCATTGACGCATAGACATAGATTTTCTCCAAGCGACGCATAAGACTCATATAAAGTTCAGTTGCCTCAAGCAAGTTCTTAGCAGAATCTAAGAGATGACCTGCATAAGCACTAGCCTTCTTCAAATCCTGAACAGTGCTTTCATATTCAGTCTCCCAATCTGCATCTGTCGCAAAAATGGTCGTCAAATCCCATGTGTATTTCTCTTCTAAATGAGCACGATTGTCTGACATAATATTCTCCTTAATTGTATCTATTCTTTACTATTTTAGCATAAAAGGTGGGAGGGTAGAGAGTTTGTCGATAAGAAAAATGCCTTTTTCGATAATATTGCATAAAAAGCTTTTCAAAACCTTCAAGTGACTGTCTAATTTGTACAAAGCCCTGCTTAGATTCAGGAAATCTTACTTGTGGGGAAAAATCCTGATCAGACAGGCATAATAAATTCATTCCATTAAGATAGGCTTCTTCCTGCCTTCTCATCCACCTTGGATTTTTCCCCATTAATTCTCGTTGAATCACATGTGAGACCCTCTTTCGCTGAGTTACTTGATAAGTCTCAACCTGCTCTGCTTGATAAGGAAAACGTAGAACTGTCATGAGATTTTCGGTTAACGGCCAAGCCTTAGTTAAATAATAGACTTTCCCAAAAATATCCTCATAGATGAGATACTTAAGTCTAATTTCCTCACGCTTCCAATCAAGCTCCCATAGGTGAAATCCAATCTTAGCCGTAAAATAGAGAAAGTCCCGCTGTAGGTCTGTTAGACGACCATTCAACCAGAGTTCCTCACCCAAAAGCCAACGCACTTCGTAACCTGCTTGGTGATAGGCACATGTCCTCTCTCTCAAACGTTGCTGGGATAACCGAGAACACTGAACTTCTAGAGCCAGGGAATCGCCAACAAATAAATCTGCAATTTGCCCCATCTCAGACAAAACTTTTTCAATACTTACTTTTTCACCATGATTAACCAAAGATTTATACAAAGCTGCCTTAAGAGATAAATGTTGGGCCGATTCATTCTCCGAGAAGAACTGACAATCTTGCAAAGACTTATGAGCAAAATGTGGACACATTACCTGGCCATGTCTCAGAAGGACAACTCCCTGGCAACCAGGACAGCTATAGGATTCCTTACGTTGCAAACTGGTTTCTAGAGCTGAAACGAGGTTTCCCTCCTGATTTTTTGCAATTAACATGACTCTCTCCTTCGTGCACTCTCTTACTTATTCGTAAAAGAATTCACAAAATAAAAAAACATCTAGATTACTCTAGATGCATCCCCCATTCAAACTGAAACTTGCTCCCTGCTGTATGGAAACTTAGGTTTATAGGTGTATTGCTTAACCTAGGATACAAGTGCCACTCAGTCCATTCGATCTCTTTTCAACAATCTCGATACCTAAAGGAAAATCCCCCAACTTTCCTTGGTATCAGGATCTTGAAAACAGTTTCTATCCAACATAACCATTAAAAATAGTCAATGTAGCATAGACAGATGCTCTCACAAACATCTGATCAAATTCCGTCACTGAAGCATCATCCCAATATGCTTTTCACCCTTTTATTCCTCAATCCCACTAAAAACTTAATCCTTGAGTTGATAATGAGATAAAACAATTTTTAGACTTTTACAAGTTAAAGTCTCTATTTACTAACATTGAACCACCAATTTCCTAGGTGCAGTTCAGTACCAACAAACTCAAAATTGTGTTGGCTCAAAATGGTTTCTAGTCAAGAGTATCTTGTGATTGATAGTCAGTCAATCTGAGAAGCTTTCCCTCTAGCTTCTTTACACAGAACGTCATACTGCTTACAAGATACTATTTCCTAGAAGAGTATTGCTAAAAACGCCACTCTCAAAACATACCACCTATCAGTCATTAGGTTTAGTCCACCTTCTGATAGGTATATTAGCAGTTACTGCTTTATTTTCTCTCCCTCTTCGCTTTTGAAGATTAGTCTCTACCGATTCTGCTGTTTTTGAATCTGTCGTTAGCTCTACACGGATTAAAAATACCGCTAGCTCCCGCTACGATGATGCTGATGTTTTAAATCGATTAATCTAATTTTTTTGCTGTTTAAATCTTCTCTTTTTAAATCATCACAATGAAACATTGGAATTTGATAACTTAGAATTCCAGATTCTAAGTTAGTCTTTTTTGACCAGAGAGTCACCCTGCCAAAAAAACAAACTCTTCCTAACACAATCTATTATACTTTATTATAATTTTTTGTCAATTAATTTATTTCATATTTTTTGAAAATATTTTTAAAGCCCTATTGTAAAATGAAGTGCAACACAAAAGACATGTTCATCTGATATACTAGAGTTGCGAAAAACAGTATAAAGGAAGATGAACATGTCCACTAATTATTCTACCACAAATCAATCATACAAGCACTTATCTGAAGCTGAGCGAGGGGAAATTGAAGCTTATTTAAGCGTAGGACTCAAACCTGCTGAGATTGCTCGTAGACTAGGGAGAAATCGCTCTACTATTACTCGTGAAATTAATCGTGGTTCCATAACACAAGTGAAAAAAGTAAATGGGCAAAAGGTCTATTACCAACACTATTATGCAGATGCTGCTCATAACCGTTATCGTCATGCTAGAGAAGCCAGCTATTATTTGAAACTGGATTCCGTATCGGATGACTTTCTGAGAGCATTTACAGAAGCAATGAGAGAGAAACCAAGGGTGCATAGCGTGGATACCTTTGTTCATACCTATAGACTCCAACATGTAGATGCAGTTGTTCCTTCAACCAAGACGCTCTATAACTATATCCATCAAGGATTGTTAGAGATTAAGGTCATTGATTTGCCAAGAGCAGTGCGGATCCGTAAGAAATTTACCAAGCGCCCCTCTACCAAGAAACATCTAGGAAAGTCAATTGAAGAAAGGCCAGAAGAAATCAATAATCGTTCCCGTTTTGGAGATTGGGAAATCGATTCTGTTCTGGGTGGAAAGACAATAGGAGAACCTTCTATTCTAACCTTGGTAGAACGACAAACACGCTATGCTGTCACAAAGAAACTCGTGGAAAAGAAAGCAGAGTATGTCAATCAAGCAGTCTTAGAGTGTATGAAACTTTATCCCATTAAGTCCATAACTGCAGATAATGGAAACGAATTTTCATCATTGAGTAAGATAGAGGGATTAGATGTTTATTTTGCACATGCCTATTCATCTTATGAACGAGGTACAAATGAGAATTTCAATGGACTACTAAGAGAGTTCATTCCGAAGGGGTGTTCGTTAAAAGAACTAAATCAGAATCTTTTAGAGGACTATACAAAGGCTATCAATGAAAGACCTAGACGAATTCATGGCTATCAGTCCGCAAAAAAGCTGTTTGAGCTAACTCAAACAGCTTGAAAGATACTCACTTAATCAGAGGAACATCTTTGTTGCACTTGACTTGACAATTAGGGAAATATTTTTAAATACTCTTTTTAGATAGTTGAAACAGTTCAAAAACACTATAATATAGGCATTTGTGCTGCCATTGAAAAATTAGAAAACATCCTTTGCTTTTTAGTCACGATCAATAGAATATGTTAGCTATCAGAAAATTTTATTTTTATTATTTTCGACTAACTTGATTTTACTTAACTAGTCAAAACCAACCGTGAAATGACCTACACCCCAAAAGTTAGACAGAAAAAATCTAACTTCTAGGGTGTTTTTATTATGAAATTGACTTATGAGGATAAAGTCCTTATCTATGAACTTAGAAAGGAAGAAATGATTGATAAAATCCTACATGAATACTGTTCTCAAGATAGAGTTTCTCTCGAATATTCTCTCCCAAATCAAGGGATGCTTCCTAACTGGCTCGCACAATACAAGAAAAAGCTAGAAGAAATGACGGAATTAGAACGTCTTCAAGCAGAAAATGCGGTTCTAAAAAAAATGAGAGAACTCCGAATCGTGGTTTTTGGGTCAATCATAAGAGGATTCAGCGTCTGATGAAGGCTCTTGGTTTAAGTGCTCGAATTCGTCGTAAACGTAAGTATTATTCATACCAAGGAGAGGTTGGTATGAAAGCAGAGAATCTCATTCAACGCCAGTTTGAAGCATCAAAACCAATGGAAAAGTGCTACACAGATGTAACAGGGTTTGCTATTCCGGCAAGCAGCCAAAAACTCTATTTATCACCAGTTTTAGATGGTTTTAACAGCGAAATTATAGCCTACAATCTTTCTACTTCGCTGAACTTAGCACAAGTAAAAATGATGTTGGAACAAGCCTTCACAGAGGGCAATTACGAGAACACTATTCTCCATAGTGACCAGGGGTGCAATATCGACATGATTTCTATCATCATTTTTTAGAGGATAAAGGGATTCAGCCATCCATGTCACGTAAGGGCAATAGTCCAGACAACGGCATGATGGAGCCCTTCTTTGGCATTCTTAAGTCTGAGATGTTTCATGGTTACGAGAAGACATTTAAGTCGCTTAACCAATTGGAACAAGCTATTGCAGACTACATTGCTTACTATAATAATAAGCGCATTAAGGCAAAACTAAAACGAAAAAGACAATCGCAAGTGACTTCAACCAAACCACACACGATTGCCTCTATACATCGTCTCATTAGAACAATGTATTACCTCATAACGCATAACAAACTTTATGATTATACTTCTATCCAAAATCGGTAAAATTGTTTATGCCATATTGTTGTAACGCCTTATCAAAAAAATCATCAGATAAGATGTTGGTTTAGTGTACACTTTTTACACTAAACTTTAGTTCAAAAAAGACAATTTCCTTAGTTTGACTATGGAAGTCAAACTATTTTTCGGCAAATACCTTGATATACTTGACAAATGGTAGAAAAGGACTTAGTCCTGTGCAATACAGAACTAAATCCTTTGCTTAAATTAATTGTCTAACCTTTTGGGGTCAGTACATTATGATTTAATACCCTCAAAATAGCAACCATTCTCACGATTGTTCAATAGATTTAAACCTTTTCAAGGACAGACTGGGTTACCCAAGTCTTGCGATTTCCGATTTGGACGAGGACGCCATCGCTAGGTGGGTCAATGGCTAGCACTTTGAAGTTACCTGGAATAGTAAAGGTCTCACCAGGATTGAGGTACTGGTCTGAAGTTGGATTGCCTTGTCCATCAACTTCAAGAACAGGTCCAGGATCAACGATATTGTGTTTGGTTGGTGTGCCTCCAGCTAAATCTTGACTAGTGATGTTATTTCCTACTATAGATGTTACACGGAAAGTTCCTGTGAAGCGAACCGTATCACCAACTTTGAAAGAAGAGTTAGTAGGATTTCCATTTTGAGCCCCTGGTTCGAGGTCTTTAAAATGGATATAACCAGACACTTGACTCTTGTGGAAACTACGTTTGTGATATTTCTCAGGCCCTTGACCTGCATCGTAGTTGTACTCCTCAATGGTCACCTGATCACCACGAACTTCCGCAACCCAAGCGACATGTCCCATGTGACCTGCTCCATTGACACCAGCTGAGAACCAGGCGATACTCCCTACGGCAGGGTTCATGTCAACACGGTGACCGTTGGCACGTGCAATACTGCCCCAAGTGATGGCATTTCCATAACCTACTGGCAGAGTGAAACCATTGGTGTTACTGAGGCGATAGGCTGCAAAGGACGTACACTGACGCCAATACATGGTCCAAGGGTCCACGCCGAAACCACCATATTTCCAAGAGGAAGGGTAGTCATCCCCGAGAACAGCCGCCTGAGCAGAGCTGCCACACGAAACCGAAACAGTCGCTAGACAAGCTAGCGGTAAAAGACAATTTAGTAATTTTTTCTTCATTTTTACCTCCACCTATCTATTCGCAGTTTTTCTGGAAAATGGAGGTAATTTTTGCGTTTAAGCTCCTCTTAAGCTGTTCAGGCTATACTATCATCAATCCTAAATAACTTTTTTCATTTTCATAATCTCCCAAGAAGCGATCCAAGTGGCCGCCTTTTATATGCCTTGAATATACAATATAAGTGCACAAAAAAGCCAGGAAAATTTCCTAGCTTTTGAGGTATTATCTTAGTGTTTACGTTTGTAAGTTGAGATACCGAACAAAGCCAAAGCTGATGTCACCATAGCTGCACCTGCTGCTACAGAAGCTGCTGTTGATTTTTCACCAGTAGCTGGAAGAGTTGGAGCTTCTTCTTTTACAGGTACTGATGTTGGTATTACAGGTACTGATGTTGATGTTACAGGTTTACCTGGAGTTGGTTCTGCTGGAGTTGTTGGTACTTGAGGTTTTGGTTTCTCAGTTGTTTCTTCAACAGATACAAAGTTTTTGTGGTAAGTAACTTTTGCTGAAACAGTATTTGGAAGAACTGGTTTGTTTGGTTCTTCTGGCAATTCAGGAACAATTACAGATGAATCTGTCGCAAACCAATAAGCGATTGGAACATTAAGGTTATTTCCACCTGCGATAAAGTCCATTGGTTCACCCTTGAAGATTGTTGCAGCAGCACCATAGTAGGCATTCTTCGTACGAGGCGTTCCGTCTGAGTTAATCGCATCCCAACCTTCATCTGTGACTTCACCAGTTGTTGGATCCACTGTTGGATCACTGTTAAAGCGTGAACCGTTAGCAACAAATTCGTTATCGTTTGTTGCATAAGCATAACCATCCTCATGCAAAGTGATAGATGAACCAGGAATTTGAACGTATTCATTACCATTCAAACCAACTTTTTCAATGTGGTTTCCAAGCTCAGTGTTCCAGTGGTTAAGTGAAGAGATACTCAAAACTGAACCGTTCTTAGACAAATCAAGTGGTGTCACAGATGACTCAGAATCAAAGAAGTTCAAGTTCATCTTAACGTGAAGTTTTTTATTAGTGTCGTCAGTTTGTGAACCAATGAAAAGTGTCTTAGTTGGATCGTGGTACAACTTAACAATGGCTGAACCATCTGTACTTGGTGTTTCTACCAAAGTGTAAGTTGCAACAATTTTCTTAACTGGAGTACCATTGAATGATGTTCCGTTTATGTTGTTGTATGTTACAGTCAATGTTTGACCCGTAGCCATCTTCAACCATACATCTTCAGTGTATTCACCGTCAGCATTGATAGTGTATTGTGTACCGTTAGCTGCACTGAAGTCACTTGGAATGTAACGAGATGTGTTGAATTGTTCAAGGATTTCATCTACTGAATGACCTGATTGGATTGTTTTATCCAAGTAGTCAACAGAACCTGCTGAGTTTTCAACAGTCATAGTAGCATCAGATTCTGTTTTATAAATCAAGCCAGTAGCATTTTCAGCCAAGCCTTTTGTCAAAAGACGAGCTGTTGTTCCACCAGTGTACTCTTTGTATGATTTTTCCCAAGCAGCATAAGCAAGAACGTCTTGGTAGTATTTATCCAATTGTGTCTTGTAATCTGCAAGTTTTTGTTTATATTCTGAAACCGCAGTTGTCAAAGCTGTTGTTTGAACTTTGTTGTCATTGTTAGCAGCTTCAACGCTAGTGTGTTTAACACCTGCTTCTTCTGTAGCTGTGAATCCCCCTGTTGCAACAACATTTGCTTTAGCAGATGTAAGAGCTGCATCAGCTTCTTCACGAGTCAATTTATTTTCAGAAACAACTGTATTTGAAGCTTCTTGAGCATCTCTAGCTGCTTGATCTTGGACAGCTTTAACATCAGCAGAATCTTTTGATGCTGCTGCAGTCATTGTTGCAGCTTTAACAGCGTTATCGAAGTCAGGATTTGAAACTTCAGCAATAGCTTTAGTTGTTGTTTTTACAGTAGTATCTGTTTCAGTAGTAGTTTTTTCTTCTGTTCCAGGTACTGTAGTAACAACTGCTGCATCACCTGTTGTCTTAACAAGATTAGCACTTGATTCTGCAGCCGTATTTGATACGGTTGCATCAGCATCAGTAGTTGCTGTTACATCTTTAGCTTCATCTGCAGCTGCTACACTTGTAGCCGCGAGTCCTGCAAGCAATACGCTTGAATACAATGTTGTTTTAAATGGATTGACTTTCATTTACACTTTCTCCTTCTTGGTTAACATTTTTAACCTAATTCTTCACCGCCTAATATACTACCGTGATTTTTTAAATTTAGCAATAGTTTTCTGAAAAAAATATTATATATTTGCTACACGTTTTTAAAATTTGACACACTTTTGTTATATTTTAATCATTTCTTTACAATTTAGTGTAATTCGTAAGGCTTTTAAAGAGTTTTTACTTAATACTTTCTTATAGCTGTTCATTTTTTTCTCATAATAAACCGTTTCAACGATAGAATAGGCTTCCTATTAGAAACAGGTCATCAAGAACTGGCCTCTTCATAACTAAAAACACATAAAAAAACACCTTCAAGACCTTGACTTTAAATGTTTTTCGTCGTATGCTTGAAAAAAATGTTAAGAAAGTTGGGGGACTTTTCAATGACAAAAAAAGAAATGAGATTGCTGATCCTTCTTGGGATTAGTATTATTTTAGCGAACCTTGTACTGCGTTTGATTCTTAGGCCTCTGCCTGAGAATATTGGTTATCTCATTAAAACGCTTGGCCTTATGTGTCTATACTATTTCCTCGTACAGAGACGCCTTGGATTAAAGATCAAATCGACTAAAAAGATACGTTGGTCTGAAACCTTAGGGGTTTGTTGGTTTCTTCTTTTGGCAGATTTCTTCTATGTTTCTGCGGTTGCTTTGGGGATCAGTAAAGCACCTCATATGATAGGAACTGCCTTGGTTATTGCCTTAGGAGCCGGGTTTTTTGAGGAATATTTTTTTCGTGGACTTTTCCTTAAACTCGCCTTCCAAGATGGTATTAGATCTTCAAAACAGGTTTTAGGAGTCGTTCTCTTGTCTGCCTTATCTTTTGGTTTGGCCCATCTCGGGAATCTCACTCATCAACCCTTGAATGCTACCCTGTTCCAAGTTTATTATGCGACAGCTATAGGAATATTCTTTGCTGCTATTTACCTACGTACTGGTAGCCTCTGGTGGACTATTATTCTGCACTGTTTGGTTGATTTTGCCAGTGTTCTTCTCTCGCAATCAACACAGGCTGCACCAGCTACAAGTATCTGGAATTTCATTTTCTGGCTACCTTTAATTGCCCTAGGACTCTTCCTTATTCGTCCTAAAAAATTGAAAGCCATTAGATATCTTAATGATTAATATTTCAAACTGCATCCCATAAGTTAGATTTTCAGTGTCTAACCTGTGGATGCAGTTTTTCATTTATCAGAACTGCTTTCTTACGACTTATCTCAATTTCCATAATTACTCCTAAAACGATTTAATCATAGAAATTTCATATCAGGTCTTCATCTATTCCTATCAGAATTTTGCTGATTTTAGACTTCTCATTTTGTTATAATATGACCTACAATCATATTTTTTCAAAGGGGATGCTTATGAATTTTCAACAATGTCGCTATGTTCAGACTATCGCTGAAACAGGGTCTTTTAGTAAGGCTGCTAAAAAACTCTTTTTGACTCAGCCTAATCTCTCAGCATCCATCCGTGACTTAGAGGAAGAACTTGGCGTCCAACTCTTTGAGCGTTCCAATACAGGAGCCAAACTAACTGATGACGGTCATGATTTTCTCAAATACGCCAAACGTATTCTTGGAGAGTTAGATCTCCTAGAGGGACGCTACCGTAAATCATTCAAGAAATCATTCACTGTTGCCAGTCACCACTACGATTTCTTATCACTTCCTATGGCTCACATTGCCCAACGTTTTCGTAGTGATTATCAAGAATTTCAACTGATTGAAACAACGACTAGGAAGATTCTCAAAAGCGTTGAAAGCTTCGAAAGTGACCTGGGGATTATTTATCTAGATGAAGACAACGACCATATCCTAGAACGCAGTTTCCAACACATGGATCTGACTTTCACCCCACTCGGAGAGTTTGAAACTAAGATTTTCTTAGGTCGCCAACATCCCCTAGCTCACAAAAAATCCCTCAACCTCAAAGATTTAGAGGGATACCCACAGGTCCGCTTTCGTCAAGAAAGCTCTGGAATCCATTTTGACGAAGATCCTCTCGAGGTTCTGCCTGACCAACAAGTGATTTACAGTAATGACCGAGGCAGTGTCATGAATTTACTCTGTGCCTCAGATAGTTACGCTTCTGGCCTCGGTATTGTTAATAGTTTCATTAAGGACCAAATTGTTTTACTTCCACTGAAGAACAGTCCAAAGCACACCTTGGGTTTTGTGACCAATAATAAACAGAAACAATCCGCAATTATTCAAGCATTTATCGAGGAAATTCAGGATAGCTTACTACCCCACCACTAAGGAGAAGAAAATGGAATTTCAAACACTTAATAATGGCATCAAAATACCTGTGCTTGGTTTTGGTGTCTGGCAAATTTTCGATCAAAAAGAATGTCAAAAAGCCGTTGAAGATGCTCTTTCTGTAGGCTTTCGATTGATTGATACTGCTAGTCTTTATCGAAATGAGGAAGCCGTGGGACGTGCTATTAAGGCATCTGGTATCCCTCGCGAGGATATTTTCCTGACTAGTAAAGCCTGGATTAGCCAGCTTGGCTACGAAGATACCAAATTAGCCCTAAAAGAAACACTTCGCAAACTAGATACTGACTATCTTGATTTATATTTGATTCATCAACCTTTTGGCGACTTACATGGTGCCTGGCGTGCTATGATTGAGCTTAAGCATGAAGAACTTATTAGAGCCATTGGTGTTTCTAACTTCTCAACAGGGCGTTTGACGGATTTTGCCTTGCAGACACCGGTCATTCCAGCAGTCAATCAAATCGAGTTGCATCCCTATAAACAACACAAACTGATTCAGAAAGCTGATAAGGAATTCGGCACCCTAACGCAAGCCTGGGCTCCTTTTCATAGAGGAGAGGATGGTATTTTTCAGGACCCAACTCTGACTGCTATTGCTGAAAAACATGGCAAGACAGTTGCCCAGGTCATCCTCAGATGGCAAACCCAACAAGGGATTTTGACCATTCCTAAAAGTACCCATATCGAACGGATGAAAGAAAACTTTAATAGCTTCGACTTCCACCTAGACCAAGCAGACCTTGACGCTATCAGTAAACTAGACCGATACCCTGATGCCTATGGTCCTGATGAAAGTGTGGAACGCATTAAGCATTTATTGAAATATAGTGTATAAAAAAACGAGTTCGACTGAACTCGTTTCAGATTGAAGACAAAGTCCTCAGAAGTTATACTTCTGGGGATTTTTCTTGCTTTGAAGGAGTATAATAAAAGAAAAAGGTATTTGATGAGGTGTTCCTATGTTTCACAAAGAAAATCCTGAATACAATCGACGTCAAGTAGGATTCTATACGCTTGATGAACTTGTGCCTAAAGACCATTTTCTAAGAAAAGTCGAGGAAACGATTGATTTCTCTTTTATTTATGATCTTGTCGAAGATAGTTATTCCTCGGATAATGGTCGCCCTAGTCTAGACCCTGTTTTATTAGTTAAAATTCCGTTGATTCAATGTTTTTATGGCATTCGTTCTATGCGCCAAACCATTAAAGATATTGAGGTGAATACGGCTTACCGTTGGTTTCTTGGCTTATCTCTGAACGATAAGGTGCCTCATTTTACAACTTACGGTAAGAACTATAGCCGACGCTTTCAAAACAAGGAAGTGTTAGCACACATTTTTAGTCATGTGCTTCATCATGTTTTGGAAGCGGGGCTCATTGATCCCTCAGAAATCTTCATTGATGGGACCCATATCAAGGCAGCTGCTAATAATCATAAGTACAAAACTGTTGTTATTGATCAAAAAGCTAAATTCATGAGTGAACAACTGGAGATTGAGATTAATTTAGATAGGAGAAAACACGCAAAAAAGCTCTTAAAGCCCGCCAAAAAAAGCGAGGCTAAACCTAAGAAACAATCAACGACAGACCCAGACAGTGGTTGGTTTCATAAGGGGGAACATAAGGAAGTCTTCGCTTACAATGCTCAAGTAGCTTGTGATAAACACGGCTGGGCCTTAGCTTATACGGTTGAAGCAGGAAACATCCATGATAGTCAGGCTTTCTCTGCTCTTTTTGTCAAACTAGAACCATTCTCACCTGAATTCATTATTGCGGATTCAGGCTATAAAACACCTAGTATTGCCAAGTTTCTTCTAGAAAAAGGGATTACACCAGTTTTCCCTTACACTAGACCAAGAGGTAAGAAAGATTTTTTACGTCCAAAAGACTTTGTCTATGACGAGCATTTTGATTGTTATCTTTGTCCAGAGAACCATGTATTAACTTATCGTACAACCACACGTGAAGGTTATCGAGAGTATAAAAGTAATCCTAAAATTTGTAAGACCTGTCCCTTGTTAGCGATTTGTACTGAAAGTCGCCAGCACCAAAAAGTTGTTGTGCGTCATATTTGGAAAGATGCCCTAGAAGTCTGTGAAGATATTCGCCATCAAAGTGGTATGAAAGAACGGTATCAACACCGGAAAGAAACGATAGAACGGTTATTCGGAACAGCTAAAGAATATCATAACTTACGTTATACCAGAGAAAAAGGAAAGTCCAAAATGGAAGCTAAGGTTGGGCTTACTTTAGCGTGTCTAAATATCAAAAAATTGGTAAAAATGATGACAGGAAAGACCTATAATTTTACCCAAATATCTCAATATTATTGGATTATAGGAGAATTAGGTAAGAATATAAAAAAGACAAACATCAAAAACGATGTTTGTCTTCATTCTGAAACGAGTTCGACTGAACTCGTTTTCTTATACACTAGGTCCTCTTAAGACTTCCCTTAAGAGTAGATGATTTCCGGTTTTAAGGAAGCAAAACTTCCAAGCACTCAACAAAGATGTGTTTCAAGCGCTTTACTCACAACCGAAGATTAGTAAAAAACAGTTTCCCAATTCAAAAAATTGATAAACTATTTTTTATGATATTTTACCCAATCACACTTCCGTTTGGAACCGATGAATCTACTGTCAAGACAGTGAGTTTGCCGTCATGTTCTGCGGAAAGAATCATACCTTGGCTGACATATTTCTTCATCATCTTACGTGGTTTGAGATTAGCCACGACTTGAAGTTTCTTGCCGACCAATTCTTGTTCGTTTGGATAGAATTTAGCAATACCTGAGAGGATTTGACGATCTTCACCGTCACCAGCGTCAAGACGGAAGCGAAGCAATTTGTCTGAACCTTCGACTTTTTCTACTTCTTTAACTTCAGCGACACGGATTTCAACCTTGTCAAAGTCATCAAATTTGATTTGGTCTTTTTCAGACTTAAGTTCAACCTCTTCTGGGTTCCATTCCTTCTCTTGAGGTTTGCCTGCGTTCATTTGAGATTGGATGTAGGCAATTTCCTCGTCCATATCCAGACGTGGGAAGATTGGAGTTCCTTTTGAAATGACTGTCACATTTTCTGGGAATCCTGAAAGTTCAAGATTTTCAAGGTCAAACGCTCCTGACAATCCGAGCTGTTCCATAATGGCATTTGAAGTGGTCATCATGAATGGTTGAATGAGGTGGGCAACGACACGAAGACTAGCAGCCAAGTGAGCCATAACTGCTGCCAATTGTTCCTTGTCACCATCTTCTTTGGCGAGAACCCATGGAGCTGTTTCATCAATATACTTATTGGTACGTGAAATGATGTTCCAAACGGCGTCCAAGGCACGTGGGAAATCTACAGCGTTCATTTGTTTGTGGAACTCTTCGATATTTTCAGCCACAACCTTAGCCAAATCAGCATCAAAGTCTGTAACGTTCTCAACATAGGCAGGCACTTGACCACCGAAATACTTGTTAATCATGGCAACTGTTCGGTTGAGGAGGTTTCCAAGGTCATTAGCCAACTCGTAGTTAATACGAGCCACATAGTCTTCTGGTGTGAAGGTACCATCTGAACCGACAGGAAGACTACGCATGAGGTAGTAACGGAGTGGATCAAGACCAAAACGTTCTACCAACATTTCTGGATAGATCACATTTCCTTTAGACTTAGACATCTTACCGTCTTTCATGACAAACCAACCGTGGGCAATCAAACGTTCTGGCAATTTAATGTTCAACATCATGAGGAGGATTGGCCAGTAGATGGAGTGGAAGCGAAGGATGTCTTTTCCGACCATGTGGAAGACAGTTCCGTTCCAGAACTTGTCAAAGTTAGCATGCTCATCCTGACCATAACCAAGAGCAGTCACATAGTTGAGAAGAGCATCCATCCAGACGTAGACCACGTGTTTAGGATTGGATGGGACTTTAACCCCCCAAGTGAAGGTTGTGCGTGACACGGCTAAGTCTTCCAAACCTGGCTCGATGAAGTTTTTAAGCATTTCATTAAGGCGACCATCCGGAGTGATGAAATCAGGATGCGATTTGAAAAATTCTACCAAGCGGTCTTGGTATTTACTGAGACGAAGGAAGTAAGATTCTTCAGATACCCATTCTACTTGGTGTCCTGATGGAGCAATACCTCCCGTTACATTTCCATCTTCATCACGGAAAACTTCCGACAGCTGACTTTCTGTAAAGAATTCCTCATCTGAGACTGAGTACCAACCAGAGTATTCACCCAAGTAAATATCATCTTGAGCAAGTAAGCGCTCAAAAACTTGTGCCACTACTTTTTCATGGTAATCATCAGTCGTACGGATGAATTTATCGTATGAGATATCCAAAAGTTGCCAGAGGTCCTTAACACCAACAGCCATACCGTCCACATACTCTTGTGGTGTGATTCCTGCTTCTTCAGCCTTTTGTTGAATCTTTTGGCCGTGTTCATCAAGCCCAGTAAGGTAGAAGACATCATAGTTCATCATACGTTTGTAACGTGCCAAGACGTCACAAGCAATGGTTGTATAGGCAGAACCAATATGCAATTTACCAGATGGGTAGTAGATAGGTGTTGTGATGTAGAATGTTTTTGTCATTTTAATTTCCTTTCATGTGTTAACAAATGGGCTAACACTGATGATATAACATCTTATTATAGCACGTTTTGGACACTAAAAAAACCAGCTAAGCTGGTTTTAAACATTACTAGTTTTGGAAGCGCTTTTTATCAGCTCTGACATCACGTTCATAGTCATAGTCTAATTTTTTCACGTCATCCTTTGAAAGACGTTTAAAGCTTCTTTCTTCTGTAAGTTTGCCTTTCTTATTATAAGTTGTGACGATCAATTTATCACCCTTAACCTTGTATCGAACGGTTTCTTCAAGAGACTCTTTGTAGGATTTAACGTAAATCTTTTTACTTTCATCGTTATCAGCCTTAGTTCGGTATTCACTTATTTTGTATTGATTATCTACCGCTTGGTCAATGACTTTAGTGTATTCAGATAGTGACATGGTTGGTTTAAGCGTTCCAGACCAAGCATCTGGACGGTATGATTCGTCAGTATCATAGTCTGTAAAGTCAACCAGATTGTTCCCGCCAGCTAAGGTATAAAAATAAAATTTAACATTATTACCTTTGACTTTAACAAAATCATGAGCCTCTAGACCACTTTTCTTGAAAGATTCCATACCATCAACCATTTTCTTCTTATCTTTATGGTAAAAGCGATAAGTTTCAAGCAGATAGGTTCCTTCAGGTATTTTACCACCTTGCAGGTGCATAAACGCATAGCCACCAAATGAAAGCGCCACTAGGACAATCGCCCCCAGTACAGAAGCAATAATAATTTTAGCTTTCTTAGACAAGCCTGTCTTAGCAGGAGCAACTTGTGAAACGGGTTGTGTTACTTGGTCACTCAACTGAGCTTGCTGTGGATTAACATCCTCGTCCCTAGACTCTTGAAAAATAAATTCCCCATTAGCTTTTGCTTGTTGGATTTCTTCCTCTGTCGGCTTACGATTATTGATCGTTTCGAAATAATCTAACCACTCTTTTTCGTTCATAAAAGTCCCCTTTTTCATTGATATTTCCATTCTACCAGAAAAAAGACTCCAAAGCTATTTGACTATTTTCATATAAAGAAAAGCGATACCAGAATGGAGTTTTAGCTCTTCTTCTTGTACCACTTTACTCATTTACATCATTGGCTGATTAAATTTTATCACTAGATTTTTTACTACTATCACTTGAATCTGATTTTGATCCACTATTCTTACCGTCATTATATCCGCCATAGGTGTCACCATAGTCATTACCATAACCATAGCCGTAATCGTAGCCATAACCATAACCGTAGTCACTATATTCGTCATACTTGTCACTAATCTCTTTTAGGTCTTTCTTGTAATCCTTAACGGCATCATCATAATCATCCTTACGTTCTTCACCATCTTCCCGGCTCATTAGCTTATAGGTAGTAGTCATTTTTAACTTACCCTTTTTATCATAAATATTAAGCGTAAATTCATCGCCATGTTTTACGTAAGTGCGTGTTTCTTTAAGAGTATCTTTATATTCACTAACTGCTGTTTTTACAGTTTTCTTAACATCATCTTTTGAGTAGAAAGAATACTCTTTAGACATTTTTTTCATATAATCAGTGACAATATCTTTAACATCATCTGCACTAAGTACTTGACTTTGAGTTCTGTTCCAAGGATCAAATTTCTGAGGAATCGATTTCTCATTTTGAATTAGACTAATTGAAGATTTCCCATCGCTTTCTAAATAATTGTAATGATTAGATTGATTTTTCTTTACAACTAAAAAATCTAACAATTTTGTGTCTTCATCCTTGTATTCTTTAATGCCGTCGACCATTCTATTCTTATCTTCATTGTAATAAGAAAAACTTACTACCTCATATGTTCCATCCGCAATCTTACCTGATTGGTAGCGCCATAGTGAGTAGCCCCCAACAATAAGTAAAATCGCTGCTAAGGAACCAAAGACTGATGCCAAAATAATCTTAGTTTTCTTAGACATACCTTTTTTAGCAGGTGCGACTTGTTGGAAGGTTGCTGTTGTTTGGGCAAACTGAGGCTGCTGCGTCATCGTTATCACAGGTTCAGCTGGCTTAATCGGTCTTTGCTCCGTCACCTGTCCATTTGAGCCAAAGACATTAGGTCGTTCAAGGATAAACTCGCCTGCTGCCTGAGCTTGAGCTAACTCTGCGGGAGTTGGTTTGCGACCGTTGACTAATTCAAAGTACTCAATCCACTCTTGCTGGTTCATAATAATCTCCTTTTTTATTGGTCTACCGTTCTATTGTACCAAAATAAATGGTGAAATAGTATTTGACAATTATCATAAAGACTGTAAGGTTTTTTAATAAAACATTAGGTTATGATTCCCGATAGTAAAGAGGTACTTGCTCGGTAAGCGGTTCAACGCCAGATGGCATAATCCCCATAATGCTCCCTGTATTTATAATGCTTCAAGGCATACTCATAATCCCAATCATAACCACTTTTGACCTCTTTGGCTTCCTCTGAGCTCAATCGTTTAAAAGTTCTACGCGACTCAATATGTCCATCATTAGCATAAACAGTCAGAACGAGACCATTAGGGAGCTTTTCATAAGTTCTTTTTTGCTTCAACATTTTTTTTATAATCGTCTATACACCTTTGGACAGATACTTCTTTTACTCTTGAATACTCCTCTCCCTTTTTAGAAATCTTATCAATATGAGACATCACTAGAGCTTTATATTCAGAGACTGTTAAATCCTGTTTTAAAGTCCCTGTACGTGGGTCAAAAGTCTGTGGGAGCTTTTCATCGTGCTCAAATGGTGAGACAGAAGGTTCCCCATCCCCATAAAAAACATAATAAAATTGAGATTTCATATTCTCAACTACTATAAAATCCTCATATAAGCTATCATTATTCTCTCCCCGCTTAGTCCGATTTATCAATTCATTGGAATATGCCGATTTAGTCTCGTATTTTATCATCTAATAAGTACCGTCTGGAATATAGTTCTCTTGATACTTCCAAAATCTTCCCTCTCCTATGGCTATCAAGACTGTCGCAACAAATCCAAGCAATACAATGATAGCAATCTTCCATTTTTTTGCTTTAGTCATACCTCTCCCCCCTTACTGGCCTGTTATTCAATACTATTTTACCAAAACTAGGGGAAAAGCTAATGACATGACTGTAAAGGAAAAAGAGGCTGAGAATACTACTCTCAAACCTCTTTTTAGCTATTTATTTTTTAAGATCCTCAGCACCAATAACTGGGTATTCAGTCAATCCTGACGCTGTTTCTTCTTCAACCTTGTTTGTTTCCTCTGATTTTTCCCCAAAGTCAACTTTAGGTGCATCTTTTTCATAAGCATTAATGATATCAGCCACAACTGGGTGACGTACGACATCGCTAGCAGAGAAGTGAACAAAATCAATAGCCTTGATTCCCTTCAATTTCTCCATAGCATCGACAAGGCCTGATTTAACACGACGTGGCAAGTCAATCTGACTCATGTCCCCATTGACAATCATCTTAGAATTAAAACCAAGACGAGTCAAGAACATCTTCATTTGCATGATGGTTGTATTTTGTGCCTCATCAAGAATAACAAAGGCATCCTCGAGGGTACGACCACGCATATAAGCGAGGGGGGCAATCTCAATAATTTCACGTTCCATAAGGCGGGTCGTTTGTTCTTTACCAAGAATTTGATAAAGGGCATCATAGACAGGACGAAGGTAAGGATCCACCTTTTCCTTAAGATCACCAGGCAAGAAACCGAGGCTCTCTCCTGCCTCAACTGCTGGACGTGTCAGAACAATACGTTTAACCTGACCACGTTTAAGGGCTGTAACCGCAAGGGTAACCGCTAAAAAGGTCTTCCCTGTACCAGCTGGACCAATCCCAAAGACCACATCATGGTTTTTAATGGTATCAACATAAACCTTTTGCCCCAAGGTCTTCACTCGGATTGGTTTGCCACTATTGTCCTTAATAATTTCTTCTTCGTAAAGGGCAACAAACTTGTCAATCGAACCATCTTGAGCCATGGTTAAGGCTGCGACAACATCTGAAGTGTTGACTAGCATTCCACGCTCCACTAAAACAAGGAGGGCTTGAATGGTCAAACGGGCCAATTCAACACTTTCCTCGTCATCACCAAGGATTTGCACACGCTCTGTTCGAGCATGAATGATAACATTTAGGTTTTCTTCAATAAGTTTTAGATGGCGCTCATTGGTCCCAAAAAGTGACAAGACATCATCTGGGTGATTTAGGGTAATTTCAACAGAATACTCTTGCAAATAGAGTTCCTCTTTCTTTCGTCTTTTTCTCCATTATATCAAAAAAATCACGCCAAGCGTGACTTTTTGTAATTCTTAATTATGCGTTAAATGATACGTGAACGTGGTCATAGTGGTTTTCAGTAATGCTACCACGGTCAGGCATTTGGTTCCAAGTGTTTGCTGGTCCGTAGATATTATCTACTGGTGCGTAGAATTGTTGTCTGTAGATGATATATGAGATACCTGCATTTGAGATATTGTCTACTGCATATTGAGCGACTTGATTACCAACTTCTGAACCAACTGGAACCATAACGTCAACGGCAAGTCCTTGACCATGGTCTTGTGGATCACCTTCACGGTAACCACCGATATCAGTAAGACCGAATTGTGCTGCTACATCTTGACGGAAAGCTTCAGCTTGTGGTTGAAGGTGTGGATCCGTTGGAAGTGTATTCGTTGATGCAGGTTGTACTGCTGGTGCCTCTGAAGCTACTGGTGCTTCTGATGCTACTTCTGATGTTGCTGCTGGTTCTGCCGCTGGCTGTTCTGCTGGCGCTTCTGAAGTCGCTGGTGCTTCTGAAGACGCTTCTGATGTTGCTGCTGGTTCTACCGCTGGAGCTTCTTCTTTTACTTCAGGTTGTGCTGGTGTTTCAGCAGCTGGAGTAGTTTCTGCTTCAGGTGTAGCCTCTGCTGACGCAGTGACATGATCAATAGCATCAGCAACTGGTTGTTCAGTTTCTGCGTATGCTGGTGCTTCTGATGCTGATGCGATAGCTTCTGTTACTTCTGAAACAGCTTGAGTTGACTCTTCTGTAGCAGGTACTTGAGTAGCTGTTGTGCTTACTGTTTCAACTGGAGCTGTCAAGTCCGCTGCAACTACAGATTGACCATTTACAGTCACTTCGTTAGTTGTCAAATTAGCTTCTGCAACCACAGGTGTAGTTGATGTTTCTGAAGCTGGAGTTTCAACTTTAACAGAGACAGCTTGATTATCAGCATTGTATGTTGTTGTCAAGACTGTCCCAGGGTAAATCAAATCAATGTTTGTGATTTGATTGATGTTAGCCAAAACATTCACATCGATACCCATTGCTTCAGCGATACTTCCCAAAGTATCACCGTATTGAACTGTATAAGTTTGTTGGTTATCACTTACAGCGATATCTGCTTTGATTTGATCTACTGAACGTGCCACCCAGTTTGAAGTTTCATCGGCATGTACATGACTTGCAGCAAAAAGTGAAAGTGCAGCGGTCGAGTAAAGAAGTGCCTTTGTTGTTTTAGATTTTGATAACATGTATAATTCATTCCTTTTTTAACAATTTTAACATATACAATAATACCACACTTTTTGTCAAAAGAGGGGTGATTTACTGCACTTTAAAGCAATTACTAACTAGTTGTAACAAGCCTAATTTATTGAAAAAAAGCTGAGATATTTGTAAAAAATTGTAACAATTCATACCAATTCAAATGGTAATTACTTTTTAAAGAAAATGCTAAAAGTCATTATGCTTATCGTAGACTTAGTCGCTATTAATGAGCCAGATAATCTTCCCAAATCTGGTCAAACTGCCCCAAATTAAAGGAAAAACTAGCTTGATCTTCCAAGTAACGACTAACTTCTTCGAAGTCATCAGTATGCTTCGGGAAGGTTGAATCTTCAAAAGCCAAGTCAGCCAAGATTGCTACTGGTTCATTGGATTTCGGATTACGCTGGGCCATCAACCAAGTATAAAAGGATTTTCTCATGCCTTCTCCTAACCGATTAATTCTGTTCCAAACTGGTCTTGTTTGACTTTTTTAGCCTTCATCAGACCACCTAAAGCTTTCTTAAATTGTCCCTTAGAAATACCGAAGGTTGCCTTGATATCTGCTGGTGATGACTTGTCATTAAGCGTCATAAAGCCACCATTGCTCTCTAAATAAGTCAAAATCATCTGAGCATCATTTTCAAGCATTTCAAAAGAACGTGGTTTAAGAGAAAGATTGAGGGTACGGTCAACTTCTCTGAACCCAATCACACGCGCTTCAAGGACCTGACCTAAGCGTGGCTCAGCATAACGTTCTGAGGGATGGATGAAACCAAGCATGTTATTCTCTGGTAGATAAACAAAGGTTCCTGAGAGTTTGAGACGGTAGGCAATGGCTGGCCATTTTTGGTTTTGCATATTATCGTAAGCGGGACCAGCCATACGTTGAAAGACCTCAGGTTCAGCAGGAAGCCCCCAAATACGGTCTTTTTTATCCACATCGAGTTTGATATAGAGCTTGTCACCTTTCTTAGGCCAAAGCTCTTTGAGTTCCGGTAAAACATCAAGAGAGACAACAATCTCCTTATCTGGAATTCCCACATCTACAAAGACACCCAAATCCTTACGAACTTCAGTGACCTCTCCCCAATCGTAAGAATCACGAGTTGCTTTGATTTCCTTTTGAGTCAGACGTGATTTTTGCTTGCTATCTGTATAGGCGAAACCTGTCACCATGTCACCAATGGCGTGTTCCCCTTCTTCTTTAGACAAGGCAAAGGTCACACCGTCCTTTTGAACAAAATAAAATTTGTCATTTTCATCTGTTACTAGGGCAGTAATAATTGTTCCAAGTAATGTATTCATCTTTTTCCTCTAAAAAGAGAGTCGGACAAGGAAGCTAACATAGTCCATGCTCTTTTGCTTCTGTCCCACTCTCCTTATTTTTCTATTGATTAAACAGTAAGGAGTTCTTTTTCCTTTTCTGCTGTCATGCTGTCAATCTTCTTAACAGCGTCATCAGTTGCTTTTTGGATATCTTTTTCCAAAGCTTTCAATTGATCTTCTGTGATTTCTTTGTCTTTTTCTTGCTTCTTAGCTTCATCCATTGCATCACGGCGGATGTTACGGATAGCGATTTTAGCATTTTCACCGACTTTTTTCACTTCTTTAGCTAACTCTTTACGTGTTTCTTCTGTAAGTGCTGGGATAACCAAGCGCACAACAGAACCATCGTTAGCTGGGTTAATACCAAGATCAGATTCGTTGATTGCACGTTCGATATCAGCAATTGAACCTTTATCAAATGGTGAAATCAAAAGAACACGTGCTTCAGGAACAGTGATTGAAGCCAATTGGTTAAGTGGTGTTGGAGCACCATAGTATTCTACAGTGATACGGTCAAGAAGTGATGCATTGGCACGGCCTGCACGGATAGATCCAAATTCACGGGCCAATGACTCGTGTGAGTGGGTGAAACGTTCTTTTGCTTTTTCAATAATTGCGTTTGTCATAAATTCTCTCTTTCTTATTTGTGTGATTCTGCTTTGTTAGATACAGTTGTTCCAATTTGTTCACCAAAGATAACACGTTTGATGTTTCCTGGTTCATTCATATTGAAGACAACAAGGTCAATGTCATTATCCATTGAAAGGGTAGAAGCTGTGGCATCCATAATTTTCAAGCCACGTTTAATAACTTCCACGTGTGTCAATTCGTCAAACTTAACGGCATCAGCGTTTTTACGAGGGTCGTCATTGTAGACACCATCAACACCGTTTTTAGCCATAAGAATAGCATCAGCTTCGATTTCAGCTGCACGGAGAGCCGCTGTTGTATCTGTTGAGAAGTATGGTGAACCAATACCTGCTGCAAAGATAACAATACGACCTTTTTCAAGGTGACGAAGGGCACGACCACGAATATAAGGCTCTGCCACAGATTTCATATCAATCGCTGTTTGAACACGTGTATCAACACCGAGTTGTTTCAAACTATCTGCCATAACAAGGGCATTCATAGTTGTTCCAAGCATTCCAGTGTAGTCTGCTTGAACACGATCCATTCCTGCTTCAGCTGCAGGTTCACCACGCCAAAGGTTACCACCACCGATAACTAGAGCAATTTGAATACCTGAATCCGCTACCTCAGCAATTTCCTTAGCCATAGCCTGGACAGTTGGAAGATCAATCCCAACACCTCGTTCACCAGCTAGAGCTTCACCTGAAAGCTTAATGAGGACACGTTTGTATTTTGGTTCTGCCATGATTTCTCCCTATTAACTATTTTGTTTTATGATTTGATTCTTAGCTGAGATTTATCTTTCCTAAGTCGTCAATTACCAGCCCTTTAAGGTGGTTAAAGGGCTCATTCGAGCATCTCCTTTTTATGATTAGGATAAGAAAATGGTTTCTTTTTTGCAAAGAAAACACTAAATCTTCATCCTTACTATTTTATCATAAATTAGGGTTTTCACCTAGTCAAATATTTAAAAAATATCCTTACAAGATAACCGTAAAGGTGATGGTGTCATTTTTATAAGAGGCAAAGATACGCCCCTTAAATAATTTGACCATGCTTTGAGCCATGGAGAGGCCAATACCAAACCCCTTGTGTTCTCTGTTATTATGGGATTCTTCGATACGATAAAAACGCTCAAAAAACTTACTATAGTCAACATCCTTACCATCTTTATAGGTGTTTGACACTTCTAGACGAGCCCGTTTTCGTGTCCTTCCAATCTGACGGAGCCTTACGGTTACAGTCCCTTCTGGATCACAATACTTGTTAGCATTATCCACAAGGAGGGTTACAAGTTCAAAGAGAGACTTCTCCTCTGCTTTCACATGAATATCCGGTGTGATGTCCATAACGAAAGATTTACCATCTCGAACGACAGGCCCCTTAAAGTCCTCTGCTGCATCCTCAGTAATATAGGAAAAATCTACATCTTGAAGAACGATATCCGGCTGCTCCTCCAGACGAGATAGGGCTACCAGAGAATTGATTAAAGTGGTCAAACGTGCCACCTGGTCATTCGTCGACTTGGTCCACTCATTCTCTCCAGTCATGAGTTCTTGTAGCTCCGTATTAGCAGAAATAATGGCCAATGGTGTCTTTAATTCATGACCAGCATTGGTAATAAAACGTCGCTGCTTTTCGTAGTTTCGAATGAAGGGACGAATGACAATTCCTGATAGGGCACTGACAATGATGACAAAAAAGATAAAGCCAAACATTGATAAAAGGATAGAAAGACTTAACAAGGCTTGGGAAGAATTATAATAAGAGGTTGTGTCCAGAAAGACCACAAGGATCTTATTTTTGCTGACTTTACTAACCTGATAACTGAGATTAATATTTTTTTCTCTAATGGTTCCAAGAGTACTCGTCATTCGGCTAGCTGCACGGGCATAAGTAGCGGCCTCTTCATCATTTATCAAGGAAGTATGACTGGTATCCTGACTGACCACTTCATCACCAGACAAGGTCGCGCTGAAAAAACGAAAACTATCTGATGGAATTTCACGCCCTTGATTGATCTCAATTTTTTTCGTTTTTCCAAAACTACCATTATTTTCTGTGAGTGTATTGAGAACCTTACTAATTTCCTGCTCCGTCTGAAAGGACCTCACAGTATTGATGATTCCCACCGTAAAGACCAAGATAAAGAGGATAGCCAAGGAAGCAATCGTAATAAATTGAAGTCGTAAACGTCTAAACATGAGCTACTCCTCTCTAATTGGCGAGAAGGCAAAAGTCGCCACCTTTTTCACCAAGAATGCTGATGTCAGCCTGGATGGCTTGCAATTTCTGACGCAGATAGGAAATATAGACCCAGACAATCGACTCGTCCACATCTCCCTCATCCTCCCAGATGGTCTTAAAAAGGTGCTCAGTCGTTAATTTCTTAGCAGGATTAAGCATGAAGTGGGCCATTAACTTTGTCTCTCTGCTTGAAAGTCGAATAGCGTTCCCAGCTACCAACTCCTGCTCTTCTTGGTCCAAACGAACAGAACCAAGAGTCAAAATTTTGGCAGTGAAGCTCTCACTCACACGACGTTCTAATGAGCGCAGACGAGCCAAAAGTTCCTTAAGGGAGATTGGCTTGGTCAAGTAATCGTCTGCCCCAGCATCAAGCCCGGTCACGCGATCATCAATTTCAGCCATAGCTGTCAACATAATGACATGTGTCCTGTCCCCAGAAGAGCGAATCTCTTTCAGGGCCTCGATACCTGTTTTAATGGGCATCATAATATCCATGATCATCACTTGATAGGCATTTTGTGCAGCTAAATCAACAGCCTCTTGCCCATTGAATGCTTGATCCACCTCATAACCCTGATGCTCTAGGGCTGCCTTGTAAACTCGAGAAAGAGCCTCTTCATCCTCAGCTAGTAGAATTTTCAAAGCCATTCTAGTCCCCTCCTTCTTGAATTAAGTTACGGATGGTCTGCATGGTCAAATCGCATGAAGCTAATTCATCCGCACAGCGCTTAAGCTCACGGGTAATCATTTCTGGATTTTTGATGTCGTGCTTGTACTTCATCTGATGCTCCAAACTGGCCCAAGAATCCTGAGCGATGGTTCGAAGCTGAACCTCAACAAAATAGGTTCCTTTCTCATTTCCTAAGACATCTGGAAACTCGGTTTCGATTTCCAAAATGAGGTGGTAAGAACGATAGCCATTGGGCTTAGCATTTAAAATGTAATCTTTCTCGTTATAGATAGAAACGCCAGGGATAGTCTTGATGACATCGATAGTTTTATAAATATCATCAACAAAGCCACAAACGATTCGAATTCCAATACTGTCACGAATTTCTTTGAGAGCAGATTGGCTGGTTTCAGGCAAATTTTTCCTAAGACACTTTTCACGCATAGAATCGCTTTCTTTGATTCGTGAAATAAAATGTTCATAGAGTTTAAAGCCTGTTTCTTTTTTGCTAGTAATATTAGCCGCAATAATCGGGTCTGTTATTTCTTGTAAAATCTTGGGGAGATACTGAGCATATTCCCCATAAATACTTGGAGTTGACATATAAACCTCCTCTAATAGCGTTTCCTAATTATAGCATAGTTAGACTTAAAAATAAGGAATGAGCCAGACAAGAAGGACTCTAAAGCTAAGAAAAAAATCCAGCCGAAGCCAGATTCATTTTGCTTATCTAAGTTAAATAGCACAAGGCTATGCATCAAGTGATTTGACAAAAGGCCAGTTGCCTAGTTTGTGTGTTTCGTAGGTCAAAACCTTATAACCACATTGTTTGTAGCCATTTTTTTCGTAGAAAGGTACATTGTAATCACGATTGGTAATCAAGCCAAGGCTGTGACCTCCTGTACTACGTACAAAGGGTTCAACCCCTTCAAGCAAAAAGAGACTTCCTATCCCTTTTCTTTGATAATCTGGAGTCACCGCCAACATCATCAGGTACCAGTCGTATTCTGCAGAATCTTCCAGATGTCTTTCGGACTCTTCAACAAAGTTAAAATACTTGAACAACTTAGTGATGCTTATAAAACTGAAAAGCTTGGTCGCCCCATTTTGAAGATAATTAAGCATAGAAATCGTCTGATGCTGTAAAATAGCTGCCGCAACAATGCGACCGTCCTTTTCAGCCACCAAACATGAGTCCTGTTTAATCGCCAAACGCACCAACACTTCCTGCAAGGCTAAGACAAATTCCTTATACTGTTCAGGATTCTTTAAATTACTGGCAATCATTGAAAGATAGGGGTAATCTTCAAAGGCATCTGCACATACTTGTGCAACTTCCTGAACTTCGTCTAGTCTTGCTTTGCGATATTGCATCATAATCTCCTAATCTGTCTGTTTTTTTCAGTATAACACAAAACGCATGACTGACAGTCATACGTGCTATAGATTTTTGTAAAATCTTATAATTTTATAAGAAAAGTTTAGGCAACTTCTTCTGTAAATTGACTATTATAAAGATCAGCATAGAAACCATCTGCTGCCATGAGCTCATCATGATTGCCCTGTTCAATAATGTTACCATCTTTCATCACAAGAATAAGGTCAGCATTTCGAATGGTTGATAAGCGGTGGGCAATGACAAAGGAAGTCCGACCTTCCATAAGCTTGTCCATGGCTTTTTGAATCAATTCTTCTGTTCGGGTGTCAACTGATGATGTCGCTTCATCCAAGATAAGAAGAGGGGCGTCCTTAAGAAGCGCACGCGCAATGGTCAAGAGCTGTTTCTGACCAACTGATAAGGTCACAGAATCATCCAAATAAGTATCATACCCCTTTGGAAGTGTGGTGATGAAGTGGTGAACACCGACAGCCTTAGCTGCAGCAATAACTTGCTCATCAGAAATATTCTCTTGGTTGTAAATCAAATTATCACGAATAGTACCTTCAAAGAGCCAAGTGTCTTGAAGCACCATAGAGAATTGATCATGAACGGTTTCACGTTTCATGTCATTAGTATCCACACCGTCAATGGTAATACGACCTTGGTCGATGTTATAGAACTTCATAAGCAGGTTAACAATAGTCGTCTTACCAGCACCTGTTGGACCAACGATCGCAATCTTTTGACCTGGCTTAGCAAGGGCTGAAAAGTCATGAATAATAGTCTTTTCAGGAGTATAACCAAAGGAAACATGATCAAAGACTACTTGACCTTTAGTATCTGTCAACTCAGCTGTCTTAGCTGACTCGTCGTCCATATCTTTTTCTTCCAAAAATTCAAAGATACGACCAATGGCTGCAGTAGCTGATTGGAGTTGTGTAATCCCTTGTGCAATTTGAGAAAGAGGTTGGGAGAAGATACGAACATAGGTCATGAAGGCTACCACATCACCAATCGTCAAGATACCATCAATAACTTTGATGGCACCCACAAGACAGACCATAACATAACCAAAGTTCCCAATGAAAATCATAAGTGGCATCATAATACCTGAGATAAACTGTGATTGCCACATCGATTTATAGAGTTTATCATTAAGTCCCTTGAAAGCTTGACTGCTTTCTTGAGCAGCATTGTAACTCGTTACGACTGCTTGACCCGTGTAGATTTCTTCAATATAACCATTAATATTAGCCAAATTTTCTTGTTGGCGTTTGAAAAGGGGTTGCGAGAAGCCCATGATGAAGGCTACCAGAACAAAACCTATCAAGACAGAACCAATCGCAGTGAAAGCCATAGTGACATTTGAGTAGAACATCATAATAATGGCTGCCACCAAGAGAACACTTGAAGTAATCAAGGTACCTAAACCTTGACTAAGCGATTGTCCCAAAAGGTCAACGTCATTGGTCACACGAGAGAGGGTATCCCCTTGAGAGTGACTATCAAAATAATTAAGAGGAACACTATTGATTTTCTTTTGGATAGCTGTACGGAAACGTTGTGAAAAGCGTTGTGTAACTGTCGCAACCGTAAAGCTTTGTAAGTAACCAACAATCGCTGAAATGGCATAGAGAACAGCCAAGGTCATAGCAATACTTGCTACCTTGTCCAAATCAATACCTGGAATTGTCCCCATTTTAGTAGGTGTAATCCCTTCAGTAATAGTATTGGTAATTTCTTTAAGCTTATCTGGTCCAATAACTGTAATGACCGCTGAAATAATTGCTCCAAAAATCGCAAGGACAAACGGAATTTGGAAACCTTTAATATAGGGTTTTAAGCGTTTATAGGATGATGTTTTTGGCTTATTTTCCATTTTCTAACTCCTCCTTAGACAATTGTGAATAGGCAATTTCTTGGTAAACCTCATTATTTGCCAAGAGTTCCTTGTGAGTCCCTTGACCAACGACCTTACCTTGGTCAAGTACCAAGATTTGGTCCGCATCCATAATAGTAGAGATACGTTGGGCAACAATCAACTTGGTCATATCTTGTGTTTTTTCAGCCAATTCTTGACGTAACTTACGATCGGTCTTATAGTCCAAGGCTGAGAAGGAATCATCGAAAATCAAGATTTCAGGCTTACGTGCCAAGGCACGCGCAATAGCCAAACGTTGCTTCTGTCCACCTGAGAAGTTAGACCCAGCTTGGGCAACTTCTGCT
Source organism: Streptococcus salivarius (assembly GCF_002094975.1). Lineage (NCBI taxonomy): Bacteria > Bacillati > Bacillota > Bacilli > Lactobacillales > Streptococcaceae > Streptococcus > Streptococcus salivarius. The sequence goes on along the minus strand of NZ_CP015283.1, from coordinate 944,713 downwards.
TTAAGTTGACCTTCTTTATTTTCAACAAAGTCTTTTCCTTGAGCCAATTCAAGGGCTTCCCAAATCTTAGCATCATCAAGGGGACTGTTATTGCTCGTTCCCATCGTCATATTTGACGTGATATCACCTGAGAAAAGCACAGCCTTCTGTGGAATATAACCGACTATATTGTGCAAGGTTTCATGGTCGTAATGTCGCACATCTACTCCGTCAACCTTGATTGTTCCTTGCGTGGCATCATAAAAACGTGGGATAAGGTTGACAAGCGTTGATTTACCAGATCCAGTCGAACCAATAAAGGCAACCGTGTCACCTTTTTTAGCTTTGAAGCTAACATGCTCCAAAACAGGCTCTGAAGTTTCAGAATAACGGAAGGAAACATCATCAAATTCGACAGTACCCACTTCTTTAGGTTTTTTAGAACTATTTTCAGGATAAGAGACTGAAGATTGGGTATCTAGAACTTCATTGATACGACCAGCTGCTACAACTGCACGTGGAAGAAGGAAGAAAACAACAATCATCATCATGAATCCCATAACAACCTGCATGGCATAAGATGAATAAACCACCATGTCTGAGAAAAGATGGATCTTATTTTCCATGGCACCAGCAATCTTAGTTGGATCTGTTGGAATCTTAACATCTTCAATCAAATGTGCACCAATCCAATAAATAGCCAGTGTCAAACCACTTGATACAGCAGTCATTACCGGTGTCAGTAAGGCCAAAGAACGACCGATAAAGAGATTGTTTTGGGTCAAATCAGTATTGGCCTTTTCAAATTTATCCTCTTGATAACTTTCGGCGTTATAGGCACGCACCACACGAATTCCAGTAAGAGATTCACGCGTTACGCTATTCAGTTTATCGGTCAGAGTTTGAATCAAGCGTTGCTTAGGCATAACCATAATCAAGAGGAAGAGCATGAGAATGGCAATCACTGCCACAGCGACAAGCAAGGCAAGGAGCCAGTTCCCATTTTTATCGGCAATCTTTGTAATCGCCCAAATGGCCATGATAGGCCCCTGTGTAATAACCTGTAACCCCATGGTAAGTACCAGCTGCAATTGGGTAATATCATTTGTCGTACGGGTCAAAAGACTAGGAATTGAGAATTTCTTAATCTCAGCATCCGAAAAATCTAGAACCTGATGGAAGATATCATCACGAAGACGGGTGGTAAAACTTGCCGCTGTTCTGGCAGCTAAGAAACCAACAACTACAGAAGCCATAAAGCCTGCAAATGACATTAAAAGCATTCGCATCCCTGGGGCATCTGTATTCCAGGCAAAAATATCCGACGCTTTAGTTCCCTTAGTTGATAAGAGTGTCGTAATATCAGACATATAGTCTGGAATTTTCAAGTTTAAATAGACGTTCAAGCAAACAAAAATCACCACTAAGACAATCATGATTAACTCTTTTGTCGTCAAACGTTTAAAAATTTTAAACATAAGTTACTCCTTATTTTTTTCTAAATTCATACGAATTTGGTGAAAGACACGAAAGGCTGTTTCAGCATCTTCTTTGGAAATACCTTCTAACAGCTGTTCATGGATGGCCTCTCGAAAATGTTTGACATCTCGAGCTTTCTTTTTACCTAAGTCTGTCAGATGAACATACTTGTAGCGTTTATCCTTGTCCGATGTCACCAACTCAACAAAACCATTTTTTTCCATTCGTTTGACCAAATTACTAGCCACTGATTTAGAAATACATAGTCTTTTTTCAATGTCTTTGATAAAGATTTCTTTATCTTGATTGTCAGACAAATACTTGACGGCAAATCCTTGTGGGCCAGCTAAATGCTCAACCCCATGGACCTTTCCTAACTCTTGCACGCGAGATTCCATAGTATTGATGAATTCTCTGAATTCACTAAAAGTATCTTTTCCATGCATCGCAAGTCCCTCCTTGAATAATTCTCATGGAAACTATTTTAGTTCTTATGAGAACTAATGTCAAGAAAAAAGTTCTTATGAGAACTAAAAAAGAGTGAGAAAAAAATTGCTTTCCACTCTCACTCCTGTAACTATGATTATTAAGGATTTGAACTCAAAAATCTAGCCCACTTGGGCTAGGCTATCTAAATAATAATCCCCTCCAAATGATCCAATTCATGTTGAATAATTTGAGCTGGCATGCCAGAAAAACTTAACTGTTTAGGCATCCATTGTTCATCTAAATAAGCAACCTCAATCGACTCATAACGTTTTGTTGGACGACTTCCCTCTAATGACAAACAAGACTCCTCTGTTTGAAAAGGTGAGGACTTGCTGACTAAAACAGGATTAAACATAACTAGATTAACAAAACCGATATTGACGATAATAACACGCTTTTTAACGCCAATCATATTGGCAGCCATACCCACACAGGCATCCTTATGAAACTCCAGTGTATCACGTAAATCTTTAGCCAAATAGAGGTCTTCTTTAGTCGCTTCTGTCGATTTTTGTCCAAGGAAAAAGACATCCTTTACGATAGTTTTTATCATCTATTTACTCCCTTTTCTTATCTAAACTATGAAATCATATCTCCTTCTTTTATCAGAGACGGAGGTTTTCAATTTCATATTAATCACCTTGACCTATTATATCAAAAGGCCTACCCTCTAGTAAAACAGACAAAAAAAGAAACCCGCAGGCTTCTTTTTAGTCATCTTTCTTCACTCTATACAAATAACCAATAAACGCCAAAAGACTAATAGTTGAAACACCCATTGCCAATTTGGCAACTGGGGTATAGCTATAGGTCAAAACGACACCATGCTTACCTGGTGGTAGGACTAGATTAGTTGGATTCTTTTCCTTAGCTAAGTAAGTAGTTACTCTTTTTCCATCAATCCTCGCTTCTTGTCCTTTATAGTAGAAAACTGGTAGTGACAAGACTTTAGCTTCTTTTGACTCGTTATCTACTGTAAGTGCTAGCTCCTTTGGAGAACGTCTGATGGTTGACTTAATTTCCTGATTATCCAAGAAAAGATGTTTGTCAAAGACAAAGCCAAAGGACACTTCTTTATTGGTGTAATCGCCATTTATATTTTTATAAGTTCCCTTAGCTAGCATCTCTCTCGTGACTTTTGTATTGCTTGGCAATATATTCTTGGCTTTAGTCATCTTATCTTGGACAGTAACAATCTGAAACATATTCAGGCAAAGACCAAACAAGACAAGTATCGTCGTTGCCTTCATAGACATATTTTCCAAGATATTAGCCAAGGCTAAACTGAAGAAAAGCAAGGCAAAACTCCATAATCTCCAAGGAAATTGAAGGTTGGATACTGGACTCTCCTGTAATAACTGCCAAGGAAAACTATTCAAAGTTAAAAAAGCCAAAACAAGAGAAATAAAAAGGTAAATTCTAGCTTCCTTATCCTTCACAAAACGCTTAGCAAAGATCAGGCTTAGCACTAGACCCAGGAGATAGAGAAGATTAACTGATGGAGTCCTTACATCACTTTTTAGAATCAACTCCCAGTTGTCTGCCAGACTTAAGGCAGTCTTGGATAGGAGCGGTTTAAAAGTCGTTCGTAGGGTGACATACTTGAATTGCTCTATCATAGGAACAAAGAAAGCTAGAGACATACTAAGAGTGACAAGAGTGGCCTTAAGAAATCCTAGAATACGTTCTTTTTTATTATCCCAAATCCCAAAACTAGCTACCACTGCTATGAAAATCATAAGAGAAGCCAAAAGGACAGATAAGACATGGGAATAGACTAAACCAAGCATGCCAAGAGTCAAAACCCACCATTTCTTATAATCTCCAAATGTTATCAAACGAACGCCAACGAAAACTAGAGGTAAAAAAATCATAGCCAGCATTTCGCCAACGGCTGCCCGATAATAAGAATTGTGCAAGAAATAACCCGAAAAGAGATAAAAGGTAACAAATATCATCACCTGTTTATCAGAATAGTTCAATAAACGTAATCCGTAAAAACTAAGCAAACAAGTTACAAAGCGAACAAGAAATTGAAAACTCATCCAGGCTACAAAGACTGACTGAGTCAGCTTATAGATTATAAAAATAGGATAATAGGTTAACCAGGGATAAAAGGTATTGATTAATTGTCCAGTCCCTCCGTTAGTTGTAAAATTGATAGGACTCTTCCAGACAGTATCCAAGGATAACAGTCGGTTAATGTGAAAGACAATATCATCACCATAAAGCTTGTCCCTAAAAAAGAACATAGGCAGTATCGACACTATGCTGATCAAGAAACTTATTAGAATGACTGTCTGATTAGTATACTTCTTTTCTTTTGCCCCACAGGGATCCTTTCCAAGACTCACGATTATTCCTCTCATATTCTAATTCATAAAAATCTACTCTAGAAAGAGATTTCTTACTAGCTCATTATACCAAAAAAGGACAAATCTCCTCTTCCTCCTAAATCTGTCTAAACAAAAAAAGAAACCCGCAGGCTTCTTTTCTTATTTTATCGAGAGGCTATTGGTAATAGTCTATTAATTAAACGATACCTTGTGCTGACATAGCATCTGCAACTTTAAGGAATCCAGCGATGTTGGCACCTACAACAAGGTTACCTTCATGACCAAATTCTTTAGCAGCTGCTGCAGCATTTTCGTAGATACCTTTCATGATATCGTAGAGTTTAGCATCAACTTCTTCGAATGTCCATTGTGTACGTCCGCTGTTTTGTGCCATTTCAAGAGCTGATACAGCAACACCACCAGCGTTAGCAGCTTTGGCAGGACCAAATGATACACCAGCTTTAAGGAAGACATCAATAGCTCCCAAAGTTGAAGGCATGTTAGCACCTTCTGAAACAGCCAATACACCATTTGCTACAAGTGTTTCTGCATCTGTTTCATCCAATTCATTTTGAGTTGCACATGGGAATGCCAAGTCAGCTTTAACTGACCAAACTGTCTTTTCACCACCAGCAGGTGTGAAGGTTGCGTTTGGACGTGCTTCTGCATATTTAACGATACGTTCACGTTTAACTTCTTTGATTTCTTTCAACAAGTCAACGTCGATTCCGTCTGGATCATAAACAAAACCAGATGAGTCAGAACATGTTACCGCTTTAGCACCGAGACTTTGCAATTTTTCGATAGCGTAGATGGCAACGTTACCAGCACCTGAAACAACTGCTGTTTTACCGTTAAAGTTTTCACCACGTGCATTAAGCATTTGTTCTGCAAAGTAAACAGCACCGTAACCAGTTGCTTCTGTACGAGCAAGTGATCCACCCCAGTTCAAACCTTTACCAGTAAGAACACCTGTGTACTCGTTACGAAGACGTTTGTATTGGCCGTAGAGGTAACCAATTTCACGTCCACCAACACCGATATCACCTGCAGGTACGTCTGTATCTGCACCAATGTGTTTGCTCAATTCAGTCATGAAGCTTTGGCAGAAACGCATGATTTCGTTATCTGATTTACCTTTAGGATCGAAGTTTGATCCACCTTTACCACCACCGATTGGTTGACCAGTCAATGAGTTTTTAAAGATTTGTTCGAAACCAAGGAATTTGATGATTGATTGGTTTACTGATGGGTGGAAACGAAGACCACCTTTGTAAGGACCAATAGCTGATGAGAATTGTACACGGAAACCACGGTTTACTTGTACTTGTCCTTTATCGTCAACCCATGGCACACGGAATGAAACGATACGTTCTGGTTCAACCAAACGTTCCAAAAGGTTTTCTTCAATATATTTAGGATATTTATCGAAGACAGGAACAAGTGAATCGAAAACTTCTTCAACTGCTTGAAGGAACTCAGCCTCATGGCCATTTTGAGCTTTCACTTTTTCAAAAACGCTAGCAACGTACTCTTTACCTGTTGTCATATCAATGTTTCCTTTCAAATAATTACCTTAGTAATTTAATTACATGAATAGTATAAATTTTCAGAATCTTCTTGTCAAGTATTTTCTGCTATTTTTTTGATTTTTATGTTAGGTTTTATGACATAGCAAGTGACCTCTCTTTTTTAAGTTAATCCTAAAATGTTATCAATTCAACAATGTAAGCGGATTCTATTTTTCTGGTTTTTCTCCAAAATTTTTTAAACTTTTTTTGAACTTTAAGGCTAAAATGTGTTGAAAATAATTTAGTAAATTTACTATTTTTACATTTACAAAGATTACCAACTATGCTATCATAAATTTAGTAATTTTACTAAATCTCAAAAAGGATCATTTTTTATGAAAAGAAAACATTTATCAGGAAAGCGCATCGGCATTGTTTTTGGAACTTTCGCTCCAATGCACGTTGGACACGTTGACCTCATTACCAAGGCAAAACGTGCTAATGACAATGTGCTCGTCATCGTAAGTGGCAGCAACACACAAGAAGATCGTGGGACACGCGCAGGCCTATCACTCAATCGACGTTTCCGTTATGTTCGAGAAGTCTTCTATGATGATGAATTAGTCGTTGTGGATAAACTAGACGAAGCTGGGATGCCAGCCTATCCAGAGGGCTGGGTGCCTTGGGTTAATCGTGTCAAAGAGCTTATCGCTAAGAATACGGATGATCCTGAAAAGATTACCTTCTATGTTGGAGAGCCAGAGTATGTAACTGAGCTCAATCGCTATTACCCTCAAGCTCAGGTAGAACTCATCGAACGGTCTATTATCAATATCTCTGCTACTGAGATTCGAGACAATCCGATGGAAAATTGGCGTTTTATCACCAAGCCTTTCCGTCGCCACTTTACGCGCAAGGTCCTTGTTGTGGGCTCTGCTAGCGGTGGAAAGACTACTCTTGTTAAGGATTTGGCCCGCACTTACAATGCTCCCTGCTCTCTGGAATATGCTAGGGAATATCAAGAAAAGTACAATGTACGAGATGATGAATTAGATACCAACGACTATATTCATCTCCTAACAGATCAATACGCCCAGACCTCTGATATCATTGACAAAGGGCAACACTCAGGACTTATCTTTGCCGATACCAATTCAACAGTCACTAAGGTCTATATAGACTACTATTTGAAAGAAAATATCTCCCAAGAAGAGTTCGACTTGTTGGATCGCCTCTATCAGGTAACTCAGGCCCGTGAAAAGTGGGATTTGATTTTTGTGATCCTGCCAAAATCAAACTATGTAGATGATGGTTTCCGTGACATGACTATGGCTGATAATCAAACACGTGACTGGTTTACCCGGCACCTCCTAGACCTCCTATCACCATTCAAGGATAAAATCGTTATTTTAGGGGAAAATAGTAATAGCGACAGCTTCTTTGCGGACAACTACCACAATGCCAAGAAGGCAATCAAGGAACGTTTACACATCGAGATTTAAAAGAGTAATCCAACATAATCATTACTTATAACTTACAATACAAACATGGAGGAAACCTATGACTAAAACCTTCGAAAACTCTGGTAGTGAAAAGGAATTTTTGGACATCTATCGGCGAGAAGAGATAGATAAGTACGTTAAGCCCTCAGTGACCGTTGACTCAGTCATCTTCCGCTATTATGAAGGAAGAGTCCAAACCTTACTTATCAAGCGAAAAAACCATCCCTTCATGGGGAAATATGCTCTCAGTGGTGGCTTCGTTCAGGAGCAAGAAGATCTCAATCTAGCTGTCTGTCGCGAAGTACAGGAGGAAACATCTGTTAAACTCGACCCTGATCATATTGAGCAACTCATTACAGTGGGAACACCTTATCGGGATCCTCGGATGTGGACTATCACAGTGGCTTATCTCTGCTTCATGACTTTTAATGATATTCAAGTAGAAAAGGCGGCCGACGATGCAGCATCTACGCATTGGTTAGACATCGCCATGGTAGACGGTCGACTGCAACTTGTTGATGGCAATAAGACACTGTCACATGATGACCTCGCCTTTGATCATTGGGAAATTCTCTTAACAGCTATGGAACGTATCAAGGGACGACTCGAATACTATCCAACTATCCTTTCCATTATGCCCGAGGAAAACACCTTGACCACCTACCGTCAACTTTTTGGTACCTTTAATGAAGACTACCTCAAGATGGATTCCACAAATTTCTTGCGCCGCTTTAAACACCTCTTCCAAAAAACAGGTCGTCAGGTAGCTACGAGAACCAGAAAGGCTGCCACCTACACTTATCACATCAAGCCACTCTAAAGTAGGTCTTTGTTTGACAATTTGATACTTACATAGTAGTATTAAGAAAAATTAATAAGAGGTATCCTATGAAAAGTTTTACATTGATTAGTGGCATTCTCATTACACTCTTGGGTGTCTTTTTCTTCGCTAATCCTACAAACCTTCTTGCCATCGTTGGTTGGCTGTTTGCCCTAGTGATGCTGGTATCTGGTGTTTCAAGTCTCATGGTTTATTTTAAACGAGATAACGAAAACCGCTCCTTCTTCCAACTACTTCAGAGTATCATTTCCATTGTTTTTGGAATTATTTTGCTATCAACATCAGCATGGGTGCTCTCAGGTGTAGCTGTAACCATTATCGCTTGGTGGCTCCTTGTCTCAGCCTTTACACAAGGCTTTCAAGCTTATCGCCAACGTCAATTCGGCTTCTCAGGACAACCTGCCCTGTCAATCACCTTGATTTGTCTGGTATTTGGGCTCTTGCTCTTTAGTGCTCCGTTTTTCTCAGCCTTTCTTATTGGGCGCTTGGTAGCTTCCTTAATTATCTTTACAGGTGTTTCAGTCCTTTCCTTTTCATTCCGCTTGTGGTAAGAAGAAACCAGACACTACATAAACATAAAAAAGCCTTGCAAATGCAGGGCTTTTGTCATACTTTGATTACTAAAGAGCTTATCCCTCTAGCTCACTCAAATACTCATAGCGTTCATACTTTTCAAGTAAGGTTTCGTTAGCAGCATCCAAATCACGTTGAAGGGTAGCTAACTGTCCATAATCGCTAGCATTTTCAAGCATAGCTGCTTCAATCTCTTCGATTTTGGCTTCAAGGTCAGCAATCTCGTCCTCGATGGTCGCCCACTCTTGTTTTTCAAAGTAGCTCATGCGTTTTTTGTCTTCTTTAACTTTCTCAACTTTAACGCTAGCTTGCTCTTTTTCCTTCTCGAGGAGGGCTGATTGCTCTTGTAAGAAGGCTTTTTCATCAAGGTAGTCTGTGTAGTTACCAAAGAACTCTCGAACACCACCCTCTTCAAAGGCTAGAATCTTGTTAGCTACCTTGTCCAAGAAATAGCGGTCGTGACTTACGGTAACGACAGGGCCGCCAAAACCATTAAGGAAGTTTTCCAAAACCGTCAAAGTTGCAATGTCCAAATCATTTGTCGGCTCATCCAAGAGCAGAACGTTGGGCTTTTCAATCAGAATCTTAAGTAGATAAAGACGTTTCTTTTCCCCACCAGAGAGCTTGGCAATCTGTGTCCCATGGGTAGAACGAGGGAAAAGGAATTGCTCCAAGAGCTCTGTGATACTGGTTGTCCCAACCGTTGTCTTAACTTCATCTGCAACTTCTTGCAAGTAGTTAATGACACGCTTGCTCTCATCCATATCTTTAATTTGCTGTGAGAAATAACCAATACGTACCGTCTCACCAATATCTAGGACACCAGCTGTAGGCACAAGGTCACCATTAATCAGATTGAGCAAGGTCGATTTCCCGACACCATTATCCCCAACAATACCGATACGATCACGATTTTGCATGATAAGATTGAAATCACTGAGAATTTGCTTGCCATCTTCATAAGCAAAATCGACATGCTCGAAGTTAACCACCTTCTTACCAATACGGCTGGTCTCAAAGTTAATTTCAAGATCGTCATTATTAACCGTTTGGTGAACCTCACCCTTAAGATCCTTAAAGCGATTGATACGAGCTTGTTGTTTGGTTGCACGTGCCTGCGGTTGCGTTCGCATCCATGCCAACTCCTGCTTATAGAGTTGCTTTTTCTTGTGAAGGGCTGCTGCATCTCGTTCATCTTGTTCGGCCTTTAGACGCACATAGTCTTGATAATTCCCCTGGTATTCAATCAGATTAGCCTGGTCTAGCTCAAAGATGCGTGTGGCTACATTGTCCAAGAAATAACGGTCGTGGGTAATAAAGAGTACCGTCTTTTTAGACGACTTGAGAAAATTCGTCAACCAAGCAATAGTATCAATATCCAAATGGTTGGTTGGCTCATCCAAGAGCAGGAGGTCTGCATCATTCAAGAGAACCTGAGCCAACTGCACACGACGACGAAGACCACCTGAGAGGTCCCCGACCTTTTGCGAGAGGTCTGACAATCCCAACTTAGACAAGACTGTCTTGACCTCGCTCTCAATGGACCAAGCATCTAGACTATCCATCTCAGCCATAACCTTCTCCAAGCGAGCCTGATTCTCCTCAGAATAATCTGCCATAAGGGTTTCATATTCACGAATCAAAGCCATCTCACGAAGGTCTGATGACAAGACCGTATCAAGCACTGTCTTGTTATCATCAAATTCTGGCTCTTGAGTCAAATAAGCAATCTTATAGCCATTAGACTTAGTGAAAGGTGACACATCACCATCAAAACCAATACACTCAGAGACAACATCTAGCAAGGTTGTCTTACCTGTCCCATTGACACCAATAATCCCAATACGATCCAAATCATGTATAATAAATGAAATCTCTTTAAAAATCGTCTTGTCTCCAACGGACTTGGTTAATTTTTCAACAATAAAATCTGACATCTTACTTCCTTTTTACAAATAACACCGCTACGGATCCTACGCATGCTCTGTAGCGGTGTGTCATTTTTATAACGTCCGTAGACTTATTTCATCGCTTGAACAAAGGCCATAATAGCTTCCTTGTCATTAGCTAGTTTCCCATCAACGATGGCATTTTCAATGGCTTTAAGTGTACGTCCAAGGTCCGGACCAGGTTTGAATCCTAGCTCCTTCATCAGTGTGCCACCATTCACAACGATTTCGTGCTTATCATGGATGAGCAACTGACCATCCAAATCGGCAATACGCTCATAATCGACGTCCAAGCCCTGAGCCTGTCTCAAAGTTTCAGCCGCCTCTAAGAGCTCCTTACCATACTGATAAACATCTTGTTTAGTCACGGCTCTCTCCAAACGGAAATTGAAAATCTCAATCAAGGACTGAACTGTCTTTTGGAAATTAACAGACGTCTTCCATTTTTTAAGGAAAGAGCGTGGATTATCATGCTTGAGAGCCAAAAGAGTTGCCGCCCAAGCCTGTTCAGAACTTGTAAATCTAAAGTCCTCCACATAGTCTGCCACAAAAGACTGCCATTCTTCAGCAGTTTCTTGAAAATCCGGAAGGTACTGATAAGCCTTAGTCGCTAGAAGTGCCTTGATTCCCTTTTTCCAATGTGGGGCCAAAAGCAACTTATCGAACTCGATGAAACTTCGCTCAATCGAAATCTTTTCCAGAAGTGGGGCATGGCTGGTCATAGCCTGAAAAGTCTTTTCTTCGATATCAAAGTCTAAACTCGCTGCAAAACGTAGTCCTCGCATGATACGAAGGGCATCCTCGTTAAAGCGTTCCTCAGCCTTACCAACAGCCCTCAAAACATGATTGTCCAAATCAGTAAGACCATCAAACTTGTCGATAATCTCAGCATTTTCATTAAGAGCAAAAGCATTGACTGTAAAATCACGACGCTTAAGGTCTTCTTCCAATGAACGCACAAAGGACACGCTAGACGGACGACGATAATCTACATAGACGTCCTCTGTTCGGAAGGTCGTCACCTCATACTCACCGCCATTTTCCAAGACCAAAATGGTCCCATGCTCAATACCGATATCCACCGTACGCTCGAAGATCTGCTTGGTCTCCTCAGGATATGAAGACGAAGCAATGTCTACATCATGAATGGGACGGTTAAGAAGGGCATCTCGTACCGAACCACCAACAAAGTAAGCCTCAAAACCCGCTGACTTAATCTTCTCTAATATTGGTAAAGCCTTCTGAAACTCAGAAGGCAAATAACTTAATCTCATAGTAAATGTTCCAAACCATAAACAAGCTGATCACGTTTAACCACTTCTTTAATACCGAGGTTAACCCCACCCATAAAGGAAATACGGTCATAAGAATCATGACGCAAGGTCAAACCTTCTCCTTGAGCACCAAAGATAACCTCTTGGTGAGCCACAAGTCCTGGCAAACGCACACTGTGAATACGGAAACCATCAAACTCAGCACCACGTGCTCCAGCAAGTGTTTCCACCTCATCCTCAGCACCTTGACGTTTTGTTTCGCGAACCTCACGGATAAGTTCAGCTGTTTTCACCGCTGTACCTGAAGGCGCATCTTTTTTCTTGTCATGGTGAAGCTCAATGATTTCAAGATCTGGGAAATATTTACTAGCTTCTACCGCAAACTTCATAAGAAGGATAGCACCAATAGCAAAGTTAGGTGCAATCAAACCACCAATAGACTTGTCTTTAGAAAGGTCTGTCAATTCCTGAATTTGTGCTTCAGTAAATCCTGTGGTACCCACAACTGGTGCAAAACCATTCTCCAAAGCAAAACGAGTATTTTCATAGGCAACAGCTGGCATAGTGAAATCCACCCAGACATCTGCGTCAAAGCCAACCAAATCCGCTTTATCTGTGAAGACAGGAACACCGTCCACTTCTTTTTCTGTCGCAAATGGGTCAAGCAAGGCAGCCAAAGTCAATTCGTCATCTCCCTTGACCATTTCAACCGCAGTTGAACCCATTCTTCCTTTAAATCCAGCAACAATAACTTTAATAGACATGTTATTTTCCCTCTCTATTGATCTTAATCATAGACAAGCCCATCCCAGATGGATAGTACTTATTTGGTAAATTTAGGTGTTAGACCTAGTACTAGCGCTCCTTCACCCAAGTGTGTCGCAATTACAGCACATAAGGATACCACTGTTGAAACGCTAATTCCCTCTGCTTCTAGCTGCCTTTTAAAATCTTCAGCTTTTTCAGGAGCATTCGTGTGAAGAATACTAAGTTCCATTTCACGATTTTCCTCAGCTAGAGCAACCAAACGTTTCACAGCTTTCTTCTCTGTACGCACCTTTTCAAAAACAACGATTTTTCCTTCGTCATTAAAATTCAAAATAGGTTTGATAGACAAAAGATTTCCTAAAATCGCCGAACCATTCGACAAACGGCCACCCTTAACCAGATGATTAAGATCATCCACAAGAATATAAGCCGTCGTTTGATCAACTTGTTCCTCAAGCTTCTTCAAAATGCTCTCAAAAGACATCCCTTGGGCTGACCAATGCAAAACGTTTCTCACCATGGCTCCCATAGGAGCTGCTGTGATTTTTGTATCAGGAAAAGTAATCTTCAACTTGGCATGGTCCTCAATCAAAATCTGACTATTGGCCCAAAAACCAGAGATTCCTGAAGAAAGGAAAAGCCCAATGACATGGGTATAACCTTTCTCCTCCAACTCCGTAAGCAAGTTATCCAAGTCAGCTAGATTAGGTTGCGACGTCTTGAGCAGTTCCTCAGAGTTTGCCATTTGCGCATAAAACTGATTGACATCCAAGTTTTTTCCTTCAACAAAAGGCTGCCCCTCAATGATGACCGGAATATCTAAAACATAAACATCAGCATGGCCCTGAATTTCAGCAGGGAGATTAACCGATGAATCCGTAATAACTGCAAGAGACATCTTAGAACTCCAAATTGATACCTGGACGATCCAAGGCAATTTCAGTTACTTCATAAGTCAAACGTTGAAGCGTATCCAAGAGCGGTGCAGCCAAGGCTTCTGCTTCTTCTTGTGAGAAGTCTTTTGGTTCATTGACGATACGGTTTTGAATGTGGTCCATTTGAGAAACAATCCCTGAGATAACAAACTCATCACGGACAATCATAAATTGCAAAACAGCTACAACAGACGTATTGTTAGCTTCTTCATCTTTATTGTGCAACTGGAAAGTTACTTCAACATTTGTTTTAGGAACACCATTCTCTTTTTCCCACTCATGGTTACGAACATCATAGTGGTAACGGTTAACAAATACTTTTTCGCGAATTAAATCCATTAGTCATATTCTCCTTGATACAATTACTCTTTATTATAGCATAAATATGCTTTATTATGGGAATATTATTGACAGAAAAATGAGTATTTAGACTGATTTTGACAGCGATAATAATCTCTAGAAAAGTAGGAACTTCGATTTAGGACTAAGACTACTAAAATAAGGCTCCTTCATCAGAAGAGAGCCCTTATATTGCCAGCTAACAGTCCCTTAAAGAACGTTTCTGCTGTCCCTTTTCATCAAAATTCTCAGGAGCTAGCCAATTCTCAAATCGCTTTTTAAGTTCTGGCCACTCACTATCAATAATCGAGAACCAGTCCGTATCACGGCTACGTCCCTTATAGATAGCATGGTTACGAAAACGCCCCTCATAGGTGAACCCTAAACGCATGGCTGCATTGGCAGAAGGACGGTTGAGACTATCACATTTCCACTCATAACGACGATAGTTAAGATCTTCAAAGACATATTTCATAAGCAGATATTGAGCTTCTGTGGCTGCTCGAGTCTTTTGTAAAGCAGGTGCCAAAATCACTCGCCCCATCTCAACACTTCGATTTTTCGGCGTAATAGCCATAAGTGAAAAGGTTCCTAGAACCTTACCTGAAGCCTTATCCCTGATAGCAAAGAAATAAGGATTCTGGGATTGCTCATAATCCTCCAAACACTGACGTACAGCTTCTTCAGATTCAAAAGGATCCGCATACATATAGGTCCAATCAGAAAGAATCTGATTAGTAAAGTAAAAGTCTAAAATGTCCTCATAATGCTCTGCCACCGTCAAATGTTCAACGCTACAATAACGACCTTCTAATAGGGCAACATCTGGCATCTTACCTGGACTAGCATCCGCTAGACTTGGCCCCACTTCTTGTTGGTAGTGATTTAAAGGCATAGGATTCTCCTTTTTTCATAAAGAAAAGCCTACACAAAAGTGCAGACTTTAGCTTAATTATTTAGCAACTGGGTATACAGATACTTGTTTTTTGTCGCGACCTTTACGTTCGAAACGTACAACACCTTCAACTTTAGCGAAGAGTGTATCGTCACCACCACGGCCTACGTTTACACCTGGGTAGATGTGTGTACCGCGTTGACGGTAAAGGATTGATCCACCTGATACAGTTTGTCCATCAGCTGCTTTAGCACCAAGACGTTTAGCTTGTGAATCACGACCATTGGAAGTAGAACCCCCACCTTTTTTGTGGGCGAAAAGTTGCAAGTTTTCAAGAGTTTTCAACATAAGATTGTGTCCTTTCTTAGTGATTAGTCGCTAACTTACGCGTTGATAGCGTTGATAACAACTTTTGTATAAGGTTGACGGTGACCTTGTTTACGGTGGCTACCTTTTTTAGGTTTGTATTTGAAAGTAACAACTTTCTTTTGTTTACCTTGTTTTTCGATAGTTCCGACAACAGTAGCTCCCTCAACAACTGGAGTACCTACTACAGTTTTATCACCACCGACAAGAACAACTTCGTTAAAAGTTACTTCTGATCCTGCTTCAGCGTTGATTTTTTCAACGTAGATTGCTTGACCTACTTCAACTTTAACTTGTTTTCCACCAGTTTTGATGATTGCGTATGTGCTCATGATGCACCTCCTATTAAGATTTTTAATGTGTCTGAGGTTTCCCTCTGTGAAGACTCGCCTAGTACTGCGGGGACGAACCCACTTGCAAACAGTAGTCGTGCGGTTGCACAGGACGTGCATTTAGTCAACGTTACAATTCTATCATTTTTTCCCTCTAATGACAAGAGAAAAAGTTATTTTGATTATTCTTATTCTGCTCATTGATATTTAGCCAAGTAATGATTCCCCTACTCAACCCTTATACCATATTTTCCTAAGAAGGTCTTAGCTAGATCCTGCTCTAAATCAGCTAAACAAAGGCTCCTATCCGTTGTCAAAATTTGATAGCGTTCAGTCCCCTCGAAATAGAAGTGATTCAATAGCTGATAGCCATTTCGCTCATAAAATGCTAAACGTTTTAAGCGCTGATTACGGTTAGAAGCATCCTCCTCATCCATGGGTTCAATCGTAAGCACACACGGTCGTACCCCTGCTTCTTTCTTAACTTGTGCCAAAATCTGACTGCCATATCCCTGAGATTGTTTACTTTCCTCAACTGCAAGAAAAAGTAGGTAGACCAGGTTGCCAGTATAAATGGTATAGGTCAAGCCAACGAAGACTTCCTGATCAAAGTAGGCCAAGAAAGATTGTCCTCTTTTCAAGCCGTTCCAAGACAATTGCCAGAGTGGGAGACGCTCTTCTACAGGAAAAGCCACTTCATAAAGCGAAGCGACCTTCTTAAATGTTGGTGTCAGAGGATAAATGTTACGAACCTCTAATGTCATTTCCCTAACCAATAATCTTCTTATAATCTTCTGGTGTTGCTACATGAGCATGCTCACGTTGGCGATCAAGCAAGTGATTAAGGAAGTCACGGTTACCCAAGGCTTCTTTAAGCGTTTGCTTAAATTGACCAGCATTCATTGGTGAGAAGATATTACTTGGCGCGGTATACTCAGGACCATGGCTAGTGTTCGTAAAGGCAAGGATAAGCAAGTTATTTTCAAAGGCAGCACGTGTCGCTGACAAGATTTCATTTTGATGGTTAATATCCAAGTAGAAATCAGCTTCCTTATAAAGGCGCTTAACCTGCTCTGTCGTAATATTAGGGTAAAGGCTAACATTACTATATTTAGCCAAATCCATCAAGCGACTTGACATTTCTGTAATGGCCCCAACATGATAATGCATGGTAGGCACTTCACTGACAATGCTTTCCAAATGTTCAATCTGGTCTGAGTTGGTCAAGATAAGCGCTTGATTTTGGAAGTTGTTCTGACGGGCAAATGGATACATGAATCCAAGGAAGGCCACGCGAGAAGCCTGCTCTGGACTAACCAACTTTAGAAGATTCGTATAAGCTGTGTAATCTTGTACAACAATCTTAGTCTGACGATGGTTGCTCTCAAGAAGCAGACGCATATTCCCAGGAACTGAATCAGTGATAGGTTCTTGCCAGAAGAGAACGTCTTGACCAGAATTTGGAAGATTCATAGTTGTCAAGAAAGGTGTCGCCAATGAGTTGTATAGAATACGACTCAAATCATAACCAGCTTCTTTAAGATAGAAGACGACAAATTCAGATTTGTTTTTGAAAATGTAGACCTTGTCTTTCCAATTCAAGATAACGTCTTTAGTCAAATGGTTGATGACGATAACTTCCTTGTTGTCTGGAGTGAAATAGCTCGTAATGGTCGCTTCTTGCTTAACATTGTAGGTTGTTTGTGAGAAACGGTAGCCCTTGTTATTGTAGCGTTCAGTCACGCGCAAGCGTCCTGACTCATCATACCAGTCCACTGCTTTAACCAGACGTTGGTGAGCAGGATGCGCATAATGAATATGACCACGTTTCTTATCAAAACGGAAGATTTCCGCATTGCTATTCGTTCCTATAATTTCCCAGTAGTCAGGCACAGGGACCTGATTAAAGTAAAGTGCAGAACCTTGAACCTTGTCAAAACCAGTGAAATAAAGGTAGGGTGAGGTCACATCACTAGGCAGAAAGCCATCATCTGAAAGACAAACTGTTGTATTTACATAGCCAGCGACAATCAGTGAGTAATGGAGATCCCAACTACCCTGACTATAGTTTTCAAATAAATTAATCATGACTAGTCATCTCCTTTACTAAGTTAAGCCACTTCTGCTCGATTTCCTCTGTCAAAAAGCCTTTGGCAATATCATAAGAGACTTGATGAACATGATCCAAATCTGAGCGATTGAAGAAGGCTACAATTTTCTCTGCCAAGGCAGCCACGATAGCAGGCTCATCATCTTTTTCAAAACGAGGAATGAGGTACCCATTTTCATTATCCTTGATAAAGGTTTGGTTCCCATAACGAACATCAAAACCAATCATACCTAGACCAGATCCCACGGCTTCTAGAAGTGTCAAACCAAACCCTTCACTCTTAGAACCTGATAGGTAAAGTTCGTAGTCCTTGTAGACTTCTGTTAAGTCTTGGTGACCTTTAAGGTGGATATAATCCTGAGCTTGATTTTCCTCGATAATGGCCTTAAGTTTGGCTTCTTCAGCACCTGTTCCATAGATATCAAAGTTTACTTGCGGCAGACTTTCTTTAGCCTTAACGACAGCCTTGGCCAACCAGTCCACGTGTTTTTCATTGGCCAAACGTGAGGCTGTGATGATTGAGAATGGTTTACGCTCTCCTTCAGGCTTTCTCAGTTTATCCACACTTCCCACAGGGATGGTTCCGATATGAGGTGTAAATGGTGTGTATTTATTGAACTGGTCTAGCATAATGCTGCGTTGACGCTCTGTCGCTGTGATAAAGAAATCAACCTTATCTGCATTGCTGAATTGGTACTCGTAGAAGTTATTCCATAAAATAGTCTTGTCTGTCACAGCATTTTCACTAAAGTGCTCTGCATGAACCACAACCCCAAGCTTAGCAGGTTTGGTGTTACGGAAAACAGCTTGTCCCGTACCAGTTGCACGGTCCAAGATGACGGTATCTTGGTCAGTTAGACCAAGTTGAGACATGAAGTAGGCGATAAATTCATGCTTAGATGACAAAATCTTATCTGGAAAACGGAAGACACTATCCTTACCATCAACAATTTCATCATAAGCAACACTACCATCCTCATTGAAGAAACGGCGTTGATAGAGGTGAGCCTTATTGTCTACCGGTGTGTAGTACTCCGTGAACATCTTAGTATAAGAGTAAAAGTCTTTACGGATTAAGCAACCACGCGATACTTTTTCCACACGGTGAACGATGTCTTCACCCTCTTTACGCAAGTAGGCTGCATAGAAGATATCTTCCTTGGCACAAAAGAGCTTAACCACTTTACCATTAATCTCACGACGCGTGATGTCATAAGGAATTTCCTTTTCCAAATCCTTGACCGTATAGGTCGTTGGAGCAATTTTTAGGTCTGTAAAATAGCTGTAGAGCCAGATGATATCTTCATCCGCAAACCCCATGTTACGGGTCAAATCAGAAAGATTGTCCTGCAAGAACATATCCATAAAGACAAATTTGGCCTTAATACCTGTGTTTTTGAAAATTGTAGAACGATAGGCCTGGGCGTACTCAACACCACTTGATGCCCAACCGATTCCTAAATTGATGTTATAAACAGTCATGTATTTTCCTTTCTGGGTAAAAGTTCAACATCGACATTTCTTTTTCGACATACCTAACTCTAGTAGCAGCTAAGCACTACTATGTTAGTACTGTATCCTCCTAGACTAGAGCAAGTCTTCGATAAGTGTATCCACTTCGTCTTGCGCCTCTTCAATAGGTGTGATTTCAGTCACCATGATTCCTGCAACCGCACGTTCAACCAAGGCGTCAACATCCATACGACGTTCATATTGTTCGACATTTTTGATTTTTGGATTAGTCTTTGGACGGTCAGGTGCAAAGATAGTACAGCAATCCTCAAAAGGTTGGATGGAGATGTCAAAGGTATCAATTTTTTGTGCCAAATCAATGATTTCCAACTTGTCCATAGTGACAACTGGACGAATCACTGGCGTACATGTGACAGCATTAATCGCCTGCATAGACTCCATAGTCTGACTGGCAACCTGACCAAGACTCTCACCGTTGATAATCACAAGGCCTCGGCGTTCTTCACGAATGCGGTCAGTAATACGCATCATGAAACGACGGGTCAAGGTCATCAAATAAGCTTCTGGCGCTTTTTCTTTGATTTCCTCTTGAATTTCAGTAAATGGTACTTCGATGAACTGAATATTACCACCAAATTTAGTCAACTTACGGGTCAAATCTTGAGCCTTTTTAAGAGCTCCAGGGCTAGTGTAAGGAGGACTTGCAAAGTGGACAGCTTCAATATCTACGCCACGTTTAAGGGCAAGATAGCCTGCCACTGGCGAATCAATCCCACCTGAAAGCATGAGCATTCCTTTACCAGCAGTACCTACAGGTAGACCGCCTGCTCCTTTGATTTCCTCGTGAGAAATATAAGCCGCCTCAGCACGAATTTCTACCTTAAGGTTGACATCTGGTCCCTTCATCTGAGCCTTAATGTCAGGCAATACATCAAAAACTGCATTTCCTAAAGTAAGATTGAGCTCACGACTGTCGAGAACAAAGTCATGGTCACTACGTTTAGCAGTTACTTTAAAAGTAAGACCATCACGATAGAGTCCAGTCATAATGTCTTGAACAGCTTTTTTCAAAACCTCGACATCTTTTTCAAACTTGTAAACAGGACTAAAGGCTTGAATACCAAAAATTTGCTTCAAAGACTCTGCTACTGGCTCGTAGTCTGTATCATTGAGGTAGATATGTCCACGGTCTCGATCAAAAGTCACTTTAACTTCTGGATAGATGGATAGGACATCTTTAATATTATTTCTAAGTTTATTGATAAAGCGCATACGGTTCTTGCCCTTAGTAGACAATTCACCATAGCGAACCATAATTTCTGAATATGTTAGTGTCATTCCTTTTCCTTTTAAATGTGAATTTAGTTTTATTGTTTAATCGATTAAATCTTGCTATCTCACTTTTTGTGTCTTGGCGTAGACCTGCTTGAAAATCGTGAGGAACTGTTCCACCTGTCCCATATCATTGTCATCATCAAGACTGATACGAACAGCTGTTTGAGCTAACTTAGTCGGTACACCCATAGAAATAAGGGTTCCCGCTGGTTTACCCGCCTTAGATGAACATGCTGATGTCGTTGAAATATAGATTTGATGCTCTTCAAAAGCGTGGACAATAACTTCACCTCGAACACCCTTGATTCCAAAGGTCAAAATATTGGGAGCAAAGTCTTCACCCTCACCTGAGAAAATAGTAATATCCTCGTACTTAGCCAATTCGTCAAAGATAATCTTTTTCATCTTGGCAATTTTAGGAAGAGAAAATTCCTCTTTGTCAGTGACCAAGCGCAAGGCCTTGGCCATACTCGCAATCCCAGCAACATTTTCAGTAGTTGAACGAAAATCTTTTTCTTGACCACCACCGGTTAAGAGTGGCGTAATCTTTTTCCCTGCCTTTTTGTAGACAAAACCGACACCACGAACAGCATGAAACTTGTGACCAGAAAAAGTTGCAAAATCTACACGATCAGTTAAATAGGACGATACTGGAATCTTTCCAATAGCCTGGACAGCATCCACATGGAAAGATATGGTAGGCTCATTAGCCAAGAGATCTGAGATGGCTTGAATAGGTTGGATTGATCCGATTTCATTATTAACAGCCATAACCGAAACCAAGATCGTGTCAGGGCGTAATAATTCAGCAAGAGCTTCAACATCCACAAACCCTTGCTCATTTACTGGTGCATAAGACACCTCGAAACCATGCTCTGAAAGCCATTTGGCAGATTCTTTTACCGCAGGGTGTTCAATATCAGAAACAATGATGTGTTTGCCGTAAGGCTCTTTTTCGAAAGCTACACCTTTGATGACCCAGTTATCACCTTCGGTTCCTCCAGACGTAAAGAAAATCTCATCGGCTGATTTTCCAATGAGTTCCGCAACTTGCTTACGAGAAGCCTCCAAAATACGTGTCGCAGATGTTCCTAATTGGTGTAGGCTGGATGGGTTCCCAAAAATTTTAGTAGCCACTTCTTGATAGGTTCTAAGTGCCTCTGGATAAGGCACCGTCGTGGCTGAATTATCAAAATAAATCATGATTTTTCCTCGATTTTTATTTACTATTTATTATAGCATAATTTTTTTAGCAATTTTTGCGAGAAAATCATATAATAGAAAGTACGAAATATTTTTAAGGAGAGCATCATGTCTGAAAATTACTCACGCCGTAATCATTCATCAAAAGAAGAAAAAAAATCTGCCCCAAATGTGACTGAACACGTTACAAAAGGCTTCACTGCCTTCCAAAAAGTCCTTACTGCCGTCGGGACAATTTTGTCAATCATCGTGGCTTCAATCACCATCATGAATTTCACAGCCTCTAAAAATAAGGACACTTCTGATTCATCAGCCAATCAATCAACTGTAGTCATCAAAGAAGGCAATAATAAGACTCAAGAATCAAGTGCTACCTCATCTAGTTATGGCAATGCGACTGATTCAGAAACAGAAACAAGTAGCCAAGCAGGAACTAACACCTATTCGTCATCTGCAGATACAACAAAGGGTGGCAATACGACTACCTCTTCATCAGTAGCTACTGCAGATACAACATCTGGCAATGCGACTACTGGTGGCGCAACAACTGGTGATGCCGCTTCTAACTAAAACATATAAAAGGCTAGGAAACCCTGCCTTTTTTCTATAATCCTATGAACTATACAGAAACTCTAAATTTTATCCATTCTTTCAAGGGCAATGGCCGTCGCCCTCAACTCGAACGTATGCGTTGGCTCTTGAAACAAGCCGGAAATCCTCAGACTCACTTTCCAACGGTGCATATAGTCGGGACCAACGGTAAGGGATCAACAACTAGCTACCTACAAAATATCCTAATAAAGTCAGGCTATCAGGTCGGGACTTTCACCTCCCCTTATATCACTCGCTTCAACGAACGTATTAGCATTAACGGCACAGAAATCCCTGATAAAGATTTGATTAGCCTTGTTGCGAAAGCTCAGGTTCTACTCGATGATTTAGAAGAGCACACTGCTTTTGAGCGACCAACGGAATTTGAATTGGTCACCTTACTCATGTTCCTCTACTTTGACCTTAAACAGGTTGATATGGCTATCATTGAAGCTGGAATTGGTGGACGCCTTGATTCGACCAATGTTCTTTCGCCAGAGCTTGTCATCTGTACTTCGATTGGCTTTGATCACACTGAGACCTTGGGCGATAGCCTTTTGGACATTGCCAATCATAAGGCAGGCGTCATGCGAGAAAACACACCTATCTTACTTGGTCGTGTCTCTGCAGAAGTTGAACATTTCTTCAACCAAAAATCACATGACCTACAAGCTCCTTTAGCCATCATTGATAGGGAAATTCAGCTGCTTCCGAAAGACAATCGAACGATCCAAATTTCTTATGACCATTGGGAAAGTCCAAATCTTAAACTTCCAATGTTAGGGCAGCATCAAGAAAACAATGCTGGGCTAGCTGTCACTGCTGCCCATATCCTAGCTCAAACATTTTCTAAGATTACCGATAAGAGCATCCAAGAGGGGATTGAAGAGACGCATTGGCCTGGTCGTAGTGAGTGGATAGGAAATAACATTTATCTAGATGGTGCTCATAATCCTCAAGGAATTGCCAGCTTAAAGCAGGTACTAAAAGATAACTTCGCTAATCGTAGGGTACACATCCTCTTTGCAGGACTTAGACGAAAGCCTTTGGCAGACTTACTAGAGGAATTGAAAGATTATGATATAACGGTAACCAGCTTTGACTTTTTTGAGGCACTGCCCTTGAATGACTATCCCAAAGACTTCAAACGTGTAGCCGACTATAGAGACTGGCTAGCACAAGCTGAATCAGCAAATCCTGATGACTTATTTGTTGTCACTGGATCTCTTTACTTTATCTCAGAAGTAAGAAACTACTTAATTAAATAAAATAAGGCCTGAAGGCCTTTTTTATTTAGACAGTCTATAGCTTTACACAAAGTGTAGGCTGCTATTTGAACACAAAGAAAAGTCTGAAACTCTCAGTTAACAGACTTCACTTTTCTATCGCATCGTTACAAATTCTTCTGAACCTGTTGGATGAATGGTTTCCATGGCCAAAAAGGCTATGGAAATTCGCAAGGGAATCCCTTGCGATTACTTTCAATTGAAGCCATTCAGACACAAAGAAAAGTCTGAAACTCGCAGTTAACAGACTTCACTTTTCTATCGCATCGTTACAAATTCCTCTGAGCCTGTTGGATGAATGGCAACCGTATTATCAAAATCAGCCTTAGTTGCTCCCATCTTAATAGCCACAGAGAAACCTTGAATCATCTCATCAACACCATAGCCAATACCGTGAAGACCGATGATTTTTTCATCCTCACCAAGCGTTACTAATTTCATGGTTGAAGGCTGACGATTGTCTCCAAGGGCCGTATACATTGGTGTGAAACTAGATTTATAAACCTTAATATTCTCTGCACCATACTTAGCGATTGCTTTTTCTTCAGTCAAGCCAACAGAACCAATAACTGGATGGCTAAAGACCACGGTGGCTACATCAGTGTAATCAAGCTTAGCATCAGCTTTATTGTTGAAGAGTCGCTCTGACAATTGACGTCCAGCCTTGACTGCAACTGGTGTCAAATCAAGTTTACCAGTCACATCGCCAAGGGCATAGATTCCAGGAACAGATGTATTTTCAAACTCATCCGAATAGATTGTTCCTTTTTCAGTCAATTTAACACCTGTCTTTTCAAGACCAAAACCAGAAGTGTTGGCTGCGCGTCCAATAGCCCAGATTAAGCAATCAACTGTAATCGTCTCTCCATTATCAAAACTAATGGTTAAGGAATCATCTGCATTCTTCACTACCTCTGTCGCATTAGCATGCGTATGGAGGGTTGGACCAGATTTAGCCATTTCATCAACTAAAACATCAACGATATCCTTATCAAAGGTACGCAATGGACGATCTTTACGCACAAAGAGGTGTGTGTCACTTCCAAGAGCGTTGAGAACACCAGCAACCTCAACAGCGATGTAGCCAGCACCAATGACAGCTGTACGTTTTGGCACCTCATCTAGCTCAAAGAAACCATCGGAGGTAATCCCATATTCACTACCTGGAATGTTTGGATAAAGGGCGTGACCACCAGTCGCAATAAGGATATTGGGTGCTGTATAACGCTCACCCGCTACTTCAACCGTATGAGGGTCAACAAATCTTGCATACTCGTATACACGTTCAACGCCATTGTTATCAAAACCACGCTCATAAGAACCATGGATACGGTCAATATAAGCCTGACGATTGGCCTTAAGCGTTGCAAAATCAAACTTATTAAACGTCACATCAAAACCGTACTCACCTGCATAACGGTGAAGGGTTTCAGCAACCTGAGCACCATACCACATGACCTTTTTAGGCACACAACCTACATTGACACAGGTACCACCGACCTCTTTTCCTTCAAAGAGAATCACCTTAGCACCATGCATGGCAGCACGATTGGCACTGGCAATACCACCAGAACCGCCTCCAATGACAATATAATCGTATTTTTTTACCATATTTTACCTCTTATGTTTCTTTATACAGCGTATTAGCTACTAGTTAAGCCATTTCTGCCTATACTTTATCATAAAATAGGTACCCTGACAAAAATCTGCTACGACACAAAAAAACAATCCCGTCACAACGAGATTGTTTTGTCATATCTTATTTATCAAGTGGTTTGCGGAGGAATCCGAAGAGGATACCTGATACCACAGCACCAATCAAGATGAAGAGAAGGTAGAGAAGAGCATTTGATGTGAGGGCGATAACGAAGATACCTCCGTGTGGTGCCATCAATTTGATTCCTGCCATACCTACAAGAGCACCTGTAAGAGCTGAACCGACGATAAAGCTTGGGATAGCGCGTGCTGGATCAGCTGCACCAAATGGGATCGCACCTTCAGTGATGAATGAAAGTCCCATAACAATGTTTGTCAAACCAGAGTTGCGTTCTTCTTCAGTAAATTTATCTTTAAACAAAAGTGTTGCTACAAATACTGCCAACGGAGGAACCATACCTGCCGCCATAACTGCTGCCATAACTACTGAACCACCTGAAGTTACTGTTGCTGCGAGAGTACCTGTACCAAAGACATAAGCTGCTTTGTTGACTGGTCCACCCATATCCACTGCCATCATACCACCAACAAGGAGACCAAGTAGTACGGCTGAGCTTCCTGACAAGCTTGACAAGAAGTTATTAAGACCAGTATTAATTGCTGCCATTGGGATATTTACTGCTAACATCAAGAAACCAGTAGCAAATACACCAAGAAGTGGCAAGAGCAAGATAGAACGGATTCCTTCAAGGGCACGTGGAATACCTGCCAAGAGTTTACGAAGAACAAGGATAACACCACCTGCAAGGAAACCACCAACAAGAGCTCCAAGGAAACCAGAAGATACGCCAGCAAGGGCAAGGGTTGCTTTACCACCTGAAGCAAATGGAACACCACCAAAGGCTGCACCACTTGAAGCAATAGCACCAGCTACGAAACCTGATACCAAACCTGGTTTTTCAGCGATAGAGTAAGCAATGTAACCTGCAAGTACTGGAAGCATAAAGCCAAAGGCAGCGCCACCAATTGCCTTGAATTGAGCAGCAATTTCATGGTAAGAACCAAGTTGTGACAATTGATCTTTAGGAACACCCATGATTTGGTCAAGCAAGAAGGCAAGCGCAATCATGATACCACCACCGATAACGAATGGAAGCATTTGTGATACCCCACTCATCAAGTGTTTATAGAAGGCACCACCAAGGCTCAATTTCTCACTTGATTCTTGAGCAGCTCCAGCATTTTCGGCATGAAAGACTTCAGCCTTACCATCCAAGATGTTTTGGATTAATTCTTGAGGTTGACGAATACCTGCAGCGACTGGTTTAGAAAGCAATTTTTTACCATCGAAACGTGCTGTTTCAACTGCCTTGTCTGCTGCTACGATAACACCTACAGCCTTACTGATTTCTTCAGCAGTCAAAGGTGTTCCGACACCTGAAGCACCGTTAGTTTCAACACGAACATTGACACCCATTTCTTCACCTGTTTTAATTAGTGATTCTTCAGCCATGTAAGTGTGAGCAATACCAGTTGTACAAGCTGTTACAGCTACGATAAGTGGTTTATCGCTTGAAGCTGCTTCTTTAACAGCTTGTGCTTTCTTAGCTTCCTCAGCTTGTGCTTCTTCTTCACCCGTATTGAAAGCAGCAATCACTTCATCTGGAGAAGTCACCTTACGCAAACGATCTGCAAAACCATCTTGCATAAGGTATTTTGACAACTCAGCAAGTGCTGCCAAGTGAGTGTCATTTGCTCCTTCTGGAGCAGCAATCATAAAGAAGAGGTCTGTAGGTTGACCATCAAGTGATTCGTAATCTACACCTTTATTAGATTTAGCAAAAAGTACAGTTGCTTCTTTTACTGCAGCATTTTTGCTGTGTGGCATAGCAATTCCATCACCCAAACCAGTTGATGTTTGTGCTTCACGAGCCATAATACCTGCTTTGAAAACATCAAAGTCAGTCACAACACCATTGTCAACCAAGCTGTTAATCATTTCATCGATAGCAGCTTCTTTTGTAGTTGCTTGAAGGTCAAGCAACATTACTTTTTTGTTCAGTAAATCCTGAATTTTCATAGTTTTTCTACCTCTACTTTATTGTATGTTTCTTTAATAAATTCAATTGTCGCTAAGTCATCTGAGAAAGCTGTAGATGTTCCACACGCTACCCCCCACTTGAGAGCCTCAATCGGATCACCCGATTTAACAAACTCACCAGTGAAACCAGCAACCATCGAGTCACCCGCACCAACAGAGTTTTTAACTGTTCCCTTGATTGGTTTAGCAAAGTAAGCAGTCTCTGGTGTGACCAGCAGAGCTCCATCGCCTGCCATTGAGATGATAACGTTCTGTGCACCCTTAGCAAGGATTTCACGCGCATATTTTTCAACATCAGCCAAACCATTAAGTTTGACATTGAAAATAGCTTCTAACTCATGGTTATTCGGTTTAACCAAGAGTGGTTGGTAAGCCAAGGAATCAAGCAAGGTTTGACCTTCAAAGTCACAGACAACCTGTGCACCCGTTTCACGCACTAGTGGAATCAATTTGTTATAGACCTTATTTCCAAGATTGCTTGGTGCTGATCCAGCAAAAACAACCACATCATCGGCACTTACACTTGAAAGAACTGCTTCCAATTCAGCCAATTGATTCTCATTAATGACAGGTCCTGCACCATTAATTTCAGTTTCTTGGTCAGCCTTGATTTTAACATTAATACGTGTGTCTTGATCCACTGCTACAAACTTGGTTTTAATGCCCTCTGCATCCAAACCATCTGTCACAAAACGTCCTGTAAAACCACCGATGAAGCCCGTTGCAGTATTATCAACACCTAAGCGTTGCAAAATACGACTAACATTAATACCCTTACCGCCAGCGAACTTATCATCACTCTCCATACGGTTAACTTCACCAATCTCTACTTTATCGATACGAACAATGAAGTCGATTGATGGATTCAGCGTTACAGTATAAATCATACTTCAATAACCCTCGTTTTCTCTTTTAATTCTTTTAGGAGCTCTTCTTCCGAAGCATTTGTAATTATGGTTACTTTTTCAACCTCAGCTACCTTAGCATAGGTAATCTGACCAAGTTTAGAGGCATCAGCTAGAACATAGGCTTTTTGCGCATTAGCTATAACCGTCCGTTTAATAACTGCCTCTTCCATGTCTGGTGTGGTGAAATAATTAGCATCAACGCCATTAGCACCAATGAAAGCACAATCAAAATTCAGTTGTCTGATTTGCTCTTGAGCAGTACTTCCAATAGAGGCATCTGTTGAATGTTTAACCTTTCCTCCAACAATCCTAGTGCTAACACCAAGATCTACCAACTTAACCGCATGATGGATAGAATTAGTCACAACCGTTACCTGACGATTGGCCAAATGTGGAATCAAAAGTTCATTTGTTGTACTAGCCTCAAGAAAGACGACATCACCTTCCTTAATCAAATCGACAGCATAACCAGCTAACTGAGCCTTTTCTTTAACGTTTCTAATAGCTTTTTGACTATTGGCAATTTCTTCCTTTAGACCATGAATGCTTTCAGCACCACCATGAACACGCTTAAGTTGGCCATCTGCCGCTAACTCGTCCAAGTCGCGACGAATCGTCGACTCGGAAGTATCACTTAACAAAACAGTTAGGTTTTCCAAAGTGACAAAACCATCTTGTTTCAACTGAGACAAGATAATCTGCTTACGTTCAGACTTTAGCATAATCTCTCCTTCTGTAATCGTTTACAAAATCTATTATACTCAATTTTTAATAACTGTCAACTAAAAACAGTCAAAAAAAATCAAAATATTTCATTACAAAACACTAATCTACCAAAATGACGCAATTTGATAAGAAAGTTCTTACATTTTCAAAAAGAATACAACCTTTCAGTATCAAGTGCAAAATAAAAAAGCCTTGCGGCCCTCTTATCTTATTTGGCATAGTCAACCGCACGGAATTCACGAATGACTGTAACCTTAATATTTCCTGGGTAATCCAAATTCTTCTCAATTTGTTCACGTACCTTGTGAGACAAGATCGTAACTTCATCATCTGAGATTTTGTTTGGATGAACCATAATACGAATCTCACGACCAGCTTGAAGGGCGAAGCTTGTTTGAACACCGTCAAAGCTTGATGCAATTTCTTCCAAATCACGAAGGCGTTTGACATAATTCTCAACAGATTCATTACGAGCCCCTGGACGAGCCGAACTCAAAGCATCTGCTGCAGCTACAATAACTGCAATGACGCTCTCAGGTTCTACATCGCCATGGTGGCTGGCAATAGCGTTAACCACAACTGGATGTTCTTTGTACTTACGTGCAAACTCAGCACCAATCTCTACGTGACTACCTTCGACTTCTTTGTCAATGGCTTTCCCCATATCGTGAAGGAAACCAGCACGACGAGCGAGGGCAACATTCTCACCCAATTCACCAGCCATGATACCTGCTAGTTTACCAACTTCAACTGAGTGACGAAGTACGTTTTGACCATACGACGTACGGAACTGCAAGCGTCCCATAATCTTGATCAAATCAGGGTGAAGATTCATAGCGCCAATTTCGTAGGCTGCCTCTTCACCATATTCACGGATACGGTTATCCATTTCCTGACGGCTCTTCTCAACCAACTCTTCAATACGAGCTGGATGGATGCGTCCATCCTTAATCAAGGCTTCGAGAGTCATACGTGCAATTTCACGACGAACGGGATCGAAACCAGAAAGGACAACCACTTCTGGAGTATCGTCAATAATAACGTCAATACCTGTTAGACTTTCAAGCGTACGGATGTTACGCCCCTCACGTCCAATGATACGACCTTTCATATTGTCATCTGGAAGGTGAACAGTAGTTACTGTTTGTTCAGTAACATAATCTCCAGCCAAGCGTTGCATAGCTTGCGCCAACACATTTTTGGCCGTCTTATCAACAGTATCTTTAACCTGTGCTTCTGCATCTTTGATACGTGTTGCAATCTCATGAGTCAGATTATTCTCAGTATCCGTTAAGATTACCTCACGCGCTTCTGCAATGGTCATTTGACCAACACGTTCAAGTTCAGCCTGCTTCTCAGCCTCCAACTGAGTCACATTCTCTTCACGCTCATTAAGATGTTTAGATTTGTCAGCAAGACTCTGCTCTTTCTTCTCGAGGGCAAGTTCTTTACTTGATAGATTTTCATCCTTACGATCAAGGCTAGTGGCACGTTCTGTCAAACGATTTTCCATCTGTTTAAGCTCTTGACGTTCAGATTTGAATTCTTTTTCAATATCTTCTCGATATTTTCTAGCTTCCTCTTTTGCTTCTAACAAGAACTCTTTACGTTGAGCCTTACTTTCGCGTTCAGCAGTCACACGCAGATGATCTGCATCATGTTCCGCCTGACTGCGAAGGTTCACAGCGTCTTGTTCTGCCTTTAGCAAGGTAGTTTCTGCTTGTTCCTTAGCTTTGCTAAGTTTAATAGAAATTGCTAAATATCCAACGACTAAACCAATGAGTGCAAAGACAACTAAAATTATCATGTTTATCATGTCTTTACCTCAACTTTTCTAAGGTTTCCCTAAAGAAAACCGTCTTCTAGTGTATCATATTTATAGCGATTTCTCAAATATATACTAGAACTTTAAACTGATTTTATGGTATCATAACTCTATTAGAATAGGGAGGTATTACCATGCCAAAAGACGTTACTGTTGAAAGTTTTGAACTTGATCACACCATTGTAAAAGCACCTTATGTGCGTCTTATTTCTGAGGAAGTTGGACCTAAAGGAGATATCATTACAAACTTTGATATCCGTTTGATTCAACCTAATGAAAATAGTATTGACACAGGTGGTCTTCACACTATCGAACACCTACTCGCTAAACTGATCCGTCAACGTATCGATGGACTTATTGATTGCTCACCATTTGGTTGCCGTACAGGTTTCCATATGATTATGTGGGGTAAACAAGATCCTACAGAAATTGCTAAAGTTATCAAATCTAGTCTTGAAGCTATTGCTAACGAGATTACATGGGAAGATGTTCCAGGAACTACCATTGAATCTTGTGGTAACTACAAGGATCACAGTCTTCATTCAGCTAAGGAATGGGCTAAACTTATCCTCGAACAAGGTATCTCAGACCAAGCCTTCGAACGTCATACCGTTTAAAAAACATTGGGATATATCCCAATGTTTTTTTAGTATTTTCTAAAACGTTGATAACGCGCTTCAAGCAAGTTCTCTGTTGATAATTGGCTTAATTCTGCCAACTCATCTACGATTGCTGTCTTAATTGCTTCTATAATTTCACTTGTAAAGTAACCACGTTCTGGGATCACTTTATCAACGATTCCCATATTAAGCAACTCGCCTGATGTAATCTTCATCAACTCTGCTGCCTCTTCTGAACGTGAGCCATCTTTCCAGAGAATAGTCGCAAACCCTTCCGGACTTAAGATAGAGTAGATGGTATTTTCAAGCATCCAAACCTTATCAGCTACTGCCAAGGCAAGAGCTCCTCCCGAACCACCTTCACCAATGATGATGGCGATAATTGGAACCTTAAGGTCGCTCATTTCCATAAGGTTACGCGCAATTGCCTCTCCTTGTCCACGTTCCTCTGCTCCAACACCAGGATAAGCACCTGCAGTATTGATAAAGGTAACAACTGGACGACCAAACTTTTCAGCCTGTTTCATGAGGCGAAGAGCCTTACGATAGCCCTCTGGATGAGGTTGCCCAAAGTTACGGCTGAGGTTATCTTGTAGGTTTCTACCTTTTTGGATACCCACTACAGTAACCGCTTGGCCATTTAAACGACCAATACCACCAATAATGGCACCATCGTCACGGAAATTACGGTCACCATGAAGTTCGATAAAGTCATCGAAGATTCCTTGGGCAAAGTCCAAAGCAGTTAAACGGCCTTGGTCACGCGCTTCTTTTAAAATACGTGCTACGTCGCTCATTGAACACCTCCATGGAATGATAAGAGTGTGGCAATGGTATCAGCCAACTCTGTACGTTTAACAATGGCATCAACAAAACCATGTTCTTGAAGGAACTCAGCCTTTTGGAAATCATCTGGCAAAGTTTCGCGAACTGTGTTTTCAATAACACGACGACCTGCAAAACCAATCAAGGTTTGTGGCTCAGCTAAGATGATATCACCTTCCATGGCGAAACTTGCTGTAACCCCACCAGTTGTTGGATCTGTCAATACAGTCAAATACAACAAGCCAGCATTAGAATGACGTTTTACAGCGGCTGAAATCTTGGCCATCTGCATCAAACTCATGATTCCTTCTTGCATACGGGCACCACCAGATGCTGTAAAAATAACAACTGGAAGTTTTTCCTCAATCGCATGTTCAAAGAGTTTGGTGATTTTCTCACCAACAACAGTTCCCATTGAAGCCATGATAAAGTTAGAATCCATAATGGCCAAGGCTGTTTTTTGCCCCTTGATTGTTGCAACACCAGTTACAACAGCTTCATCAAGACCTGTTTTTTCCTTGGTTGCTGCTAATTTCTCCATATAACCTGGGAAATTCAATGGATTTTTGGTTTCAATTCCTGTAAAAAGTTCATGGAAAGAGCCCTCATCAACCGTTAAATCGAGACGTTCTTTAGCGGAAATACGGAAGGTATAAGAACAATTTGGACAGATTTTAGCTTGTCCCAAGTCCTTTTGATAAATAGCTTGTTTACAACCAGGACATTTGGCAAAAAGTTCATCTGGAACTTCTGGCACTTGGTGATCAACCCCATTACGGACAGAACGGTTAGGATTGATACGGATATACTTTTCTTTTCGATCAAATAATCCCATAAACTTTATTCCTCACGATTCTGATAATCTGGTAGGAAGGTCTCCATCAAGAAGGAAGTATCATAATCCCCAGCGATAACGCTACGATCTGAAATCAAATCCAACTGGAAGTCAGCATTAGTCACAACACCATCGATTTCGAGCTCGTAAAGAGCGCGTTGCATCTTCATGAGTGCCTCAAATCGATTTTCTCCATGAACAATGATTTTGGCAATCATTGAATCATAATAAGGTGGAATAGTATAGCCAGGATAAACTGCACTGTCTACACGGAGACCAACACCACCACTAGGTAGGTAGAGATTGCTAATTTTCCCTGGACTAGGTGCAAAGTTGAACTTAGGATTTTCTGCATTGATACGACACTCAATAGCATGTCCCTTGATTTCAATATCATCTTGGGTCACAGAGAGTTTTTCACCTGCGGCAATACGGATTTGTTCTTTAACAATATCCACACCACTTACAAATTCTGTAACTGGGTGCTCAACCTGAACACGGGTATTCATTTCCATGAAGTAGAACTGACCTGTTTTTTCATCAAGAAGGAACTCGATAGTACCCGCATTTTCATAATTAACAGCCTTAGCGGCACGGACAGCCGCAGAACCAATTTCGTGACGAAGTGTCTTACCAATAGCAACTGAAGGTGATTCTTCCAAGACCTTTTGGTTATTACGTTGAAGAGAACAATCACGCTCACCAAGGTGAACAATGTTACCGTAGCTATCTCCCAAAATTTGAACCTCGATATGACGAGCTGGGTAAATAACTTTTTCAATATACATCGCCCCATTACCAAAGGCTGCTTTAGCTTCTTGTGACGCAGATTCGAAAGCTGGAGCTAACTCTTCTTCAGTGTTAACCTTACGAATCCCCTTACCGCCACCACCGGCAGAAGCCTTAAGCATCACTGGGTAACCAAGACGGTTGGCAACTTCCAAAGCCTCCTCAGCTGTAAAGACTTCACCATCTGAACCAGGAATTACAGGGACATTAGCCTTAATCATTTCAGCACGGGCATTGATTTTGTCACCCATCTTGTCCATGACTTCGCCTGAAGGACCAATAAACTTGATGTTCATTTCTTCACAGAGAGTGGCAAATTTAGAGTTTTCACTCAAGAAACCAAACCCTGGGTGAATAGCTTGAGCCTCAGTCACAATAGCAGCTGATAGGACACGATTCATATTCAAATAAGAATCCGTTGATTTTGCAGGCCCGATACAAATAGCTTCATCAGCAAGCATAGTATGGAGAGAATCCTTATCTGCTTCAGAATAAATAGCAACCGTTTGGATACCCAATTCACGCGCTGCACGGATAATACGCACTGCAATTTCACCACGATTGGCAATCAATAATTTTTTAAACATAAAACAAGATAACATCAGACATTTTTCGATAGTCTGTGTTGATTTCCTTTCTATGTGATAGACCAATGTCTAAAGAAAAATCCTTTCCGACTGTCGCCAGAAGGATTTTCACAAAACATTAGCTTCCAATAGCAAAAGTCAAAGTACCTGATGCAGCAAGTTTCCCATCGACTTCAGCCTTAGCTTCAACAACAGCAATTGTTCCACGACGTTTAACAAACTTAGCTGTCATAACAAGTTGGTCACCAGGAACCACTTGTTTTTTAAATTTAACCTTATCCATACCTGCGTAAAAGACTAATTTGCCTTTGTTTTCAGGTTTAGACAATTCAAGAACACCAGCTGTTTGCGCAAGAGCTTCCATGATAAGAACACCAGGCATAACTGGGTATTGAGGAAAATGTCCATTAAAGAAAGGTTCATTGATCGTTACATTTTTAATAGCTGTGATTTCGTCTTCTGAAACTTCTAGCACACGGTCAACCAAAAGCATTGGATAACGGTGTGGTAAAGCTTCACGAATAGCATTAATATCAATTGTCATTTGATGCGTACCAATCCTTTTCCGTAGTCAACAACTTCTTCATTCGCTACCAAGATTTCAGTAATAACACCATCTTTAGGTGCTGGTACTTCGTTCATAACCTTCATCGCTTCAACGATAAGAAGAGTTTGACCTTTCTTAACAGTGTCACCAACAGAAACAAAGGCTGGTTTTTCTGGTGATGGAGACAAGTAAGCCACACCGACAAGTGGACTTTCAACCACTTCTCCTTCAGCAGCTTGAGCTGGTGCAGAAGCTTCTTCAACTGGTGTTGCTGGAGTTTCAACAGCAGCAGGTGCTACTACTGGGGCAACCGGAGCCTGAGGAGCTGGCGCAACTACTTCAACTGTAGGAGCTACTGGGGCAGCTGTTACTGAACTTGTTTGATTTTTGCTCAAGTTCAATTCTTCACCATTGTTTTTGTATGAAAATTCACGCAAAGTTGATGCATCAAATTGAGCCAACAAATCTTTGATTTCAGAAATATTCATGAATTAAGCCTCCCAACGTTTAAAGGCAAGAACAGCATTGTGTCCACCAAAACCGAAAGTATTTGAAATTGCGTACTCAATATCAGCTTCTTGACCTTCACCATAAACAACATTAGCTTCGATGTAGTCAGACAATTCTTTTGTACCAGCAGTTTTCGGTAAATAGCTATGACGAATAGCTTCGATTGTTGCAATAGCCTCAACCGCACCAGCAGCACCTAGCAAGTGACCCGTAAATGATTTAGTAGATGAAACTGGAACATCTTTACCAAGTACAGAAACAATGGCACCACTTTCACCTTTTTCATTGGCAGGTGTTGATGTCCCATGAGCATTAACATAATCAACATCTTCAGGTTTGATACCAGCTTCATTGATAGCCAATTTAATTGCTTTAGCAGCACCAGAACCGTCTGGAGTTGGTGTTGTCATGTGGTAGGCATCACAGTTTGATCCGTAACCAACAATCTCAGCCAAGATGTTAGCACCACGTTTTTGAGCATGTTCCAAGCTTTCGATAACGAGAACCCCTGCACCTTCACCCATAACAAAACCATTACGGTCTTTATCAAATGGAATTGATGAACGCTCTGGATCCTCTGTTGTTGAAAGTGCTGTAAGAGCATTAAAACCACCGATACCAATCTTAGTGATTGAAGCTTCAGCACCACCAGCCAAGACAACATCATGCAAACCGAATTTAATTTCACGGAAGGCCTCACCGATTGCATCATTGGCAGACGCACAAGCAGTCGTCACTGATTTACACACCCCTTGAGCACCAATTTTAAGAGCAATGTTACCAGCACCCATGTTTGAGAGTGCTTTAGGGATAAACATTGGTTTGATACGTTTCATACCACGTTCGTGCATACGGATGATTTGATCTTCAAGTTCTTGGAGACCACCGATACCAGATGACACGATAACACCTACACGATCACGATCTTCTTCTTCCATGTTAAGTCCTGAATTTTCAAGAGCTTCCATAGCAGCATAAATCGCATAAAGTGAGTAAGTGTCCATACGGTTAGTATCTTTTTTCACAAAGTATTTATCGAACGGGAAATCTTGGATTTCACCAGCGTTAAAGACAGGAATTTCAGAAGCATCGAACTTAGTAATTGGTTTAATACCGATTTTACCGTCATGAAGACTGTTCCAAAATTCTTCTGGTGTATTACCGATTGGTGAGGTTACGCCGTAACCTGTAACAACAACACGATTTGTAGACATATATATTCTCCTTTTGTCGGATGGATATTCTTATAAATGATTTTTTGATATTGAAAATCAATTATTGCATGGTCATACCACCATCAATAGCGATGGTTTGACCTGTGAGATATTCTTGACTAGCCAAGAATGCTGCAACTTCAGCCACTTCTTCTGCTTGACCAATACGTTTCATTGGTACTTGAGCAATCATAGCATCTTTCATTTTCTCTGGAATAGCGTCAGTCATATCTGATTCAATGAAACCAGGAGCGATAGCATTGACACGGACACCACGGGCTGCAACTTCACGCGCTACTGATTTAGTGAAGCCAATCAAACCAGCTTTTGAAGCCGCATAGTTAGCTTGACCAATATTCCCCATGAGACCTACAACAGATGACATATTGATGATGGCACCTTGACGCGCCTTAGACATTGGTTTCAAGACAGCTTGTGTCATATTGAAG
This sequence comes from Streptococcus salivarius, assembly GCF_002094975.1. NCBI lineage: Bacteria > Bacillati > Bacillota > Bacilli > Lactobacillales > Streptococcaceae > Streptococcus > Streptococcus salivarius. Next base: position 907,555 of record NZ_CP015283.1, on the reverse strand, counting down.
GCACCAGTCAAGTTGATTTTCAAGACACGTTCAAAATCTTCTTCAGTCATCTTCAACATCAACTTATCGTTAGTGATACCAGCATTATTAACTAGCACGTCAACACTACCAAGCTTTTCAATAGCTTCAGCAACCATACGTTTAGCATCTTCGCCATTAGAAATATCACCTGAGATACCAACAACAGTTACACCATAATCTGCAAACTGTGCAAGCAAGTCCTCAGAAATCTCAGAACGTCCATTTAGGACAACGTTGGCACCAAGACTAGCAAATTTGTGTGCCACAGCTAATCCAATTCCACGTGTTGAACCTGTTACAAAAACATTTTTATTCTTAAGTTCCATGTTTACCTCGTTTTAAGCATTAAGAAGGGCATCAAGACTAGCTTGATCTTCAACATTTTGAGTTGGTAGGGTTTTATCAATTTTCTTCAAGAAACCTGACAAGACTTTTCCTGGACCAATCTCAATCACTTCATCTACACCAAATTCTTGGATAGTGGCAATCGAATCATAAAAACGTACAGGTTCCATCACCTGACGAGCCAAAAGTGCTTTGACGTCTTCTGACTTCATGATTTGAGCCTCAGTATTACCTACTAAAGGAAGCGTAAAGTCATTGAATGACACTTTCTCAAGTTCTGCTGCCAATTTTTGACTAGCTGATTCAAGTAAAGCTGTATGGAACGGCCCTGAAACATTAAGAGGAATCAGACGTTTAGCACCAGCTTCTTTTAGCAATTCCACAGCATAATCAACAGCCTCAACTTCACCACCAATAACAATTTGTGCAGGAGTATTATAGTTAGCAGGCGTTACTACACCCTTTTCAGATGCTTTTTGACAGATTTCTTCAATCAAACTTGGATCTGTATTCATGACTGCAACCATTTTCCCACTTCCAGCAGGAGCCGCTGTTTCCATGAATTCTCCACGTTTAGCAACCAAGGCTACCACATCCTCAAATGAGAGTGCTCCAGCCGCAACTAGGGCAGAATATTCACCCAAAGAGAGACCGGCAACAATATCAGGAGTGATACCATTTTCTGCCAAAAGGCGATAAATGGCTACTGACGTTGTCAAAATAGCTGGTTGAGTATAGCGTGTCTGATTAAGTTTTTCTTCGTTAGAATCAATCAATTCACGCAAATCATAACCTAGAATACGACTAGCCGTATCAAATGTCTCTTTGACAACGGGATAAGTCGCATACAAATCGCTCGCCATGCCCAATTTCTGAGCCCCTTGACCAGCAAATAAGAACGCACGTTTTGTCACTATCCTAATCCTTTCGACGTTTTTAGACGTTTACATCTGCCCAACGAGCAGCTTCTTCTTTAATCACCTTGGCAGCACCAGTGTAAAGGTCTTCCAAGATTTCTGCACATGTTTCTTCTTTACGAACAAGACCTGCAATTTGTCCAGCCATAACTGAACCATATTCCACATCTCCATCAACAACAGCGTTACGAAGGGCACCCGCACCAAGCTCTTCAATTTCCTCTTGAGTCTTTTTACCAGCCAAGAAATCTTTTTCAGCTTGGTTATATTCTGTAGCCAATTTATTCTTAATCGCACGAACTGGGTGTCCAACAACTGAGGCTGAAATAACAGTATCAATATCTTTAGCCTTCAAAATCTTATCTTTGAAGTTTTGGTGTGCATTAGATTCCTTAGCAACAGCGAAACGCGTACCAACCTGAACAGCTTCTGCTCCAAGCATAAGAACAGCAGCCATACCACGTCCATCAGCAACACCACCAGCACCAATAACTGGGATAGATACCGCATCCGCAACCTGGCGAACAAGAGCCATAGTTGTCAATTTACCGATGTGACCACCAGCTTCCATACCTTCTGCGACAACAGCATCCGCTCCAAGTTTTTCCATACGTTTAGCAAGTGCTACCGATGGAATAACTGGGATTACTGTAATTCCAGCTTCGTGGAAACGCTCCATATATTTACCTGGGTTTCCGGCACCTGTTGTAACAACCTTAACGCCTTCTTCAATAACGAGGTCGACGATGTCATCTGCAAATGGTGACAAAAGCATGATATTAACACCGAATGGTTTGTCAGTGATTTGTTTTACTCTATCAATATTAGCTTTTACCACTTCTTTAGGGGCATTACCACCACCAATAATTCCGAGTCCACCAGCACTTGAAACGGCTCCAGCCAAGTCGCCAACAGCAACCCAGGCCATACCACCTTGGAAGATTGGATATTTAATTCCTAACAGTTCTGTAATACGAGATTTCATTTTTCACCTTTTTTTCGATTTTCTAATCAAATAAATAGTTTAATAATCAAAGTAATTGTATAAACAAAGGAGAATATCCCCAATAAGAATATTCTCTATGCCCTGCTTATTTAGTTTTTTCTTCTACGTAAGCAACAAGGTCACCAACAGTGTTAAGACCTTCTTCAGTTTCGATTTGGATATCGAATTCATCTTCGATTTCTGAGATAACTTGGAACACGTCAAGTGAGTCAGCGTCAAGTTCGTCAAAAGTAGTTTCTACTTTTACTTCTTCTGCATCTTTCCCAAGTTCTTCAACGATGATTTCTTGTACTTTTTCAAATACTGCCATTTTAATTTCTCCTTTAAGATAAATATATTTCTTATAATCTATGCTGGTGCATAATTTATATAACTAGATTTTAACAATAAGACTGCCCCATGTCAAACCCCCACCAAAACCTGATAAAAGAATTGTTTGACCGCTGTCTAATTTTAAGGTCCCATTTGCCACGTTTTCAGAAAGCAAAATTGGGATACTTGCCGCACTGGTATTACCATAAGACATCATGTTTGCCAAGAATTTATCACGACTGACATCGATTTTCTTAGCCATAATATCCAAAATACGAATATTAGCTTGGTGAAGAAGGAAGTAATCAGGTTCACCTTTTTCTTCAACCAAGGCCTTAATGCTCTTTGAAACTGTCTTAACGGCAAAATCAAAGATCGCTTTCCCATCCATTTGCATATAGGGATTAGGCTGATCAGACTCATCTGAATAAGGCGAGATAACTGCAGAGGCTCCTGACTCAAGACCGCCCTTGCTACCATCGGTATTCAAAGATTCTCCGAAGAAATGTTCTTCTTCAGTTTCTTCCAAGAGAACTCCACCAGCACCATCTCCAAAGAGGACAGCTGTTGTACGGTCAGACCAGTCTAAAGTTTTAGAAAGGACTTCAGCACCAATAACTAGACCTTTTTTGTAGACACCTGACTTAATCAATTTTTCTGCTGTTGCCAAGGCAAAGACGAAACCACTACATGCTGCAGTAATATCAAAAGCAAAAGCATTGACTGCACCGATCGCTCCTTGAACTCGAGCCGCTACTGACGGCATAGAGCTATCCGGAGAAATCGTTGCAACTAAAACAAAGTCTAGCTCCTCAGGCGATAATCCTGATTTTTCTAATAGCTGATGGGCAACATTGGTAGCTAAATCACTCGTGTTCTCATTCAATGAGATGCGACGTTCCTGAATACCTGTGCGTGAGCGAATCCACTCGTCGCTAGTATCCATGATTTTTGATAGGTCATCATTAGTCACGACCTGAGCAGGTGCATAATGGGCAACCTGACTAATTTTTGCAAATGCCATTATTTCAACTCCTCAAGAAAGGCGTGGAGATTTTCCAATCCCTTGCTCATAACCTTCAATTCCTCGTCGTTAAAGCCTTCTGTAATCCTCATCACCATTGATTTATGAAAACGACGGTGAAGACGATATACCAAACGACCCTTTTTAGAAAGCGATAGATGGACCACACGACGGTCAACTGATGAACGCGTACGGACAATATAACCTTTCTTTTCAAGTTTATTGAGAGAAGTTGTTACAGTACCAAGAGTTAACATGAGTTCTTTAGCTACTGCACTTGGTGTCGTATCTGGATGTGTACCGATCACATCAATGGTATGCATTTCCTTGAGGGAAACATCGTTAAATTTTGAATTCTTTAAACTTGCTTCTTCGATAATAACTACGTTATTAAAAATATCAACAAGATAGCCATCAATTTTGTCGTAATTCACACCAGACTCCTTTCAATAAAACTTTGACTTTCAAATTATATCAGACTCAAACTAAATTCGCAAGCCCGATTAAAAAACTTTAGTTTTTCTTTTAGAAAATGTGGTTATTTCCCTTGGAATTTAGGTCGACGACGCTCACTATAAGCACGTACCCCTTCTTTGAAGTCCTCAGTGAAGGCAAGAGATTTTTGCAAATCAAGTTCCAACTTAGCGTAATTTTCCCATCCTGCAAATTCAGATTCCCAAACCATTTCTTTAATGGCTTTAAAGGAATTCACTGAAGAACGGTTCAATTTTTTAATCAATTGACTCACAGTTTTTTCAAGTTTTTCTGACTCAACAACTTTGTAGGCAATTCCCCAGGCCAAGGCTTTTTCAGCTGATACTGGTTCTCCTGTCATGGTAATTTGAGTCGCACGGTTAATACCGATTGAACGTGTCAAAAGGTAGAGACCTCCAGCGTCAGGTGCCAAACCAACACCTACAAAAGCTTGGATGAATTTAGCTTTATCAGATGCAATCGTAAAGTCAGCTGCAACAGCTAAGTTAGCCGCAGCACCTGCACATGGGCCATCAACTACCATGATGACTGGCTTAGGCAATTTTTTAAGAGCAAAAGAAATTTCATTTACCTGCTCAGCAATACGAACCAAAGACTGTACATCATCTACAGCAACCGCTTTTTGCATTTGATCAAGGTCACCACCAACAGAAAAGACTTTCCCATTAGCATTGATTACCAAGAATTTTACTGACGCATCTTGTTTAGCTTCCTCAATTGCAGCCATAATCTCATCACAAACTGGAATATTAAACCCATTTTGCACTTCTGGACGATTAAGTGTTAAAGTTGCTACTCCATCTTCAACACTATAAAGAATTGTTTCGTAAGCCATTTTTTGCATTCCTCCGATAACTAGTTCCTATATGAAAACCGTATGTTCTTTATATTTTTATCACAATTTTATTTGATGAATAGATAATTTGATTATCAAATCATTCATCGTTATTTTCTAGTATACCATAGTCCATCTAAAGGTCAACAGAAACTTAGAGTTTTTTAATTTGATACATCAAAACACCGAGTTCTACAACTCGGTGTCACTTCTATTTTAATAAATCTAAAACACCTACAAGGTTATCCAACAAGCCTTTGGCTGCACCTTGATCCATGCCAAAACGATTATCTTTAATGGCCCAAACCTCAACACCTGCAGCGACTCCAGCAGCAATCCCCTTTTCGCTATCTTCGATAATCAAAGCCTGATTTGCTTCCACATTCAAATGCTTCAATGCTGTCAGATAAATCTCTGGATTGGGTTTACTCTCTTTAAATTCTTCTCCTGAAAGAACCACATCAAAGAAACCATCCAAATGATTTTCCTCCAAAGCTCTAAGGATATCTGCCTTCACTGAGCTAGAAGCCAAACCTATTTTCAGCCCTCGAGATTTCACTTCATTCAAGACTTTCAAAACATCAGGAAAGATTAATTCTTTGTAGGGTAAGGGGTTGTCTTGTTTATAGGCATTATACTCTTCTTGTAAAGTTGGCACATCCCAGTTATCATAGTCATCTCTGAGAATATTTTCCCAAACTTGCTTGGTATTTCCACCTATAAAGAAAGACGGGGGTAAATGGTCGATTGAAATTCCCTTTTGAGCTAAGAAACTTGCACGTCGATCATAATAATATTTTTCAGTGTCAAAAAGGACACCATCCATATCAAAAATAATTGCCTCTACCACGGGATATCCTCCTTTTCTTTCCTTATTGTACCATAATCAGACTAAATCTTACTCGCTTTTAAAAACAATGTGACAAATTGTCAGAATTTTGCTATAATTGTAGAGTAATTTAAAATTTTTGGAGTAACTATGAAAGTCATCAAATTCGGTGGAAGCTCACTTGCTTCAGCCACACAGTTAGAAAAAGTCTTAAACATTGTAAAATCTGACCCTGAACGTCGCTTTGTCGTTGTCTCTGCCCCAGGTAAACGTAACGATGAAGATACCAAAGTCACAGACGCCTTGATTAAATACTATAAACACTACACAAAAGGTGCTGATGTCAAAGCTGACCAAGAATGGATTATTAACCGCTACCAAGCTATGGTAGATGAGCTAGGCTTCAAATCAACAGAAATGGCAAAGATTGCTAAATCTATCAACGATCTTGCCACTCTTCCGATTGAAGATAATGATTTCCTTTATGATACTTTCCTAGCTGCAGGGGAAGATAATAACGCAAAATTAATCGCTGAATATTTCCGTAATAATGGTATTGAAGCACGTTACGTTCACCCTCGCCAAGCTGGTATTTTTGTCTCAAGCGAACCTGGAAATGCTCGTATCCTTCCAGGAGCTTATGACAAATTGGAAGAGCTTCGTGAATCAGATGAGGTTCTTGTTATCCCTGGTTTCTTTGGTGTTACCCCTGATAATCAAATTTGTACTTTCTCACGTGGAGGCTCTGATATCACAGGTTCTATCGTTGCAGCTGGAGTTAAGGCAGACTTATATGAAAACTTCACAGATGTAGATGGTATTTTCGCAGCCCATCCTGGTGTCGTTCATGAACCACATTCTATTCCTGAGTTAACTTATAAAGAAATGCGTGAATTGGCTTATGCTGGATTCTCGGTTCTTCATGATGAGGCTCTACTGCCTGCCTATCGTGGTAAAATTCCGTTGGTTATTAAAAACACTAATAATCCAGACCATCCAGGCACACGCATTATTCTTGAACACAAGGGTGCAACTGTTCCTGTCGTTGGTATCGCGAGTGATGATAAATTCGTCAGCATCAATATGACCAAATACCTCATGAACCGTGAAGTTGGTTTTGGACGTAAGGTCCTCCAAATTTTGGAAGATTTAAACATCCGTTGGGAACACATGCCTTCTGGAATCGATGATCTCTCAATCATTATTCGAGAACGTGAACTTACCCCAATCAAAGAACAAGAAATTCTTTCATACTTGACTCGTGAACTCGGTGTTGATGAAGTTGAAATTGAACATGGCCTTTCAATCCTCATGATTGTTGGCGAAAACATGAAAGACCACATCGGTGTTACAGCGACAGCGGCTAAAGCGCTCTCTGAAAAACATATTAACCTAGAAATGATTTCTCAAGGTTCTAGTGAGGTTTCTGTTATGTTTGTAATTGAAACCGAGCAAGAAAAAGCAGCTGTCAGAGCTCTTTACGATGCTTTTTTCCGTAGTGGCGATTAATCTAAAAACCTATCTCCTTCAAGGGATAGGTTTTTTCTTTATGAGAAAAACGAAGCCAGCTCTCATCATATCTACACCAATAGCAAATTCATTGATCAATTATACACAGCAATTACTAACCAAAAAACACTAACTTTCGTTAGTGCTTTTTTTTACAAGATATTTTCGTAACTTTCACGAACGGCATCTGGCCAAACTGAAGTTTGAACCTCACCAATATGTTTCTTACGAAGCAAGAACATAGCCATACGTGACTGACCAATACCTCCACCAATTGTTAGTGGGAAAAGGCCATGTAACAAGGCTTGGTGCCAATCCAATTTCAAACGATCTTGGTCGCCAGTAATTTCAACCTGACGTTTAAGGGCATCTTCATCAACACGAATACCCATTGATGACAATTCAAAGGCATGTCCTAATTGTTCATTCCAAACCAAGATATCCCCATTCAAACCATGGTAACCATTCTCAGACTCAGTTGTCCAGTCATCATAGTCAGGTGCACGACCATCATGTGGTTTTCCATCAGGAAGAACACCACCGATACCAATCAAGAATACAGCACCATATTCCTTAGTAATAGCATCTTCACGCTCTTTTGGTGTCAAATCAGGGTACTTCTCAACAAGTTCTTCTGAATGGATGAAGGTAATTTTCTTAGGTAAAATAGCTTCAATATCGTAACGTGCTTCAACTGCTAGCTCAGTCAAACGAATAACCTTATAAATGGTTTCAACAGTTTCTTTCAAGTAAGCGATATTACGATGTCCGTCAGGAATAACTTTTTCCCAGTCCCATTGGTCAACGTAAACAGAGTGCGTTGCATCCAATGAATCTTCATCTGGACGAAGAGCCTTCATATTAACCACGAGCCCTTCACCTTCATTGAAACCAAAACGAGCCAAAGTATGGCGTTTCCATTTTGCTAATGAGTGAACAACTTCGTATGTTGCGTCAGGAATCTGAAGCACATTAACAGTTACAGGATTTTCAATACCGCTCAAATTATCCTGCATACCATCCCCGACCTTACTCAAAATAGGCCCTTGCACTTCAACGACGTCAAGTTTATCAATCAAATACTGTGTAAAAGTATTCTTCACAAAAGAAATTTCCTCTTGTTGATGAATGAAGCTCTTTTTCATACGCTCCTCCTTTAAAAAATCGATAAGCCTATTATACTCCTATTTTTCAGAAAAATAAAGAAATTTTCCAACAATTTGGAAAATTTCTTGTTTTTTATGTTAGGTTTTATCACATTTTCTTAGTCAGCTTCACAACTGCTTCTGTTCGAGCTGTATGAGGAAACATGTCTACTGACTGAATATAATTAACATCATAAACTTTAGCCAAAGAAACTAGGTCTCTAGCCAAAGTAGATACATTACATGAAACATAAACCATTTTTTCAGGAGTGTAGGCCAGTATCGTTTTAAGTAGCTTATCATCTAAACCAGTTCTAGGTGGATCCACAATAAGAGCATCTGCTCGATAGCCTTCCTTGTACCAACGAGGAATAATATCCTCAGCCTTACCCACCTCATAGTGAGCATTCTCCAACCCAAGTGATTTAGCATTCTTTCTAGCATCCTCAATAGCCTCTGGAATGATATCCATACCTCGAATACTCTTTACCTTATTTGCAAAAGCAAGTCCAATAGTACCAACCCCACAATAAGCATCAATAAGGTGTTCAGCCTTACCTACATCCAAAGCTTCGACGGCCTGACCATAGAGTACCTCTGTTTGTTGAGGATTCAACTGGTAAAATGCACGAGGAGAGAGAGCAAAGTTATAGTCCAGTACCTCTTCTTGAATAGCGTCTTGCCCCCAAAGAATTTCCGTCTCTTGACCATAAATCTCGCTAGATTTCGAATAATTATAATTGACAGCAATAGTTACAATCTCTGGAAAACTTTCCGTCAATTCCTTAACTAATTTTGTGAAAGAAACTGATTTAGAGGTTACAAAAATCAACTGAACCTGATTTGAACCCAAAGCACGTCGTATCATAACTGTCCGAATTCCAGCAATTTTGCGCTCATTATAAATTGGTAACTTGTATTTATCTAACAAATTTGTCACCTTATTCATAATGGCTTGAGTTAGCTCATCCTGAACTAGGCAATCATCAATATTAATGAGGCGATGACTCCCTTCCGCAAATAAGCCAGATTTAACTGAGCCACCAAAAGAACGGGTTTGAAATTGTAGTTTAGCTCGGTAATGTTGTGGTTGCTCCATCCCTATTGTTGGACGAATGTCATATGACTCAAAATTAGCCGGTTTAAACTTCTTCAAGGCTTGTCCTAACAAGTCAGTTTTAAACTCTAATTGCTTATCATAACGAAGATGCATTAACTGGCAACCACCACAATCTTCATAAATACTACATGCAGGTTCGACACGAAACTTAGAAGGTTTATTGATCTTTAATAATTTCGCCTGAACAAAGTTTCTCTTAACAGAAACAATCTGACAGAACACCTCTTCACCCTTCAAAGCCCCTGGTACAAAAACTAGAGTTTTCTTATAAAAACCAATGCCTTCGCCATTGATTCCCATGCGTTTTATCTTAAGCGGGATACGCTGTTTCACTTGTAAATTCATACTACCATTCTAACATTTTGATATAATAATAACTATGAAAATCACAAAAATCGAAAAGAAAAAGAGACTTTATCTCCTTGAGATAGACAAAAAAGAGAGTCTCTACGTTACAGAAGATACCATCGTTAAATACATGTTGACTAAAGAAATGATACTGGACAAAGATCAACTAGAGGATATTAAATCCTTTGCTCAGTTCTCGCATGGTAAAAACTTAGCTCTCTATTTTATTTCATTTAAACAACGTAGTGAGAAAGAAGTAAAAGATTACCTTTTTAAACATGAAATAAACCCTCATATAATTCCCAAAATTATTGATAATCTAAAAAAAGATCATTGGATTGATGATTACAAACTCCTAGAGAGTCTAGCTCAACAAAATCTGAATTCAGGTGATAAAGGGGCCTATGTGCTGAAGCAAAAATGGCTTCAAAAAGGTTGTAACAAACAAATCATTGACGATGTTTTAAGCCAATTTGATTTCTCAGAAATAGCCATTAGAGTAGCTTCAAAACTGTTACGAAAATATCAGGGAAAACTACCATCTAAAGCCCTAAAAGACAAATTAACTCAAAGCCTTATCAATAAAGGTTTTTCATTCCAAGAAAGTAAACTAGCAATCGATTATCTAGAACTTGAAGCAGATGAAGAAAATGAACAAGCCCTCCTTTATAAAGAAATTGATAAGCAATATCAAAAATTTAGTAAAAAATACGATGGTTATGAGCTTAAACAACGCTTGACACAATCTTTAGCCCGAAAAGGTTATGACTTTGATGCGATAGCATCCGCTCTAAGAGAATATTTATAGGTATTCCCCCTCTTTTCACAAAATTATGATACAATAAAGAGGATAACCCTTATTGTAGAAAGAGGACGCCATGAAATTACCAAAAGAAGGCGACTTTATCACAATTCAAAGTTATAAGCATGATGGTAGTTTGCACCGTACTTGGCGCGATACTATGGTACTAAAGACAACTGAGAATGCTGTTATTGGCGTTAACGACCACACCCTCGTTACTGAAGCAGACGGAAGACGATGGGTAACACGTGAACCTGCTATTGTTTATTTCCACAAAAAATACTGGTTTAATATTATAGCCATGATTAGGGATAACGGCATTTCCTACTACTGCAATTTAGCTAGTCCATATATTTTGGACCAAGAAGCACTAAAATATATAGACTATGACCTAGATGTCAAAGTCTTCGCTGATGGTGAAAAAAAATTGCTAGATGTAGATGAGTATGAAACACATAAAAAAGAAATGCATTACTCTCCTGATATTGACTATATCTTAAAGGAACATGTTAAAATCTTGGTAGATTGGATTAACAATGGTAAGGGGCCATTTTCACAATCTTATGTTAACATCTGGTACAAACGTTATCTTGAACTAAGGAATCGTTAAAGTTGTCATAAAAAAGACTAGTAATAAAACTAGTCTTTTTTTGCACTAAAAACTAATGCTTCGGAATCTAAATCCATATTCAAAAGATAACGCCCTTCTTCTACTTGAACAAGGTACCCTAATAATTCTAAAGCATCAACAAAAATATTCCTCCTTTTTTGAAGTGCATATTCCTTCCTAACGTATTTTAAAAGAAAAGTCGTAACATGTTTCAAAAAATATTCAGGATTAACATCCCCTAATATGTCATATAATCTATTCTGCTCTTCCGATAATGGTAGATTTTCACTTAATTTATAGAAATAATTTGAAATCGTAAGATCGTCTCTCGTTATACTCGTTTGTTCAACAATAACAACTTCATTAGTAGAATTACTTATCTCAGTAACAAATCTACGATTTAATAGTTCAAAATAACAAGTAGAATCATCATCAATAAAAAAATGCTGTTCTAAATCAATTTTAGAAGAATCTGACACAAGACTAATTAATAAACGATAACGTTTCTCGAATCGTTCAATATAGCCTGCTTTTACAAACTCCTCAATTAATTTATCGATATTCTTTTGAAAAGGAAACTGCCTTTTTATTGCTCTCAGGGTCACAGGCTGATTAAGATATAGATAATTCACTATTTTCATAAAAAAAGGTTGCTTACATAGTTTAGTTGGGTTAAATTGTATTATCATAAAAACTATTATACCATTAATCAGAGTACTAAAAAAAGGCCTACTGGCCTAATTTTACGCATTAAAGCTTTCAGTCAACTGAGGAACTACCTGTTTCTTACGAGAAACAGCTCCTTCAAGGAAAGCATGATTATTATCTAAAACAAAATTGAAAGCAGCTTCAACCTTATCAGTATTTGAACCAAGTGCAAGAATTTCTGAATTAGAATTAAGAATATCAGTAATCATTAAGACAAAGTCAGAGTAACCATTGTTTTTAATTGAGTTATTAATAGCTTCTTCAATTTCCGCTTGACGAGAAAGAACATCAGAAATATCAACTGTATTAACTTGTGCAACACGAACTTGATTACCATTCAATTCAAATGTCTTTGCATCAATGTCAATGAGTTCTTCAGCAGATTTTGAAGAAAGATTAGTACCAGCTTTAAGCATAGCAAGACCATATTCTTCAAGATTAACACCAGCAATTTCTGCAAGTTCAGCTGCAACTGCAGGATCTGAAGCATGTGTAGTTGGAGATTTAAGAAGAAGAGTATCTGAAATCAAACCTGAAAGAAGCAAACCAGCTACTTCCTTAGGAACCTCAACATTGTTTTCTTTAAACATACGATAAACAATTGAAGATGCAGATCCAACAGGTTCTAATCGCATCATTAATGGATTAGCAGTTTCAAAGTTAGCTACACGGTGATGGTCGACTACCTCAATAACTTCAACGTCCTTAATATCTGAAATAGATTGTTGAAACTCATTATGGTCTGTAAGAATAACTTGATTAACACCCTCAGACTGAGCTGATTCAACCACTCGTGGTGCTTCAACACCAAAATAATCAAGAACAAAAGCAGTTTCCTCGTTAGGAGTACCCAAAGCAACAGCTTCAGCATCAACACCAAGTTGACGTTTCAAATAAGCGTATCCATAAGAAGACCCGATTGCATCAGAATCAGGGTTTTGATGACCAAAAACAAAAACTTTAGACATAAATTCACCTCAAAATAGTATTATAAGCTATTATAACATATAAAAAAAAGAAACAAAATAAAAAGAGTAACCTAAGTTACTCAAAATATAGTCCGTACGGGATTCGAACCCGTGTTACCGCCGTGAAAAGGCGGTGTCTTAACCCCTTGACCAACGGACCATCTTTATGCCGGCTACATGACTTGAACACGCGACCCTCTGATTACAAATCAGATGCTCTACCAACTGAGCTAAGCCGGCTAACTTTTCTATAATGCGGGTGAAGGGACTTGAACCCCCACGCCGTTAAGCGCCAGATCCTAAATCTGGTGCGTCTGCCAATTCCGCCACACCCGCATATATGACCCGTACTGGGCTCGAACCAGTGACCCATTGATTAAAAGTCAATTGCTCTACCAACTGAGCTAACGAGTCTCAAATATTTCTACTTGACGGTCCCGACGGGAATCGAACCCGCGATCTTCGCCGTGACAGGGCGACGTGATAACCGCTACACCACGGGACCTATGGGAGTTAACGGGATCGAACCGCTGACCCTCTGCTTGTAAGGCAGATGCTCTCCCAGCTGAGCTAAACTCCCTTTGCGCTAAGCGACTACCGTATCTAACAGGGGGCAACCCCCAACTACATCAGGCGTACTAGGGCTTAACTTCTGTGTTCGGCATGGGAACAGGTGTATCTCCTAGGCTATCGTCACTTAACTCTGAGTATTCTCAACTCAAAATTGAATATCTATACTGTATCAAGAAACCAAATCGTTGTCAATATGTCTCAGTTACTTTCTTTGGATAAGTCCTCGAGCTATTAGTATTAGTCCGCTACATGTGTCACCACACTTCCACTTCTAACCTATCAACCTGATCATCTCTCAGGGCTCTTACTGATATAAAATCATGGGAAATCTCATCTTGAGGTGGGCTTCACACTTAGATGCTTTCAGCGTTTATCCCTTCCCTACATAGCTACCCAGCGATGCTCTTGGCAGAACAACTGGTACACCAGCGGTAAGTCCACTCTGGTCCTCTCGTACTAGGAGCAGATCCTCTCAAATTTCCTACGCCCGCGACGGATAGGGACCGAACTGTCTCACGACGTTCTGAACCCAGCTCGCGTGCCGCTTTAATGGGCGAACAGCCCAACCCTTGGGACCGACTACAGCCCCAGGATGCGACGAGCCGACATCGAGGTGCCAAACCTCCCCGTCGATGTGAACTCTTGGGGGAGATAAGCCTGTTATCCCCAGGGTAGCTTTTATCCGTTGAGCGATGGCCCTTCCATGCGGAACCACCGGATCACTAAGCCCGACTTTCGTCCCTGCTCGAGTTGTAACTCTCGCAGTCAAGCTCCCTTATACCTTTACACTCTGCGAATGATTTCCAACCATTCTGAGGGAACCTTTGGGCGCCTCCGTTACCTTTTAGGAGGCGACCGCCCCAGTCAAACTGCCCGTCAGACACTGTCTCCGATAGGGATAACCTATCTGGGTTAGAGTAGCCATAACACAAGGGTAGTATCCCAACAACGCCTTACTCGAAACTGGCGTCCCGAGGTCATAGGCTCCTACCTATCCTGTACATGTGGTACAGATACTCAATATCAAACTGCAGTAAAGCTCCATGGGGTCTTTCCGTCCTGTCGCGGGTAACCTGCATCTTCACAGGTACTAAAATTTCACCGAGTCTCTCGTTGAGACAGTGCCCAAATCATTACGCCTTTCGTGCGGGTCGGAACTTACCCGACAAGGAATTTCGCTACCTTAGGACCGTTATAGTTACGGCCGCCGTTTACTGGGGCTTCAATTCATACCTTCGCTATTGCTAAGCACTCCTCTTAACCTTCCAGCACCGGGCAGGCGTCACCCCCTATACATCATCTTACGATTTAGCAGAGAGCTGTGTTTTTGATAAACAGTTGCTTGGGCCTATTCACTGCGGCTGACCATAAGTCAGCGCCCCTTCTCCCGAAGTTACGGGGCCATTTTGCCGAGTTCCTTAACGAGAGTTCTCTCGCTCACCTGAGGCTACTCGCCTCGACTACCTGTGTCGGTTTGCGGTACGGGTAGAGTATAATTAACGCTAGAAGCTTTTCTCGGCAGTGTGACATCACTAACTTCGCTACTAAACTTCGCTCCCCATCACAGCTCAATGTTATAGATATAAGCATTTGACTCATATCACACCTCACTGCTTGGCCAGACACTTCCAATCGTCTGGTTTAGTTAGCCTACTGCGTCCCTCCATCACTATATACTCTAGTACAGGAATATCAACCTGTTGTCCATCGGATACACCTTTCGGTCTCTCCTTAGGTCCCGACTAACCCAGGGCGGACGAGCCTTCCCCTGGAAACCTTAGTCTTACGGTGGACAGGATTCTCACCTGTCTTTCGCTACTCATACCGGCATTCTCACTTCTATGCGCTCCAGCACTCCTCACGGTACACCTTCTTCGCACATAGAACGCTCTCCTACCATACCTATAAAGGTATCCACAGCTTCGGTAATATGTTTTAGCCCCGGTACATTTTCGGCGCAGGGTCACTCGACTAGTGAGCTATTACGCACTCTTTGAATGAATAGCTGCTTCTAAGCTAACATCCTAGTTGTCTGTGCAACCCCACATCCTTTTCCACTTAACATATATTTTGGGACCTTAGCTGGTGGTCTGGGCTGTTTCCCTTTCGACTACGGATCTTAGCACTCGCAGTCTGACTGCCGATTATATCTCGTTGGCATTCGGAGTTTATCTGAGATTGGTAATCCGGGATGGACCCCTCACCCAAACAGTGCTCTACCTCCAAGAGACTTAACATCAACGCTAGCCCTAAAGCTATTTCGGAGAGAACCAGCTATCTCCAAGTTCGTTTGGAATTTCTCCGCTACCCACAAGTCATCCAAGCACTTTTCAACGTGCCCTGGTTCGGTCCTCCAGTGAGTTTTACCTCACCTTCAACCTGCTCATGGGTAGGTCACATGGTTTCGGGTCTACGACATGATACTAATACGCCCTATTAAGACTCGGTTTCCCTACGGCTCCGTCTCTTCAACTTAACCTCGCATCATATCGTAACTCGCCGGTTCATTCTACAAAAGGCACGCTCTCACCCATTAACGGGCTCGAACTTGTTATAGGCACACGGTTTCAGGTTCTATTTCACTCCCCTCCCGGGGTGCTTTTCACCTTTCCCTCACGGTACTGGTTCACTATCGGTCACTAGAGAGTATTTAGGGTTGGGAGATGGTCCTCCCAGATTCCGACGAGATTTCTCGTGTCTCGCCGTACTCAGGATACTGCTAGGTATAAAGACTATTTCGAATACGAGGCTATTACTCTCTTTGGCCTACCTTCCCAGGTAGTTCTTCTATAATCTTTAAGTCCACGTTGCAGTCCTACAACCCCGAAGAGTAAACTCTTCGGTTTGCCCTCTTGCCGTTTCGCTCGCCGCTACTAAGGCAATCGCTTTTGCTTTCTCTTCCTGCAGCTACTTAGATGTTTCAGTTCACTGCGTCTTCCTCTACATTACCTTAACAGTAATGAGTGACAGGCATTACCTGCCGGGTTCCCCCATTCGGACATCTCTGGATCATTGCTCACTTACAGCTCCCCAAAGCATTTCGTCGTTAGTCACGTCCTTCATCGGCTTCTAGTGCCAAGGCATCCACCGTGCGCCCTTATTAACTTAACCTTATTTTGGTCTTTCGACCTAACTCATTAAATATTCACAGCGTTTCGGTTTATTTTCTTGTTACTATCTATATGTAATTAATTACATATGGAATTTGATATAGATATTCAATTTTCAATGGACAATACTTGAATCTTGCGATTCAATGGAGCCTAGCGGGATCGAACCGCTGACCTCCTGCGTGCAAAGCAGGCGCTCTCCCAGCTGAGCTAAGGCCCCACAAGACCTCTCAAAACTAAATAAGAAACTCAAGTACATTCCGTTTTTCCTTAGAAAGGAGGTGATCCAGCCGCACCTTCCGATACGGCTACCTTGTTACGACTTCACCCCAATCATCTATCCCACCTTAGGCGGCTGGCTCCAAAAGGTTACCTCACCGACTTCGGGTGTTACAAACTCTCGTGGTGTGACGGGCGGTGTGTACAAGGCCCGGGAACGTATTCACCGCGGCGTGCTGATCCGCGATTACTAGCGATTCCGACTTCATGTAGGCGAGTTGCAGCCTACAATCCGAACTGAGATTGGCTTTAAGAGATTAGCTTGCCGTCACCGACTCGCAACTCGTTGTACCAACCATTGTAGCACGTGTGTAGCCCAGGTCATAAGGGGCATGATGATTTGACGTCATCCCCACCTTCCTCCGGTTTATTACCGGCAGTCTCGCTAGAGTGCCCAACTGAATGATGGCAACTAACAATAGGGGTTGCGCTCGTTGCGGGACTTAACCCAACATCTCACGACACGAGCTGACGACAACCATGCACCACCTGTCACCGATGTACCGAAGTAACTTTCTATCTCTAGAAATAGCATCGGGATGTCAAGACCTGGTAAGGTTCTTCGCGTTGCTTCGAATTAAACCACATGCTCCACCGCTTGTGCGGGCCCCCGTCAATTCCTTTGAGTTTCAACCTTGCGGTCGTACTCCCCAGGCGGAGTGCTTAATGCGTTAGCTGCGGCACTGAATCCCGGAAAGGATCCAACACCTAGCACTCATCGTTTACGGCGTGGACTACCAGGGTATCTAATCCTGTTCGCTCCCCACGCTTTCGAGCCTCAGCGTCAGTTACAGACCAGAGAGCCGCTTTCGCCACCGGTGTTCCTCCATATATCTACGCATTTCACCGCTACACATGGAATTCCACTCTCCCCTTCTGCACTCAAGTTTGACAGTTTCCAAAGCGAACTATGGTTGAGCCACAGCCTTTAACTTCAGACTTATCAAACCGCCTGCGCTCGCTTTACGCCCAATAAATCCGGACAACGCTCGGGACCTACGTATTACCGCGGCTGCTGGCACGTAGTTAGCCGTCCCTTTCTGGTAAGCTACCGTCACAGTGTGAACTTTCCACTCTCACACTCGTTCTTGACTTACAACAGAGCTTTACGATCCGAAAACCTTCTTCACTCACGCGGCGTTGCTCGGTCAGGGTTGCCCCCATTGCCGAAGATTCCCTACTGCTGCCTCCCGTAGGAGTCTGGGCCGTGTCTCAGTCCCAGTGTGGCCGATCACCCTCTCAGGTCGGCTATGTATCGTCGCCTAGGTGAGCCGTTACCTCACCTACTAGCTAATACAACGCAGGTCCATCTTGTAGTGGAGCATTTGCCCCTTTCAAATAAATGACATGAGTCACCCATTGTTATGCGGTATTAGCTATCGTTTCCAATAGTTATCCCCCGCTACAAGGCAGGTTACCTACGCGTTACTCACCCGTTCGCAACTCATCCAAGAAGAGCAAGCTCCTCTCTTCAGCGTTCTACTTGCATGTATTAGGCACGCCGCCAGCGTTCGTCCTGAGCCAGGATCAAACTCTCATTAAAAAATTTAATAATTGTTCGAGCGTTAACTCATTACCGTCGTCTGACGATTTATTCTTGTAAATTGACAGGTTATAATTCTTCTATCATAACCCTGCACTTGGTTTCTTATTCAGTTCTCAAAGGTCTTTGTCTCTCTTAAGACAACTTCTATATTCTAGCAAATCTAGAATAACTTGTCAACACTTTTTTTGAAGTTTTTTTTCACTTCTCGTGTCCGCTGTCTCTCGCGAAACAGCTTATTTATAATATCATCTCTGACCTGTCTTGTCAATAACTTTTTTAAAGTTTTGGAACCTTTTCAAGTTTGTGGCAAGGCAATTAAGACAACTTTTATATCTTATCACCCAAATAAATTCTTGTCAATAGGGTTTTTGAAAAAAATAAAGGAAGCACGTCTCTCAACCTACTTCCTTTATTTTTTAATTATTTAGCTTCAATCAAACCGTAGTTTCCGTCTTCTCGTTTATAGAGAACATTAGTTGTATGATCTTCACTATCTGTATAGATAAAGAAGTCATGACCCAACAACTCCATTTGAAGGATGGCTTCTTCAACATCCATTGGTTTCAACTCAATGTTTTTAGTTCTTACAACTTCAACAGCTGGTGCTTCTTCAACTTGTTCGTTATTAAAATCAGCTGAGAACACTTCTCCTGTTGGAACTTTTTCACGATGCTTACGTGCAATTTTTGTTTTATTTTTACGGATTTGTCTTTCAATCTTATCAACCACCAGGTCAATAGAACCATACATATCTTGCGAAACATCTTCTGCTCTTAGTGTTACAGAACCTGTTGGAATAGTAACCTCTACTTTAGCTGTCTTTTCGCGATAAACCTTAAGATTTACACGTGCATTCAATTCTTGGTCTTCGTTGAAGTATTTTTCAACTTTGCTAAGTTTACTTTCAACATAGTCACGAAGTGCTTCAGTTACTTCGATGTTTTCGCCACGGATACTATATTTAATCATAAAAGACCTCTTTCTCGCTTGTTAGCGTTTTCTTTATCTATATTATATCCTTTTCATGAAAATTTGCAAGGATTTTTATTATCTAGCTAGTGAAAAGGTCAAAACTTCTTTAATACCTATACCTTCTAATAGTTGAACCATCTGATATAAAGTAGATCCTGTTGTATAGATATCATCCACTATAATAATCTTATCTGGTACATCTATACCTTTCTTGAGACAGAAGGCATTATCTTGACTTAAACGCTCCTTGCGTGTTTTCGATGATTGCTTCTCAATATCTCTTTTCTCAAAGATATCCTGATAGGGAATTCCCTCTATCAATCCCTCAACTTGGTTAAATCCTCTTTCTGCCAAGCGTTCTTCCGATAATGGGACCGGCACTATGGTAAAACCTTTCGTCAAAAATGGTTTTAACTTATTTTTTATATCTTTTTGAAATGTTTTTCTAAGACAATAGTCTCCCATAAATTTATAGCGGCTAAAATAATCTTTCATGTTTTCTTCATAGTGATAAATGGCAAGGTGCTTAGGAATATAGCCTTTTTTCATCCAAAGTTTACAATCAATACAGGTATCTCTATGTAACTCCTTATTACAATTTTGACATCTTTCTTTTGAAAGTTTTTTAAACTGATTTTTACAAGATAAGCAGGAGTACTCTTCTCTCTGGTTAAACGTAATCAGGTCTCTTAATTTTGGCACTGATTCAATCCAGTCATTACATAGTAGACACTTCATTGTTAAATCCTCCTTTTTTATTCATAACTTTTATTTCTTCTCGACAACGAAGCATAGATTTGGATAGTCCTTCATGAAAGAAATAAAGCTTTCCTGTCGGTCTATCTGGGGATCTTCCAACTCGACCTCCTATCTGAATAAGACTCGAACTAGTGTATAAGTGATGATTTGCCATGCAAACAAAAACATCTACTTGTGGAAAGGTCACACCACGTTCGAGGATAGTTGTTGTCACTAAGACGGATAGTTCTTTTTCTCGGAACTTCTCTACGACAGTTGAACGCTCCTCACTTTTTGAGGAAACAAAGGCCATTTTTTCGTCTGGAAGATATTTTTGCAGAATGCTAGTAAACTTTTCACCTATCGCTATATTTGGAAAAAAGATTAATAGAGGAAACTTTGATTTACGTTGCTTTTTAATCTGATAAACAAGAGGTCTTGGAAGCTTGCCTCTCATTAGAGATTTTTGTAGTCTTCCCTGCCAGCAGAATTTAGGAAGTACTAAAGGATTTCCATGGAAACGTCTGGCAAGGTGATGCTTTTCTAAAGATCCAAGTCGCACCTGCTCCTCTAAAGATAATGTAGAAGTTGCTGTTAAATAAATATAACGACCGGTTTCCTTCTTTGCCTGCTCCACAGCATGATTTAACATGACATTTCCTACAAAAGGGAATGCATCAACTTCATCAACGATAACTAGGTCAAAGTTCTGGTAAAACTTTAGTAGTTGATGGGTGGTAGCTATTACAATCGGACTACCATCATATGGTTCACTCTCAGCATGAAGCAGAGAAATACTACAAGTAAAATCCCTCTGCATACGTAGAAACAACTCTCGACAAACATCAACCCGAGGACTTGCGATAGCTACACGACCTTTATTTTCAAGAACATAGGCAACGATTTTATAAATCATCTCGGTCTTACCAGCACCAGTCACAGCGTGTACGAGGCTGTCTTTCTGTTTTTGATATGTTTCTAAAAGCTTCTCTGAGACCTCAGCTTGATAGGGAGTCAGTGCTCCTAACCACTTCAAAACAGGAAACTCAATTTCTGATGTTTTTGAAAGAAAATAATAAAGTTCTTTCCCTTCTTGATTTCTACCAAAGACAATACATGCTCTGCAATAATACTGACCTTCCGGTAATTGCCAATCTTCCTCTATCTGACTATAACATCTTTTACATCTAAGTTGTTTATCGACCTTTATCATGCTTTCTAATGTCAAAGCCTCTGAGTGATAGTCCACTAGCAACTGTTCTTTCGTAAATAGTCGTCCATAATATTCTTTAGGTACCATATCTTTCTATTCGAAAATATGTTTGAATTCATCTTTTTATGATAAAATTTTTTTATGGATTACAAAACTATTGCCAACGATGGAATCGTTGAAGAAGAAATAAAAAAATCTCGTTTTATTTGTCACTTGAAACGTATTAGTAGTGAAGAGGAAGGAAGAGAGTACATCGCTCAGATAAAGAAAGAGCATCACAAGGCCAATCACTCTTGCTCTGCAATGATTGTTGGAGATGATGGTCAAATTAAACGTTCGAGTGATGATGGCGAACCTTCTGGAACAGCCGGAGTGCCTATGCTGACTGTTCTAGAAAAACAAGGACTTACTAATGTCGTAGCTGTTGTGACTCGTTATTTTGGAGGAATCAAACTTGGGGCAGGTGGTCTTATCCGCGCTTACTCTGGTAGCGTTGCCCATGCTATTGAAGAAATTGGTCGAGTGGAAGTCAAGGAATTAACAGGACTAACCGTAGAGTTAACCTACTCTCAGTACCAAGTCTTCTCCAACTTCCTTGAAAAAGAAGGACTCCAAGAATTTGATACAACTTTCTTATCAGATGTTTCTACTACTTTATTTGTCGAAGAGTCTGAGATTAAAAGACTCGGTCAGGAACTAACCGAATTCTATCAAGGGAAAGTCACTTATGAAAAATCTGGAAAGAAAATCGTTGAAATTCCTATCTGATAGTCAAACGTTATCACAGTGATAAAGAAGATGTATTTTACAAGTTGAGCCTACCGTCGTATACTTAAAACCATCAATCAAAGATTAAGAGGATTTTAAATATGACAATTTACAACTCAATCACTGAACTTGTTGGAAAAACACCTGTTATTAAACTTAACTCTATTGTTCCAGAAGGATCAGCAGATGTTTACGTTAAACTCGAAGCCTTTAACCCTGGTTCTTCAGTAAAAGACCGTATTGCTCTTCGTATGATTGAAGATGCTGAAAAAGCTGGTACTATTAAACCTGGTGATACCATTGTTGAACCAACTTCAGGTAACACTGGTATTGGTCTCGCTTGGGTTGGTGCTGCTAAAGGCTATAAAGTTGTTATCGTAATGCCTGACACAATGAGTGTTGAACGTCGTAAAATCATCCAAGCTTATGGAGCTGAACTTGTATTGACTCCTGGTAGCGAAGGAATGAAAGGTGCGATTGCTAAAGCTAAAGAAGTTGCTGCTGAACGCAACGGTTGGGTACCACTTCAATTTGCCAACCCATCAAACCCAGCTGTCCACGCGGCTACAACTGGTCAAGAAATCCTTGAAGATTTTGGTGCAGAAGGTTTGGATGCTTTTGTTGCTGGTATCGGTACTGGTGGTACTATTTCAGGTGTTTCAAAAACCCTTAAGGCTGCTAATCCAAATATCAAGGTTTACGGTATTGAAGCTGACGAATCTGCTGTCTTGAATGGTGATAAACCAGGACCACACAAAATCCAAGGTATCTCAACTGGTTTCATTCCTGACACATTGGATACAAAATCATATGACAGTGTTGTGCGTATTCCTTCTGATGAAGCTATCGCAACATCACGTACATTGGGTAGCCAAGAAGGTTTCCTAGCTGGTATCTCATCAGGTGCTGCTATTGCTGCCGCCCTTAAGATTGCTGCTGAACTTGGTGAAGGTAAGAAAGTCTTGACACTCTTGCCTGACAATGGTGAACGCTACCTCTCTACAACACTTTATGATTTTCAAGACTAATAAAAAAGAAGCTGGAACATATGTTCTAGCCTCTTTTTTATTGTATAAAGTTCAAGCCTGTAGTTCATTAATTACTAGAAAAAGCAAGGATTATAATCTCATTTCCACTGAACTGTTCCTACAAACTTTCTATTTTTTAGGATAACTGAAGTCTAAAGAATTTGTTTTATCTTCTTTATTAGTCTAACTCTTTTGCTTCTGTCTCTGCAATTTCAGTAACTGTGAATCCTGCTTCTACAAAAACTTTCTTGAGTTGTTCAATTCCAATCTCTCCTTCAACTTGGAGTTCGACACGAAGTACGGTGTCATTTTTAGGTGCAACAATTGTACGTTCGATGTTGAGATTCTCACTAGCGATAAGGTTCGCAATTTTTTCCAAAACACGTGGAGTATCTGGAACTTCCAACCCAATACGAATTCCAGCTTGACCATAACCAGAAATTTCCAAGAAAGCACGAAAGACATCTTTATCTGTGATAATTCCTGAAATTTGGTCATTGTCCACAACCGGAAGAACTCCAACCTTATTTTGAAGCATGATATAGATTGCATCCTCAAGGCTAGCATATTTGGAAACAGTGAGGACATTCTTAATCATGATATCTCCTACTTTTGTCTTATTAAGGAGATAGTTCATTTCATAAATTGACAAGCTTGTTGCTTTTGATGGTGAAGCCTCTGCCATTGTACCTTCTGTAATAAGCCCAACAAGTTTATCGTGTTCAATTACCGGCAAACGGCGCAATTCTTTATCACGCATAATATCTGCAGCTGCTGCAACTGTTGTTTCTGGTGAGACATAAACCACACGTTTCGTCATAAAATCTTTTACTGCCATGTTTCATTTTCCTCCGAATGATTTCTTACTTGTATTATACCACACTAATTGTAACCGATTGCAATATTTTACTGAAAAATTCGTATTTTACAATCAGTATGAGACGATAGAAAAACGCCCTCGGGCGCTTTTTCTTATCCTCCAAGATAGGCTTTACGAACTTCATCTGATGCAAGAAGTTCTTCACCAGTACCTGAAAGAACCACTTTACCAGTTTCAAGAACGTAACCACGGTCTGCAATTGACAAAGCCTTATTGGCATTTTGCTCAATCAAAAGAACGGTAGTCCCTTGTGCCTTAATATCTTCGATAATATCAAAAATTTCCTGAATAAAGATTGGAGCAAGTCCCATTGAAGGCTCATCCAAAAGCAAAAGTTTTGGACGACTCATAAGGGCACGGCCCATTGCAAGCATTTGTTGTTCACCACCAGAAAGTGTCGCTGCATCCTGATTCTTACGTTCTTCTAGGCGTGGGAAACGTTGGAAGACTTTTTTCAAGAGAGCTGCGTTCTCTTCTTTATTTGTATGAAGGAAAGCTCCCATTTCAAGATTTTCCATTACGGTTAATCCTGCAAATACATGACGTCCCTCAGGTACTTGAGCTAAACCTTCAGCAACAATCTTACGTGCAGGTGTTTTGTGGATCTCATTTCCGAGATAAGAAATGGTTCCCTCAGTTGGACGAACAAGACCTGAGATTGTACGGAGAATTGATGTTTTACCTGCACCGTTAGCACCGATAAGAGTTACAACTTCACCTTCATTAACTTCAAAGCTAACATTTTTAACAGCTTCAATAGATCCATATTTAATTGAGAGATTTTCAACTTTCAACATAGCCATTATGCTTCACCTCCCAAGTAAGCTTCAATAACGCGTTTGTTATTCTTAATTTCATCAGGTGTTCCTTCTGCAATCAAGCGTCCGTATTCCAAAACATAGATACGCTCAGTAACATCCATGACCAAACTCATATCATGTTCAATCAAGATGATTGTAATACCAAAGTCTTTTTGAATTTGACGAATATGAGCAGTCAATTCAGCTGTTTCTTGTGGATTCATACCCGCAGCTGGTTCATCAAGGAAAAGAATTTTTGGTTCTGTTGCAAGTGCACGAACAATTTCCAAATGACGTTGTTGCCCATAAGCTAAGTTTTTCGCAAGCGTATCTGCCTCACCATCCAAGTTGAAGATAGCCAAGAGTTCCATAGCTTTTGCTTTTAACTCTTCTTCACTTGAGTAGTACTTAGGCAAACGCAAAAGAGATGCAAAGAAATTTGAAGGTTGCTTATTTGACAAACCAACAAGAACATTTTCAAGCACAGTCATGTCTTTGAAAAGACGGATATTTTGGAATGTACGTGACAAACCGAGTGAAGCGATTTTATAAGGTGCTTTACCGTTTAGGACTGTACCATCAAGTGTAATCGTTCCTTCACTTGGCTCATAGACACCTGTCAAAAGGTTGAACAAGGTTGTTTTACCAGCACCATTTGGTCCGATAAGCCCAACCAACTCACCTTCATTGAGTTCCATTGAAACATCACCAACGGCAGTCAAACCACCGAAGTTTTTAGTTAGATTTTTAACTTCAAGAAGTGCCATTATTATTTGCCCTCCTTAGATTTATTGAAGAATTTTGAGAGATAGAGTTCTTTTGTTCCAAGAAGTCCACCTGGACGGAAGAGCATTACAAGAATCAAAGCCAAGGCGTAAATAATCATACGAAGGTTTGAAACGTTTTGGAGGAACATGTTGATAATACCAAGAACAACAGCAGCAATAATAGTACCTGTGATAGATCCAAGACCACCAAGAACGGCAATGATAAGGTAATCAATTGATTTCATGATAGTGAAATCTTTTGGCACAACTGTACCGATGTAGCTGACATAAAGTGAACCAGCAATCGCTGAAATCATGGCACCAATAACAAAGATAAGAACCTTCATTTTTGTGACATTAACACCCATTGACTCAGCAGCAATTTCATCTTCACGAAGAGTGATTGCTTGACGTCCAGTTGCTGAACGCAAGAAGTTAAGTACCAAAATTGTAATGATTACCACAAAGAAATAAATTACAGGCCAACTTGTATAAGGAAGGATACCTGTCAAACCAGCAGCACCATTAGTCAATTCACCACCATTAACGATAATGATACGGATGATTTCAGCCATACCAAGAGTTGCAATGGCAAGGTAGTCCCCTTTCAAACGAAGGGTAGGTAGACCAAAGATAAGGGCAACAATAGCTGCGATGATGACACCGACAACCATTGAGAGGTAGAAACCGTCATATGTTGGCATCATACCAGTAATGATAGCTGATGAATAGGCACCAATTGCCATGAAACCAGCTTGTCCAAGTGTAAATTGCCCTGAGAAACCAAGAACCAGATTAGTACCAAGTCCCATAAGGATTGAGATCCCAATTCCCATTAAGATTTGGATGTAGTAAAGGTTCATGATACCTGAAAGTTCAAGACCTTTCAAGATAAGGAAGAGCCCAATGATAAGACCAAACCAAATAAGGTTTACTTTTAGATTTTTCTTCATGTCTTACACCTTCTCTTTCACATTTTTACCGAGGATACCCGCTGGGCGAACCAAAAGGATAACGATCAAGACACCATAAACGATGGCATCACGGTAACTTGACAAACCAATTGCAGTTGATAATGTCTCCAAAATACCGATAACAAACCCACCAAGTGCTGCACCAGGGATAATACCGATACCACCAAGAACGGCAGCTACAAAGGCTTTAATACCTGGCGTCATACCCATAAGAGGTTCGATAGAGTTATAGTAAAGACCAATAAGGACACCCGCTGCCCCTGCTAGTGATGATCCAAGAGCAAAAGTGAAGCTGATAGTGTTATTAACATTAATACCCATCAATTCAGCTGCATCACTGTCTACAGATACGGCACGCATAGCTTTACCCATCTTAGTCTTTTTAACAATCAATTGAAGAGCAACCATAAGGACAAGGGCAACTACCAAGATAAGCAATTGTACATTTGTTACAGAGATTGATCCAAGATGATAAGTCTTAATCGCAATCTTTTGAGGGAATGAACGTGTATCTGCACCTACAAAGAGAACCATGATGTACTCAAGGAAGAATGAGACACCGATAGCCGTAATCAAGGCAGAAATACGTGTCGAATTACGGAGTGGGCGATAAGCCAAGAACTCAATGACAACCCCTAAAATCGCACAGACAAGCATAGCAAAGACAAGGGCAACCCAGAAATTCATTCCAAGGCTATTAATCGCATAGTAACCAACGAAGGCACCCATCATATAGATGTCTCCATGGGCAAAGTTAATCAATTTGATAATCCCATAAACCATGGTATATCCAAGGGCAAGTAAGGCATAGATACTACCCAAGATGATACCATTGACTAGTTGTTGGGGAAGTTGTTCAAAAAACATATTTAACCAAACTTTCTAGTTCATTTTTAGTATAGATAACAGATTATTTTTCAATTTCAACGGCTTCCGCTGAAACCTCTTCACCATTATCTCTTTTAACCATAAGAGCTGCTTTAATAGGGTTATGATCCTTATCAATCGTCATTTTACCTGTAACCCCGACAAAGTTTTTCAAATGTGCTAAGTTATCAGCAATATCAACTGATGTTTTCGCATCTTTTGATGCTTCTGCAATCATATAAACAGAATCGTAAGCTAGAGCAGCAAACATATTTGGGTCAGTGTTGTAAGCTTTCTTATATGCTTCGATGAATCCTGATGCCTTGTCAGAAAGGGCAACATTTGTTGAATATCCTGATACATAGTAGACGTTTGAAGCATTCTTTTTACCTGCAAGCTCAGTAAATTTCGCATCACTGAATCCGTCAGGTCCAAGGATTGGTTTATCAATTCCAAGGTCACGTGCTTGTTTTGTAATAATACCAGTCTCAGTATAGTAACCTGGCATTACAATAGCATCATAATCAAGGTCTTTAAATTTAGTCAAGGCTGACTGATAGTCCTTGTCCCCTGAAGCAAAGGTAGCTTCAGTAACGATTTGACCTTTATATTCACGCTTAAATTCATCCGCAATACCTTTGGCATAATCTGAAGCATTATCATAGTAGAGAACTACTTTCTTAGCATTCAAATTATTGTAAGAATAAGCTGCCAAAACTTTACCTTGGTAACTATCCTTGAAGGTTGTACGGAAAACGAATTTCTTCGTACCATTAGCATCTACCGTAAGGTCATCCTGCGTACCTGAAGGTGTCAGCAAAGGAACCCCTGTTTTTTGTGATACGAGGCTAGCCGCAGCAACAGCACCTGATGTCGCTGGACCAACGATAGCATTTACATTATTCTGAATAGCCAAGTTCGTTGAAGATGTTGAAGCTTCAGCATTTTCAGATTTATTATCTTTTGTGACAAGCTCAAGCTTTTTGCCATCGACGCCACCAGCTTTGTTAATTTCGTCAACAGCCAACTTAATACCATTCTGCTCCGCCTTACCATAGGCTGCAACGGCACCTGTCAACTCCATGTTAACACCAATTTTGATTGTATCGCCAATCTTAGTACCATTGGCATTAGCAGTCACATCTGGTGACTTGCCACAGGCAACCAAGAAAACGGAAGCAAAAAAGGCTAACACAATAAGTGTGATCTTTTTAGACATAAGATTTCTCCTTAATATTTTCTTAAAAAAGTCCATCTTATAGCTTACAGAATTATCAGACAATTGTCAACTACACAAAACTAAGCTTTAGCGACAGTAATCGTTTCCATTACTTTAAGAATAACTCTTTAAAAAGAAAAAAACTTTTCTCTCATTAAAGAGAAAAGTTCTTAAACGGTTCAGGGACTGAGGTGTCGTAACGTTCCAGACTACCTACAAAGTCCATATCAATATCAGAATAGTAGGAAGGCAGAACTTTTTTCACTGCTTTCATTCCATCGAGCTCTTTCAAAATATCCTCGACCTTGTCCTCATCTACATAAAGGTGCACATAACGCATCTTATAAGAATGGTAGACAACATCTCCAAACTTGGCAATTTTACGTAAGTCTCTATTGTAATATAAATAAACAATAATGCCTTGACGCTTAATCATGACTCATCTTCTCCTTTATGTTAGTGTCTCCCTTTTTATGATGTGGTTTATGAGGGGCAAGAGGTAGGCCAGTATCAATAAAAATCTGGTCTGAAACGGCTTGGGCAATCTCCTCACCAAGATTGGCTAAAATAGTCTGTAAATCGAACTCTGCCTGACGATAGCCAATAACCACCTCGTTTAAATCAATTTGGCGCTTCATTCGCAAAACCTGACGTTTCAACTCTCTCACATCTGGTCTAAAAGCCTCATACGCCTTAGCAGCATCATAGCTATCTTTTAATTCTTGAAATGCAAA
This sequence comes from Streptococcus salivarius, assembly GCF_002094975.1. NCBI lineage: Bacteria > Bacillati > Bacillota > Bacilli > Lactobacillales > Streptococcaceae > Streptococcus > Streptococcus salivarius. The sequence continues at coordinate 878,093 of NZ_CP015283.1, read as the reverse complement.
GAGTTGCTCTTGAAGTCCTCTGTCATTTTCGAATTTCTGGCGTTTCAAACGATAATTCTCTACCTCAGGTAGCTTTAGAAAATACGAAACAAGACACTCTATAGCTTGATCAATCACAAGCAACTCCTCATTGATTATTAACATGTTTTCTATTATAACACAAAAAGCCAGATGAAACGGTCCTTATACAACCGATTTGCATCTGACTTTTGTTTAAGACAAGCTCAGTTTATTTTAATTGGTTATTAGCCATGATTTCATCGATGAAACCATATTCAAGCGTTTCTTGAGCACTCATCCAATTGTCACGTTCAGCGTCTACATGAACTTTTTCAATTGGTTGTCCAGAATTATCTGCCAAGATTTGCTCCAAATTATTACGTGTCTTGAGCAAGTGTTCAGCTGCGATAGCCATGTCTGTTTGTTGCGTACCGCCACCAGTACCGCCCATTGGTTGGTGAATCATGTACTCTGCATTTGGCAACATGAAACGTTTACCTTTGGTACCGCTGGAAGCGATAACTGTTCCCATAGATGCTGCCATCCCCATAACGATAGTCTGAACATCAGACTTGATGAAGTTCATTGTATCAACAATGGCAAGACCAGCCGAAACGGATCCACCTGGTGTATTAACATAAAGATAGATATCTTTTGTATTGTCTTGAGCATCCAAAAACAAGAGTTGGGCAATAATTGAGTTTGCCATATTATCTTCAACAGGACCTGTTAACATGATGATACGATCCTTGAGCAAACGTGAGTAAATATCATAAGAACGCTCACCGCGTGATGTTTGTTCAATTACTACAGGAATCATATGAATCCTCCTTTTAATATTGTCTTGATGCTATTATATGATTTTAGTCAAATTAGGTCAAATAAAAAACATCATTCTTAGCACTCTTTTGGAAAGAGTGCTAACCCCCCCTAAAATAATTTCACTTTAAACTTATTAATCTAGTAAAAAAAGGGAAATTTTCCCTTTTCAACTTATTTTGTACCAAAGAGACGGTCACCTGCATCTCCAAGACCTGGAACAATATAACCGTTTTCATTAAGTTTCTCATCCAAAGATGCTGTGTAGATATCGATATCTGGGTGAGCATCTTGCAATTTTTTGACACCTTCTGGTGCTGCAACCAAGCAAACAAACTTGATATTAGCAGCGCCACGTTTTTTAAGTGAGTCTACTGCCAAGATTGCTGAACCACCAGTCGCAAGCATTGGGTCTACTACAAAGATCTGACGTTGATCAATGTCTTCTGGTAATTTAACCAAGTACTCAACCGGCTCAAGAGTTTCCTCATCACGATACATACCAATATGACCAACTTTAGCTGCTGGTACAAGGCTAAGAAAACCATCGACCATACCAATACCCGCACGAAGGATTGGAACAATCGCTAATTTCTTACCAGAAAGTTGTTTTTGTACTGTTTTGGTAATTGGTGTTTGAATTTCAACCTCTTCGAGAGGAAGGTCACGAGATACTTCGTAACCCATAAGCATAGCAATTTCATTAACTAGCTCACGGAAGTCCTTAGTAGAAGTATCCTCACGACGGAGGATTGAAAGTTTATGTTGAATCAGTGGATGTGAAATAACTTGAAATTTACCCATAATAGTTTCTTCCTTTGCTTTATACTCACTCCATTATATCAAAAAGGCAAAAAAAACGCTTGCTTTTCTGCAAACGTTTTTGAAAAGGATTATTTTTTAGGTAAATGAATCTTTCCTGTGACCAAACCATAGCCAAGAAGAGCTAGACTAGCAATTGCTGCAAAGATAGTCGCCAAGATTGAAAGAATGTTGCTGTTTGAACCTTCTGAATCACTTGGTGTCTTAGGAGTCGTAGCAAGTTTGGCAGCAACTTTAGTATTGTTGCCTTTACTTGACTCATCAGACTTAGTTACTTCATTAGCTTTATCAACTCCGTGAGACTGAACTTTTTCTTCAGACTTAACTGGTTTTGGAGCTTCTGTTTCAGTCACAGACTCTTCTTTAACAGTATTCGTTGGAACAGTTGGTCCAGTTGCTACAATAGTCTTTGGTACTGGTGTCGCAATCTCTGCGGCTTGAGCTACTGGACGACGATCACCCACAGAATCTCCTGTCGAAGGTTTCACAGGGACCGCTACATGATGATCATTTGAAGAATTGTTATCATTAGAGTGGTCTCCATAATATGGGAAAGGAGTACGAGCTGGAGAATCCGGATTCGTAGGATTTGTTGGTTTATCTTCTTTATCAGCTGATGGTTGATTATTGTCCGCTGGTTTAGAAGTGCCTGGTTTATTAGTCTTATCATCAACAGAATGGTTACCTTCTGTTGGACTTACTGGTGTTTCTGGCTTATCTGCCTTCTTGTCTTTACCATCTTTAACAGTTACAGTCAAGACACCGTGAGCTTCAGAAACGCCTGTTGAACCATCAACTGTAGGATAAGTATGTGGTTTAAGACCATAACCCGATACCGCATAATAATCTACATTAAAGTCCTCGTTTGGCAATTTAGCACTGTTTTGATCGCCTACGTGTACCAAGCTTTCACTAGATTTATCCCAAATCCAGTCACCTTGATTCGTCATCTTAGGAAGAACTTCTGTAGTATCATCTGCATTCATCTTGATAAGGAAGCTTGGAGCCCATGTTGATTTATTCTCAGCACCGGCAATTCCACCACGGTTAGTCATGTAAGAAGTTACCAAAAGAGTATCTGATGAGCCTTCAACAGGAACCGCATAGTAAGAATAGGTAGATGTACGCCAGTCAGCTGGTACAGAGGCTGTCAAGACCACACCTGAGCCATTAAGTGGACGATATTTTCCTCGGAGGCTGTCTGATACGAATCCAAGCATGACAACGTCATCACCGACAGCTTCACGCGCTGCTACAGTACCTTCAGCATCCGTAGATTTGTTGATACGTGAAGCAGTGAAGAGGTAATACTTGCCACCCATCTTAACAACACTTGGACGTTCTACTTCATCAGTAACCATGTGGCTAGTGACAAGCGGTGTGTAAAGTTCAGCTACAGATGGATTTTTCTCATTATCATCAAGTTTCAAGATACCGATAGAACCATTTGCCCATGATGCAAGGTTGTAAAGGTGTTTATTATTAACAATATTGAGGAATGACTTAAGGTTAAAGGCGTCATCTCCTCCATAGTTTGACCATTTGTAAATTTGTTTTTCGCCTTGGTAGTTTTCGTCACCTGTATTTGATTCAAAAATAAGGTAACGGCTACCGTTATCTTCAATGATGTGTGGGTCACGAAGACAGTAGTTATCCGTACGGTCTGGATTACCATCATGGTTATGGTCATCATCAAAAGTACTCATAAATTTAGGATAGCTTTGATAGTGATAATTATCTCCACCAAAGAGAATGTGGTCATTTTCAACTGACTTGATAACAACTTCGTCGTTTTCAACAGCCAAGTTAAGTGTAGCACTAGCCAATTGTTGCCAGTTTAATTTACCACCACTAGTATCATTCTTAGTGTAATAAAGTTGGATACTACCATCAGAGTTAACAGTCGCTGAACCTGACCATTGTTGGTCATCTTCAAGGGCATTGTAACCAAAGATTGGACCCGCATTTTTCCAATGAGTAAAGTCATTATCCCCATATTTTCTATAGAGCAAGTAAATGTGGTTTGAATTTTTATTTGGTGCACCGGCCATTGAGATAACCAACTGGTAACCATTCCAGTTGCTAACTACACCTGACTTAGCATCTTGGACTGGCCAAGAATCCCAAACGTCGATTTCTTCTTTTTTCATCGTTTGGGCATCAACAGTGTTGAAGGCAGGCATATTGATGATTGTATCTGCTTTAAAGTAAGGAACTGCCAATTTGCTGTCTTGCTTCAAGAAGCTAGCAACGATATCTTTCAAGTTACGGTAAGTCAAGCTAGTACCTGTACCCTTGATAGCATCATCACTAAAGTCAACTTTATTAAGTGCTTTAATTTCTTCCTCAGTCAAGGCAACGATTTGATCTGAGGTCATATTCTCTTCAACAATAGACTTGATACGACCATTAAGTTTACTAAGGTTGGCATTAGCCGCGCTGTTTTCAGAAACTTTAAGGTCTACTTCAGTGTGTGTATCAGCTGCTTCTGAGCTTGCTGTTGAAGTTGGTGCTTCTACTGCAGCCTCTGATGTATGAGCCGGAGCAGAAACTGCAGCAACAGTCGCTGAAGGTGTTGTTGCATCTGATGAAGATGTCACTACTGTGCTAGACGCCTTTTCTTCAACTACTGATGGAGTTGTGTTGCTTGGTTGTGTCTCTGTAACTGGTTTAGTTGCAACCTCTGAATGTGCAACTGAAGATTCAACTGCTTCTGAAGTTGCCACACTTGTTGCTGTTTCACTGGCTACCGTTAGAGATGCTGTGCTTGTTTCTGGTGTTGCTGTCGCAGTAGCTACCGCTGGTGCTGTTTCTGTAACTTGATCAGCTTTTACCTGAGTGGCACCCAAAAACGCCAAGGTACCAACGAGTGCTGATGTTGCCCCTACTGTGGCTACCTTACGGATGCTATAACGCATCTTTTTGCACTCTGCTTGCTTTGGTGCTACTGTATTTGACTGTGAATTAACTGTAATATCCATATAAACTCTCCTTTTAGGTTTTTACATGTTCCATTCTATCATTTTTTTATCTAAATTCCAATCTTTTTTTAATGACAAATTGATATTTTTTGTAAAAAACTATTTTTCCCTAATTGTCAAGTCAAGTGCAACAAAGATGTTCCTCTGATTAAGTGAGTATCTTTCAAGCTGTTTGAGTTAGCTCAAACAGCTTTTTTGCGGACTGATAGCCATGAATTCGTCTAGGTCTTTCATTGATAGCCTTTGTATAGTCCTCTAAAAGATTCTGATTTAGTTCTTTTAACGAACACCCCTTCGGAATGAACTCTCTTAGTAGTCCATTGAAATTCTCATTTGTACCTCGTTCATAAGATGAATAGGCATGTGCAAAATAAACATCTAATCCCTCTATCTTACTCAATGATGAAAATTCGTTTCCATTATCTGCAGTTATGGACTTAATGGGATAAAGTTTCATACACTCTAAGACTGCTTGATTGACATACTCTGCTTTCTTTTCCACGAGTTTCTTTGTGACAGCATAGCGTGTTTGTCGTTCTACCAAGGTTAGAATAGAAGGTTCTCCTATTGTCTTTCCACCCAGAACAGAATCGATTTCCCAATCTCCAAAACGGGAACGATTATTGATTTCTTCTGGCCTTTCTTCAATTGACTTTCCTAGATGTTTCTTGGTAGAGGGGCGCTTGGTAAATTTCTTACGGATCCGCACTGCTCTTGGCAAATCAATGACCTTAATCTCTAACAATCCTTGATGGATATAGTTATAGAGCGTCTTGGTTGAAGGAACAACTGCATCTACATGTTGGAGTCTATAGGTATGAACAAAGGTATCCACGCTATGCACCCTTGGTTTCTCTCTCATTGCTTCTGTAAATGCTCTCAGAAAGTCATCCGATACGGAATCCAGTTTCAAATAATAGCTGGCTTCTCTAGCATGACGATAACGGTTATGAGCAGCATCTGCATAATAGTGTTGGTAATAGACCTTTTGCCCATTTACTTTTTTCACTTGTGTTATGGAACCACGATTAATTTCACGAGTAATAGTAGAGCGATTTCTCCCTAGTCTACGAGCAATCTCAGCAGGTTTGAGTCCTACGCTTAAATAAGCTTCAATTTCCCCTCGCTCAGCTTCAGATAAGTGCTTGTATGATTGATTTGTGGTAGAATAATTAGTGGACATGTTCATCTTCCTTTATACTGTTTTTCGCAACTCTAGTATATCAGATGAACATGTCTTTTGTGTTGCACTTCATTTTACAATAGGGCAAAAACTATTTTTTTGTTAAAATAATAACTATAAAAACATGCAATTTAATCAGGAAATATTACTATATGGAATCAAAATATCCTTCTCTAATTTTTATTATTGCTTTTTTAATCTTATTTTTTGTTTTTATAATGAAAAATGAGAACGTTAACAATCCTTCTCCAAAAACAAATAAGGCTTCTGTGAGTCAAACCTTTCATCTAGCATCTCATAAAGGATGGTCTAACGACCTACAGACTATCGTATGGAATCAAGAAAAAAATTACTATGATATCTATTTTCTACACTCTGTGGATGGGGCTACTGATCCTTTTGGACCCAACGGTCAAGATTGGACACATACAACGACTAAAGATTTTATCACCTATAGTAAACAAGAGACTGCTATACCATCAAAGGGTGGCGACTCTAAAGAAGGATGGCATTCTGCTTGGACAGGTAGTGTAGTCACAGATAGTCAGGGGATTTCTGATATCCAAAACGAAGAACCTGTCGCCTATTTTACTGGACTCACGGATGATGGAAGCCAAGCAATCTATGCTAGTGCATCAAATGACAAGGGAGCTAGCTTTACTAATGCCTTAAAAGATGGTAAACCTTTATTGACAAAGGAACAATCCTATAACGGTAAAGACTTCCGCGATCCTTATGTCTTCCACTTCAAAGACAAATTACTCATGTATGTCGCTGAAGGTGACGCACTAGGTGTTTATCAATCTCAAGATGGCATCAACTGGAACAAAGCAGATAGCAAGGGAGTCTCCAAAATCCTACCCGAAACATTTTTTAAGGGTCGTAAGTGGCAGGACAATGCTCCTATCGAGTGTCCCGTTCTCAAAACAATGACAACAACCGACGGTCAGGACAAGCAAGTTCTCTTTTTTGGAGCTAAGGATACAGCTTCAGGCGAAACAACTGGAACCTACTATACTGTAGGGCATTTAGATGGTAACGGCTTATTTATTGCAGATACAGAAACAAAACGCTTAGATCAAGGCTCAGACTATTATGGCGCTAACTTCACTGGAAGCGATCGAATTGAAGAAAGCAATCATAACCTTATCAGTCTTGGCTGGGTTGGTAATTGGAATTACTTCACGTCAGGCATTCACAGTGACCAAGAGCCCAAGAGTGATTTTCTAAAAACTATCGGTTTTTACGCTACACCCAGACAGCTACAGCTAGATAAGAACAATATTATTCAGTCCACTCCCCTTTATAAGAATGAACAATTAACCCTCAAAAATCAAAATGGCAACATTTCAAGTCAAAGACCACTCACTAGTGACAATAGAAAACCTTGGATTGATAAAAGTCACAATCAAAATGCTAATGGCCTTCTTGATCTTGCTGGAAAAAATAGTGCAGGGTATTACCAACTGCATTTTTCAAATATTAAGAAAGAAGGAGGCTATATCTACATTGATATCTGGCAAGGCTCTGATTACGTTAAAATCGCCTACCAAATAACAAGTGGTACCTATCAGGTCTCTGCCTATGCTGCCGAACTGAATAACAGCATGGATGGTAGTCAAACTGCCTCTTCTTACTATTACGATGGACTCTTGGGTAACGGTCAAGGTTATAAAGCTGACAGTCACTATAAGGAAACTGATAATATCACTATAACGCTTATTACAGACAATCGTAGCTTGGAAATCTTCTTTCCCAATGGCCAAACCTACACTCTAGCCAGATTTAATACCTCTGGCAAGCAGGATGTCAAAGTTTTCTCCACTCAGAAAGATCTTCTATTAAACTTGAAAATTTACGATGTACACTCATAACAATAATAAAAGTGATGCTGTTCGCATCACTTTCAGATTGAAGACAAAGTCCTCAGAAGTTATACTTCTGGGGACTTTTCTTGCTTTGAAGGAGTATAATAAAAGAAAAAGGTATTTGATGAGGTGTTCCTATGTTTCACAAAGAAAATCCCGAATACAATCGACGTCAAGTAGGATTCTATACGCTTGATGAACTTGTGCCTAAAGACCATTTTCTAAGAAAAGTCGAGGAAACGATTGATTTCTCTTTTATTTATGATCTTGTCGAAGATAGTTATTCCTCGGATAATGGTCGCCCTAGTCTAGACCCCGTTTTATTAGTTAAAATTCCGTTGATTCAATGTTTTTATGGCATTCGTTCTATGCGCCAAACCATTAAAGATATTGAGGTGAATACGGCTTACCGTTGGTTTCTTGGCTTATCTCTGAACGATAAGGTGCCTCATTTTACAACTTACGGTAAGAACTATAGCCGACGCTTTCAAAACAAGGAAGTGTTAGCACACATTTTTAGTCATGTGCTTCATCATGTTTTGGAAGCGGGGCTCATTGATCCCTCAGAAATCTTCATTGATGGGACCCATATCAAGGCAGCTGCTAATAATCATAAGTACAAAACTGTTGTTATTGATCAAAAAGCTAAATTCATGAGTGAACAACTGGAGATTGAGATTAATTTAGATAGGAGAAAACACGCAAAAAAGCTCTTAAAGCCCGCCAAAAAAAGCGAGGCTAAACCTAAGAAACAATCAACGACAGACCCAGACAGTGGTTGGTTTCATAAGGGGGAACATAAGGAAGTCTTCGCTTACAATGCTCAAGTAGCTTGTGATAAACACGGTTGGGCCTTAGCTTATACGGTTGAAGCAGGAAACATCCATGATAGTCAGGCTTTCTCTGCTCTTTTTGTCAAACTAGAACCATTCTCTCCTGAATTCATTATTGCGGATTCAGGCTATAAAACACCTAGTATTGCCAAGTTTCTTCTAGAAAAAGGGATTACACCAGTTTTCCCTTACACTAGACCAAGAGGTAAGAAAGATTTTTTACGTCCAAAAGACTTTGTCTATGACGAGCATTTTGATTGTTATCTTTGTCCAGAGAACAAGGTGTTAACTTATCGTACAACCACACGTGAAGGTTATCGAGAGTATAAAAGTAATCCTAAAATTTGTAAGACCTGTCCCTTGTTAGCTATTTGTACAGAAAGTCGCCAGAACCAAAAAGTTGTTGTGCGTCATATTTGGAAAGATGCCCTAGAAGTCTGTGAAGATATTCGCCATCAAAGTGGTATGAAAGAACGGTATCAACACCGTAAAGAAACGATAGAACGGTTATTCGGAACAGCTAAAGAATATCATAACTTACGTTATACCAGAGAAAAAGGAAAGTCCAAAATGGAAGATAAGGTTGGGCTTACTTTAGCGTGTCTAAATATCAAAAAATTGGTAAAAATGATGACAGGAAAGACCTATAATTTTACCCAAATATCTCAATATTATTGGATTATAGGAGAATTAGGTAAGAATATAAAAAAGACAAACATCAAAAACGATGTTTGTCTTCATTCTGAAAGTGATGCTGTTCGCATCACTTTTATTATTTTCCAAAGACAGAAACGAGACGTTTAACTCCTTCTGCAACAACTGTAGTTGGCGTAGCTACGTTAAAGCGGAAATGTTTTTCCCCTTCGGAACCAAAAGTAATACCGTCATTTAGCACTACCTTGGCTTCTTCTTTAAGCAAACGTCCAAGTTCATTATGGTCTTGATTATAAGCTGAAAAATCAAGCCAAACCAAGTAAGTTCCCTCAGGTTTCATGACCTTGATATTAGTCTTTTCACTAAGTTCCTTGGTCAAAAGGTCAATATTAGTTTCAAAGACAGTTTTCAATTCCTCTAACCAAGGTTTCCCGTAGGTGAGAGCTGCTTGGGTGGTAATCAAACCAATGGTTGGAATTTCATGTTGATTATTTGCCAATTGCTTTTGTTTAAAGGCTTTACGTAAGTCTTCATTTTCAATGATAGTAAAACTGTTTTTGGTACCAGCAATATTAAAGGTTTTAGTAGCCGAACTAAGCACCAAGGTAAAGTCCTTGTAAGCATCTGAAATTGTATTCATAGAGATGTGCTTATTCCCATATAGGGCTAAGTCTTGGTGGATTTCATCAGATATCAAGAGGACACCATGCTTCTGGCACAAATCTGCCACCTTAGTCAATTCTTCTTTGGTCCAGACACGCCCACCTGGGTTATGTGGGCTACAGAAAACATAAAGTTTAACATCATTCTCGACGATATCACGTTCCAATTGTTCAAAATCAATTTCGAAATGGCCATTAACCTTAACAAGACTATTTTCAATCAACCGACGATTATTCAAGCGGACAGAACGAGCAAAAGGTGGATAAACTGGTGTATTGATGAGAACAGCATCACCTTCTTTGGTAAAGGCTTGAATAGCCGTTGAAATGGCTGGAACAACACCTTCAATGAGAACAATACTCTCTTTATCAACGGCGTAACCGTGTTGATTTTTTTCCCAATTAATGATGGACTGATAAAGCTCTTCACTTGGATAAGGATAACCAAAAATATGTGTCTCAGCATAGTTGATAACTGCATCCCTAATCTCAGGAACAGGTAGGAAGTCCATATCGGCAACCCAAAGCTCAAGTAGTTCTGGATTGCTTTCGGCTTCGTGCCATTTCATGGTATTTTGATCCAAGCGATTTGGTTGTGTTGTAAAATCATAACGTGTCATAGATAACTCCTTAAAGACTAAGGGCATTTTCCAAGTCAGCAATCAAATCTTGTGCTGCTTCAATACCAATTGAAAGACGAAGCAAGTCGTCTGTCAAACCATAGGAAGCACGCACATCACTTGGAATATCTGCGTGAGTTTGTGTCGTTGGGTAGGTAATCAAGCTTTCGACACCACCTAGACTCTCCGCAAAGGTAAAGACCTTTAGGGAATTGATAATGGTAGGAATCTTGTCTTGATTAGCCACTTTGAAGGAAATCATACCACCCTTACCTGGATAGAGGACTTCCTTAACAGCTGGTGACTTTTCTAAGAAAGCTACAACTTCTTGAGCATTGGCTGTTGATGCCTCCATACGAAGTTTTAAAGTCTTAAGACCACGCATAAGCATATAGCTATCAAATGGTGACAAGGTAGGACCAGTCGTATTGAGGTTATAATAAAGTTTATCGTAGAATTCTTGATTGCTGGTCACAACAACACCAGCCAAAACATCATTATGACCTGATAGGTATTTAGTAGCTGAATGTACAACGATATCAGCCCCTTGAGTAATCGGTGTTTGATAGATTGGGCTATAGAAAGTATTATCAACAATAACTACTGCACCTTTGTCATGAGCAATTTTGGTCACTTTTTCAATATCAAACTCAATCATGAGTGGGTTTGTCGGTGTTTCGATGTAGACAATATCGGTATCATCTGTAATAGCCGCGATCATCTCATCTTCTGTATTTGTGTATTCAAAAAAGAAACGCCCTTCTTTTTCCTTGTCATTAAACCAACGGAAAGAACCTCCGTAAAGGTCACGCGCAGCTACAACCTTGCTACCTACTGGGAAAATTTCAAAGGCCAAAACAATGGCGCTCATCCCTGAACTTGTCGCAATAGCATAATCTGCTTTTTCAATAGCTGCAAGTGTTTTTTCCACTGTTGCGCGTGTTGGATTTTTAGTTCGTGTATAGTCAAAACCAGTAGAATGGCCAAATTTTGGATGTTGGTAAGTTGTTGAAAAATGAATTGGTGAAGCCAAGGCTCCTGTTGCTTCATCCGAATTGATTCCTGCGTGTGCCAAAATGGTTTCTAATTGATATTCTTGTGTCATAATGCGCCCTTTCTACATGGTAAAGTGGATATACTCCATATCTATGACCTCTATTTTATCACTATTTTCTGAAAATAATGGTAAGTTCATCATACGGATTCTTGATAGTTAGTTATAGTTTATTTCTATAACCTAAAAAGACAGATAGATACTGACTCTAATTTAAAATAAGCCCAATTTTTGAGATTGTCAAAAATAGGTTTTCAAGCATCAAAAAGTGCCTGAAACATCATAGTTTCAAGCACTAAGAAATGATTTAAAAGTCTCGCTGCAATCCGAAGTAAGCTACTGACTTACTTTTTATCAAATAAGCGATATCTGATTTCTTCCAAAGCCATAATAACAAACGGACAAGCAAGTAAATAGAGCCAATCATCAAGTCCAATAGGTGCAGTGTTAAATAGCGTGTGGAAGAAAGGCACGTAAGACAGGATGATAAAGAGAACAATTTCTAAAACAATCCCTAAGCTAATAATCCGATTAGCAAATGGTTTAACTTGGAATATAGACCCTCTACCTTTACGACTATTCATAGCCATACCAATTTGGGTAAAGATAATAGCTCCTAATGTCATGGTAGTTGCCTCTCGATAGAGAGGACCTGAACTGGCCAAATGGTTTAAGTTACCTTGATTAACCCAATAATTAAGGAAGAAAGCCCCCATCGCTAAGGCTGCTTCAATCAGTCCATACCAGACAAAAGCCTTAATCAATAATTGTCGATTGAGCAAGCGATCCGAAAGACGTCTTGGTGGTCTGTCCATAACGCCCTCTTCAGGTGGTTCAACCCCCAGCCCCAAAGCAGGCATCATATCTGTTCCCAGGTCGATGGCTAGGATTTGCATAACCGTTAAGGGAAGAGGTATGCGTCCCAAAGAGAACAAGAAGAAAGCAGAGGGTACGGCTTCTGGCGTGTTGGAATTAAAAATATAAGTCAGGAATTTTTGAATATTTCTATAAACTGCACGACCTTCTTCGACAGCATGAACAATAGAAGCAAAATGATCATCTGTTAAGATCATATCTGCAGATTCCTTGGCAACATCAGTTCCTGATACCCCCATAGCTACACCGATATCAGCTTTTTTAAGGGCAGGGGCATCATTAACACCATCACCAGTAACAGCGACAACTTCGCCAAGTTCTTGAAGGGCATTGACCACACGGTATTTTTGTTCAGGTGCTACACGAGCAAAAACGATTTCGCCTTTAAGAGCTTCTTTAAGCTGATTGTCATCCATATCAGCTAGTTCAAGGCCTGAAACAACACGTGCATCGTCCCCTTGTACAATTCCGATTTTCTTGGCAATGCTAAGAGCTGTCAAACCATAATCACCTGTCACCATGATAATACGAATACTAGCTCTATGGCATTTTTCAATGGCTTCACGCACACCCTGACGTGGCGGATCACTCATGGCAACCAAGCCTAGAAAGACCATATTGTCCTCCAAGGTCTGCATGTCCCACTTGTCTTCTCCAACATGCTCACTGTCTAAAGGTCTATAAGCCACAGCCAAAACACGTAAACCATCTCGGGCAAACTGGTCGTTAGCTGCAAGGATAGCCTGACGCTCCGTAGCCGTCAATGATGTAATCATCCCTTGATTATCATAGTAGTCCGAGCAAAGCTCCATCACTTCTTTAGGAGCACCTTTGGTGATAGAGATATGATGACTGCCATCCAATCCTGCTTCAAGCTTATGCACTGTCGTCATCCGTTTACGATCAGAATCAAAGGGAATCTCCTTGATACGAGGGGCCCAAATATGATTGTCATTTAAATTAATTCCGGCTTTTTCAGCGAGAACATTAAGACAAGCCTCAGTTGGATCACCTAAAATTGTAAAATTGGGATTATCAACACTAGGGGCCACAACTTGAGCATTACTAGCCAAATGAGAGAATCGGACCAAACGATTAAGAAGCTCATTTTCTTTAAGAGAAACAGGTTGCCCTTCCTGCTCAATCTGTCCTTCTGATGCATAACCCAGCCCAGTCACCTCATAACTGTCTGACAAGGTCCACAGATGGTTAACCGTCATGGCATTTTGCGTCAAAGTTCCTGTTTTATCTGAACAAATAACAGAAGTTGCTCCCAACGTCTCAACCGAAGACAGCTTCTTAACCAAAGCATGGTCCTTAGCCATGCGCTGAACGGCCATGGCTAAAGATAGAGTAACTGTGGGAAGAAGCCCCTCAGGAATAAAGGCCACAATCATCCCCAATGCAAAAATAAAGGCTTGAGACAAAGGCTGATGGACTAATAGAGTCGCTGCGACCATAAAGAAGAGACCTACAGACACCGCAATAACTGAAATCTGTTTAGTCAAATGGTCCAATTCCTTCTGAAGGGGACTCTTTTCCTGAGCAAGATTCTGTGTCAAATCCGCAATCTGTCCAAACTCAGTTTTCATCCCGATAGCAGATACTATAAAATGTCCAGAACCAGAAGAGACAGTAGTTCCTGCAAACACCATATTGTCATACTCTAACTCAGTCTTGTCAGGAGTCAAATCCGCTTGATCTGACTTATATATAGGATTAGACTCACCAGTGAGGGCAGACTGGTTAACCTGCAAATCTGTCACAGCGACCAAGCGTCCATCTGCAGAAATACGGTCCCCTTCTTCAATGAAAACCAAGTCACCTGGTACCAAGTCCTGAGCTAGAATCTTATCCTCCTTACCATCACGAAGAACTCGCGCATAGGATGGAAGAAGCTTGTTAAGAGCTGCCGTAGCCTGACTTGCCCTATATTCTTGAATAAAGCTAAAGAGACCATTAATAATGTTGACCAACCAGATTGCAATCCCCAACTCTAAACTATGAGAAAGCATAGCGATAAAGCCACCAACCCACAATAAGAGCGCCATAAGACTAGTAAAATGCCTGAAAAAGACCAACCAAATAGGCTCCTTTTTACTTTCCTTCAATTGGTTAGGGCCATACGTCGCCTGCCTCTCCTTAACCTCTTGTAAGCTCAAACCTTGAGTGCTTGTCTGCAAGACTTGGTAAACTTGTTCGGGAGGATAGGCCCCTAATTTTATATGTTCTTGTCTAGAATCAACCATAATCCTTTCCTCGATTCTAAATCATTAAAACGATTTCATTTTTTCACCCCTATTATACTCCTTTTTCAGAAAAGGTTGAAAAGAAAAAAACCAAGCCACATGACTTGGTTTAGATTTTATTTAATATGTAATTTAGCACGTAGGCTAGCTGCTCGGGCACCAAGCAATTGGTCAGCCATACGAGTTACAAGAGCAAGAACGCCATAGACACCGATTCCAAGGCCTCCTCCAATGACCAAGTAAATCACACTACCCATACGGCTTGTTGGTGACAGTACAAACTGGAACAACCAATAGAAGACCGCAACTGGAATAGCCATGAGCACTGTAAGGATGCAGATGAGCAAGGCTTTTCTAAACACTGTCTTACGACTAAAGTGCGTAACAGTGTGGAGGTGATTATACATGAGAGCAATCGGAACACCTAAACCGATGGCTGTTGAAATAACCGGGCCAAGGGCTCCTAGGAAAATAATCAATGGTAACTGTAGGATTGCCTTAACTAAAACCCCAATCGCAAAATAGTTGATAGCTTTACGGGTTTCAAAGATTGCCTGAAGCATTGGTGCTAAAACGCTATACAAGGCCAAGAAAATAACTTGAATCAGACTGGCTACAAAGAGCAAGTAGGCCTGACTATCTGGCGCACCATAAAAGACTGTATAAAGTGGTTTAGCTAAAATCACTGATCCTACAATGGCAGGAACAATAAAGAGCAAAAGCAACTGTAAGTTATTGATAATCAGTTTAGCCGCTCCCTTAAGATCTTTCTTAACCATATTTTCCGTCAAGAGTGGAATCCCAACCCCGGCAATAGAAAGAGCAACGGCAATCAAAATCATGGTAATCTTACTTGGGTTTGAAGACAAGTAAGCATAGAGAACCTGAAGTTGACTGTTACTATAGCTTGTAAACTTCTCCATAGTACGGATAAAGGTCCATTGATCAATCAGTTGGAAAAGCTGAATAGCAGATCCAGTGATAATAAAAGGGACAGCTTCCTTAAAGGTTTCAATAACAATTGCAGTTGGATTGATATCCGGATGAACAGCCTGCTTGCCAAAAAGACTCTTGAGTT
The DNA here is from genome assembly GCF_002094975.1 of Streptococcus salivarius. Lineage (NCBI taxonomy): Bacteria > Bacillati > Bacillota > Bacilli > Lactobacillales > Streptococcaceae > Streptococcus > Streptococcus salivarius. Next base: position 862,394 of record NZ_CP015283.1, on the reverse strand, counting down.
TCCCCTCCTTCCAAAGGTAGAAGAAAAGCACTCCATAACTAGCCAACATACCGATAAAAGCGGCAAAAGTCGATTGGACAACTGCTGTCACATAATCGCCTGTCCCAATTTTCATGATGAAGAAGGTCGCCAACAGCATCCAAATAACACGGATAATCTGTTCCGCAATCTGACTTAAGGCATAAGGCTTCATGTTGTTAAAGCCTTGGAAAAAGCCTCGTAAGACAGACATAGATGGGAAAATAACAACCGCCCAAGAAAGGCTACGCATGACGCGAACCAGATCTTCGTCTCCCCCAGAAAGGTAAGACATCCACGGCGAAGCAAAGTACATGAAAACACCAAAAATCAGTCCGAGACCAATCATGTAATACAAGATACGCTTGAGCAAGAAGAAACTCGTCTCCATCTTTCCAAGTGTGTTGTATTTAGACACCTGTTTGGCAATCGCGACTGGAATACCTGCTGTTGAAATCAAGAGGAAAAGAGCATAAATATTATACCCTTGACCAAAGAGGGCATTGGCTTGGTCACCTTGTTTACCCATCCAAGCATACCAAGGAATAATGTAAAGTGCCCCTAATAGACGACTGATAATATTGGATGCTGTCATCCATGCCGTCCCTCTTAGCATCTGCTGCTGCTGTGTATCAGTTTTAGTTTCAGTCATAACTTTCTTTCTAGAGAATAAAATATAATCTAGTTTATTATAAACTTTTGGCTGTGACTTGTAAAACAAGAACATTAAGGCTAAAATAGGAACTATGATTACTATTGAACAAGTTCTAAAGGTTCTTAAAAAGGACCATAATTTTAGAGATATTATCGACCAAGACAACTACTACTATTCATGGACTGGGGTGACTTTTGATCATCTTTCTTATGATAGTCGTGATGTCACACCATCGTCCCTCTTCTTTGCCAAAGGAGCTGCTTTCAAGCCTGAATTTTTAGAGAATGCTGTCAAAGCTGGCTTGAGTTTCTACGTGGCTGAGAAAGATTATCAAGTGGGAATACCTGCCATTATCGTATCAGATATTAAGCAGGCTATGAGCCTCGTTGCTCAGGCCTTCTACCAATACCCTCAAGACAAGCTTAAATTACTGGCTTTTACTGGGACAAAAGGGAAAACAACAGCAGCCTACTTTGCCTTCAATATTCTCAAGCAAAGTCATAAACCTGCTATGCTTTCAACCATGAACACGACATTAGACGGAAAAAACTTCTTCAAGTCTACCTTAACAACACCTGAGAGTTTGGACCTTTTCCGTATGATGGCTGAAGCTGTTGCTAATGGCATGACCCATCTGATTATGGAAGTCTCAAGTCAAGCCTATCTGACTAAGCGTGTCTATGGATTGACTTTTGATGTAGGTGTCTTTCTTAACATCAGCCCAGACCATATTGGGCCTATTGAACACCCAACCTTTGAAGACTACTTCTACCATAAGCGTCTCCTCTTGGAAAACAGTCGAGTTGTTATCGTCAATAGCGGTATGGATCACTTTGCTTTTATCGCTGAGGAAGTTGCGGATAAAGAGCATGACTTCTATGGTAAAAACTCCGACAATGCTGTTAAACATGGCTCAGGTTTTAGCTTTAAGGCAAGTGGGAAATTAGCCGGTGACTATGATATCCAACTCATCGGTGACTTTAACCAGGACAATGCCATGGCTGCTGGTCTGGCCTGCCTACGTCTCGGAGCTAGCCTTCAAGACATCAAGAAAGGAATCGCTCAAACTTCTGTTCCAGGGCGTATGGAGGTTCTAACCCAAACTAATGGGGCTAAGATATTTGTTGACTATGCTCACAATGGAGATAGCCTAGATAAGCTCTTACAAGTCGTAACTAGCCATCAAGATGGCCATATTAGCCTAATTCTAGGGGCTCCTGGAAATAAGGGTGAAAGTCGTCGTAAAGACTTTGGACATGTCCTCAATACCTACCCTGATGTTGATGTCATCCTAACAGCTGATGATCCTAACAAGGAAGATCCTCTTGCTATCTGTCAGGAAATTGCTAGCCACATCAGTCGCGAGGTTCGTATCATTGTCGATCGAGAGGAAGCAATCAAAACAGCAATGTCTGAGACTACAGACTCTAAAGACGCTGTGGTTATCGCTGGTAAAGGTGCTGATGCCTTCCAGATCGTAAATGGTAAACGTGATAACTATGCTGGCGATATTGAAGTCGCTAAGAAATATTTGTAAAGATTTAATTAAAAAGATTCAATGATGTGTCATTGAATCTTTTTAATTCATCTCATTTTTACAAATTAAAGCAATACTACCGATAACGTCTCAATTGAGGTGGTTCATAAGACTGGACGAAAGCTTCAATTTCTGAAAAATCATCTGTAAAGAGGAATTTTGCTGCTGTTTCAGCCTCCAAAAAATCATGAGTAACCATGGTATCTAACATCATTTTCATAGCATCATAATAGCCATTGAGATTGAAGAAAACACAGGGTTTGTCCAACTTACCGACTCGAGCAGCTGCAATAGCTTCAGAGATTTCTTCCAGTGTCCCTAGACCTCCTGGAAGTGCGATAAAGAGATCTCCTTGCTCTAGCATAGCAGTCTTTCGTTCTGCCATAGTTTCTACTATTGTCATTGAGGTTAACCCCTCATAAGCTATCTCCCTATCTTTGAGGAATTGTGGCATAATCCCATGAGCCTGTCCACCATTTTCCAAAATCGTATCACCAAGAACTCCCATAAGTCCCATCTTACTGCCACCATAGACTAGAGTATGCCCATTTTTAGCAATCCACTGACCCAAGGCAATTGTTGCTTTCTTAAAGCTAGGACTGTCACCCATATTAGCTCCCAAATAGACCGTTATTTTCATTGAAGTCCTCCTTTTTATTCTATTATAACGCAAAATTCCTGCCATAACTGACAGGAATTTTTTCTTAGTCTTTACGCTCCAAATTACGAAGCATTTCATCAATTTTATTACCGTATTCGATAGACTCATCCTTAATGAAGGTCAAATCCGGAATCTTATACATGGTCAATTTTTTACCAAGTTCACGCTTGATTGTCCCAGTAGCCTTTTCAAGACCAGTTTGTGCTTTTTGGTTATCTGAGGCCAAGGTTGAATGAATAGTGTAAAAAATCTTAGCAGCTGACAAATCGCCTAGCATTTGCACATCTGTGATAGTGACATCTTGCACACGTGGGTCACGAACTTTCTTTTGAAGAATTTCATTGACCTCACGTTTGATTTCCATACCAACACGGTCTACACGAAATGAATTTCCCATAGTCTTATCCTTTCTCTCTTATTATGATGGAACAAAAGCCAGGCCAGATGACCTAGCTTTGTCTCCTAAGTAAGCTTTCTTAAAAGCTAACAAAATTAACGTTTAATTTCTTCCATAATGTAAGCTTCGATAACGTCATCAACTTTAATATCGTTATAGTTTTCAATCATCAAACCACCCTCTTGAGCGTTTCCGACTTCTTTAACGTCATCTTTAAAGTGTTTCAAGCTTGCCAATTTACCATCAAAAATAACGACACCATCACGAATCACACGGGCACTTGAGTCACGAGTGATTTTACCACTAGTAACCATGAACCCACCGATTGTTCCGACTTTAGAAACCTTGAAGGTTTCACGGATAATAGCTTCACCAATGACTTTTTCTTCAAATTCAGGATCAAGCATCCCTTTCATGGCATCTTCGATTTCTTCGATAACCTTGTAGATGATGCTGTGAAGACGAATTTCAACTTCATCAGTTTCCGCTTGTTGACGTGCTTGTGGTGTAGGACGAACGTTAAATCCGATAACAACAGCATCTGAAGCTTCCGCAAGAGTAATATCAGATTCGTTGATAGCACCTACTGCTGAGTGAACAACATTAACACGAACACCCTCAACATCAATCTTAAGAAGTGATGCTGCCAAGGCTTCAACAGAACCTTGTACGTCGGCCTTGATGATAACATTAACAGTCTTCAATTCACCAGCTTTAAGGGTATCAAAGAGGTTATCAAGACTAACACGATGTGTTTGTTGACGTTGTTTCATAAGGGCACGTTTAGCACGTTCTTCACCAGCTGCACGAGCTGCTTTTTCGTCTTCATAAACGGCAAAATGGTCACCCGCCATAGGCGCTTCGTTCAAACCAGTAATTGAAACTGGTGTTGATGGTGCTGCAGTCTTAATACGACGACCAAGGTCATTGGTCATAGCACGGACACGTCCGAAGGTATTACCAACAACGATTGGGTCTTGAACATGCAAGGTACCTTGTTGAACAAGGAGGGTTGCAACCGCACCTTTACCTTTATCCAAACGCGCTTCAATAACGGTACCGATGGCACGAACTGTTGGGTCAGCTTTAAGTTCTTCCACTTCAGCCACAAGAAGAACTGTTTCAAGTAACTCTTCAATGTTTTGACCAAACTTCGCTGAAATTTCAACGAATTCGCTATCGCCACCCCATGCAGTTGAGATAACGCCATGTTCAGCCAATTCACCGATTACACGCTCTGGGTTAGCACCTGGTTTATCAATCTTGTTAATCGCAACAATGATTGGAACACCAGCAGCCTTAGAGTGGTTGATGGCTTCAATAGTTTGTGGCATAACACCGTCATCCGCAGCGACAATCAAGATAGTAATATCTGTAACAGAAGCACCACGGGCACGCATAGATGTAAAGGCCGCGTGTCCTGGAGTATCAAGGAAGGTGATTTTCTTACCACCCTCTTCAATTTGGTAGGCACCAATATGCTGTGTGATACCACCAGCTTCTCCAGTCGCAACACGTGAGTTACGAAGGGTATCAAGAAGGGTTGTTTTACCATGGTCAACGTGTCCCATGATAGTAACAACTGGTGCACGTTCTACCATAGCATCTTTATTGAGGTAGTCTTCGTCAACAAAGAAACGTTCGATATCAGCATTATCGACTTCTTCTTTCTTGGTTGCCTCAATACCGTAGTCAACCATCAACAACTCAATAGTATCCCCATCAAGAGATTGGTTTTGAGTTGCCATAACGCCCATCATGAAGAGTTTCTTAACGATTTCAGCTGGCTCACGTTTAATACGTTTTGCGATTTCTGCAACCGTCATGCCTTCAGTGTATTCAAATTCTTTTGGTAATTCATGGAATTTACGCTCTGTTACTGGTTTTGGAGCTGAATTACCACGGTTATTTTTACCTTTTTTATTTTTGTTTTTATTCCAGTTACTATTTCGTTGATTTCTCACTTGGTTTTGATTATTCCACTTATTATTTCTTGTTTGCTTAGGTCCATCTTCATTCTCGCGACGATTATCACGTGATTTATCTGGACGTGCCTTTTTACGACGTGTATCTTGTGCTTGCGCAGCTGGAGCTGGTTGAGCAACCGGTGCTGGTTTGGGAGCTGGCTTAGCTTCAGCAACTGCTTTTTGAGCAGCGACTTCAGCCTGTTGTTTTTCTTTTCTTGCCTTTTCTTGCTCTTTCGCACGGCGTTGCTCTGCAGCTTTTTCTTCACGGAAGCGTGTTTCACTTTGACGTGAATATTCTGCATTTTGCTCTGCTTTCAAGGCTGCTGCACGCGCTTTAAAGTCAATACGTGGTCCTGCCTGATTGTTACGGGCAGCATCGTTACGTTTATTTCGACCTTGATCATTGCGCTGTTTACCTTGGAAATTACGGTCACGATTACTATTGTTACCGCGGTTCCCATTATTACGGTTGCCTTGACCATTTCCATTTTGGTTGCGACGATCATTATTCTGACGTTTACCTTGATCGTTCCCTTGTTGATTTCGGTTACGATTACGGTTGTCACGGCCTCCGCCGTTTTGACGACGCTCTGCTTCTGCCTTGGCACGTGCTTCACGTTCTGCCTTAAAATTACGGCTTTGTGGTTTTTTCGGAGTCGCAGGGGCTTCTTTGACTTCAGCCTTTGATGTTTCTTTAGCTGGAGCTGATTTGGCAACAGGTACCTTATCAACCTTAGGCGCTACCTTTTCCTCTTTAGGAGTTGGTGTCGCTTTAGGAGCTGGCTTGCTTTCAGCCTTAGCTGTTCCCCCTTTTAAACTTGAAGTGATACGATTAGCATCAGCTTCTTCAACTGATGAGGAATGGCTCTTCACAGAAAGACCAAGTTCTTGAGCTTTCGCAACAACAACCTTACTTTCTACACCAACCTCTTTTGCGATTTCATATAATCGTTTCTTTGACACGTGATGTCCTCCTATTCTTTAGTCCATAAGAGTCCTCATTTTCTTTGAAAATCCAGCATCAACTACAGCAACCGTTTTTCTTGGTTTACCAATAGCCATGCTTAATTCCAGTGCGTTAAACACTGTGGAGACTTCTATATTATAGTAGTTACATTTATCAGTCGTCTTTTTAGTCACGTTACTACCAGCATCATTGGCAAGAAAAACTAGTCTCGCCTGTCCTGATTGAACTGCCTTGATGACAAGTTCTTCGCCAGAAATAAGCTTTCCAGCTCTTTGTGCTAGTCCCAACATATTTGACAATTTTTCTGTGTTATTCAAGACCTAACTCTCTTCTTTTGACCTTGTGATCCACATAAGCAATGAGTTCATCATAAAAACTTTCAGGAACATCCATGGAGAAACTATGGTTAAAAGCACGTTTCTTTTTAGCTTGGAGAGCTTCTTCATTATCTAATTTAATGTAAGCACCTCGGCCATTTTTCTTTCCTGTTGGATCAATGAAAATCTCACCATCTTTAGTTTTTACAATGCGGAGCAAATCACGTTTATCAATGATTTCTCCTGAGACAACTGATTTGCGTAAAGGTATTTTTCGTGTTTTAGCCATCAAACACCTCTATGTTCTTCTTATTCTGCTTCTGTTGTTTCAGTTACTTCTTCTGTTGTGACTTCAACAGGTGTAGCATCTTCTGCAACAATCTCGTCAACAACTTCCTCAGTAGCAGCCTCAGCTTTTTCAGCTTCGAGTGCTTCATATTCAGAAGCTGACTTGATGTCAATACGGTAACCAGTCAAATGAGCTGCCAAACGAACGTTTTGTCCACGACGACCAATTGCAAGAGATAATTTGTTATCTGGTACAACTACTGTCGCACGTTTGCTATCATCTTCGTCAAAGAGAACATAGTCCACTTCAGCCGGTGCAATAGCATTGTAGATAAATTCAGCTGGATCTTCAACCCATTGAATAACGTCAATATTTTCCTCAACAGGAACTTCAATTCCCGTCTTAGCATCCAAACGTGTTGGGTGGAAACGGCTGACAACTTTCTTGATGTTGCTTCCACCACGACCAACGATAGTACCAATAGCATCAACGTTAGGGTTATGACTGCGAACAGCAACTTTGGTACGATCACCAGCTTCACGAGACACGCTCATGATCTCTACAGTTCCATCAAATACTTCAGGAATTTCTTGTTCCATGATACGTTTGATGAATTCTGGATGGCTACGGCTTACAAAGACGTTAACACCTTTAGGGTTGTTTTCAACTTTATAAACATAAACATCGATGACGTCGTGTGACTTAAAGCTTTCGCCAGGAATTTGGTCTTGGCGTGACAATTGAGCTTCGAGCGTTCCAAGATTCACATAAATGAAACGTTGGTCAAAACGTTCAACTGTTCCTTGCATGATTTCACCTTCATGTTGCTTATAGTCATTATAAGTAATTTCACGCATCTGCTTGCGCATCTTTTCCATAATGGTTTGTTTGGCAGATTGCGCTGCGACACGGCCAAATTCATCGACTGACTCTTCAAAACGAATCTTGTCACCAAGCTCGTAGGCAGAGCTGATAGCAAGGGCATCTTTCAAGCTAATTTCCAAACGACTATCAAAGACTTCATCTACAACTTCACGAACAGTATAAACTTGAAAATCACCTGTTTTTTCATTGAATTCAACTACAGCTGATTCTGACTGACCATAACGACGCTTGTAGGCTGACTTAAGCGATTCAACCACAGCATCGATGATATCTTCCTTGTTAATGTGTTTTTCTTCTTCCAAGACACGGAAGGCTTCTAGCATTTCTTTGCTCATATTCTTTGTTGTTTTAGCCTCTAAAGGCTAAAACTGGCATCCTTTCTTTATTTACACTAAGAGTTTTAGAGTTTGACTGCCAAACGAGCTTTAGCAACTGTTTGATAGGGAATCTCAACAGTTTTATGGCGAGTCTTATCAAGGTAATCAATTGTTAGGGTTTCCCCATCAAAGGCCACCAAGTCACCTTGGAAAATCTTGATCTTATCAATAGCCTTGTAAAGACTAACATTGATATATTGACCAACAGCATTTGTCAAAGCTTCTTTGGTTTTTAAGGGACGCTCTAACCCTGGACTAGAAACTTCCAGCATGTATTGATCCGGGAAAGGATCAGGCTGAATAGTATCCAAGAGGGGACTGATAATTTCAGTCAAGTCTGCAGTATCTTCTACAGTAATACCTCCTGGCTTATCAATCAAAACTGACAAGACATAGTCACCGCCAAGCTTTTCGTACTCGATATCGACCAGTTCGTATGGCTCAGGAATAGCTGGAGCTACGACTGCCGTCACGAGATCAATAATTTTTTGCGACATTATGACCTCCTTACACACACAAGAGACGAAGTTTCTACTCCGCCTCTCTTTCGTTATCTTCCTATATTATAGCATAGCTCAAAAGCCATTGCAAGGAATAACCATATCATTTCAAAGCAAAAAGGTTGGGAATCACCCAACCTTATTTATTGCGCCGCTGGAACAGTGCTGTAAGTAGTCACACCCGATCCATTATTATTGTATGTAGGGGTTGTCGTACCTTGTTCCTGAACATAATTACCAGTGTTTTCACTATAGTTATTGCTATAGGTAGTGCCTCCATTGTAGGTACTTACCGATCCACCACCTGCTGCCTCAGATGGCCAGGCCTCATAATTTGAAGATACTTCACTCGAAGCCACGTTTCCTTTGGAATTAACAAAATCATCTGAGCCATAGTTAGAGCTACCAGAACCATAGAGAACCAAACTAGTCTTAAGATTAGATTCAGAGACTTTTTTCTTACCAACTTCCTTCTTGATACGATTTTGCACCTTAAGAATATCCTCAGTGGAGGCTACTTGATAGCTTCCTCCATTGATCATGGCATCCGAACCGGCCAATTGGTATGATTTAATATTTTTAAGGGCATCACTATAACCCATCAAGCTACGCAAAGTATTGGTATCACCAAGATCGATACTTGTCTGAACATTAGAACTTACAGCCGATAAAATTTTCTTGTAAGAACCAATAGAGTCCATCTTCAAGAGCTTAGCTACAACTTTTTGAATAACCTCACGTTGACGTTTTTGTCGACCATAGTCACCATCAGGGTCATCGTAACGCATACGTGAATAGACTAAAGCTTGCTCACCATTGATTTTATGGGTTCCAGGCTCAACTTTTGCCTGAAATTCAGGTTCATTTTCTGCAATCGAAATTGGAAAATCAAAATGATTCGTTACCTCAATACCACCAACAGCATCTACCAGATCAATCATACCCTGCATATTAATCAGTGCATAATAGTCAATATCAATATCCAAAACCTTTTGAATGGTTGAAATAGCCAAGTCAGCACCACCTTCAGCATATGCTGAATTTAGTTTTGCTTCACCCGACCCCTCAATATCTGTCAAAAGGTCACGTTCCAAACTGGTCATGGTTGTTTTCTTAGTCTTAGGGTTCACTGTTACCAAAATCATGGTATCAGAGTTTCCTTCCCAGGTTTCCTTACGTTCTTTGGATCCTGTATCTACCCCCATCAAGAGAATAGTTATAGGCTTAGTCTGTTGAATAGCCTTACTATTCCCCGAAGTTGCTTTAGAAGCCCTAAACGTTTTTGACAATTCGCCTGTGGCGTAATTATAAGTTGTCGTTAGGTAAATACCAGCAGCTACTACTGTCGTTGCAAAAATCGCCAACAACATCAATAAAATTTTTCGTCCAAGTTTCATGTTTTTTCCTAATCTATGAGTTTAGCCATAAGATAAACATCTAGAAATTCTCCATTTTTAGTTCTTGCACCACGTTTCTTAGTGCCTTCAATGTCAAATCCAAATTTTTGATAGAGATGAACCGCACGTTCATTACGTGCTTGAACTGTCAACTCTAAGCGGCGGATAGCTGGGGTATGATCTGTCCAGTCAATCATTGTTTCCATAAGAAACTGGCCAACACCATTCCCCCAGTAGGGTTTAGAAACCGCAATAAATACATCGCCAATATGACTAGTCTTAGTATCTTGATCAGAGGTAACATTACAAACACCAATGACCTCATGACCCAATTTCGCCACCAAACAAATCTCATTAAGCCTATGCTGATGACCTTCAATATAAGTGGCTAACTGTTCAGCACTCAGTATAGAACTTCTATCATCTTGTGCTAGAAAATCCGATTCCAAGGCTACAGTCTCTAGTAAACAAGCTAGAGAGGCAGCATCCTCTCTTTGAGCTTCCTCAATGACTAATTCTTGCTCAGCCATTTACCATTTCCTCCTGAATCTCCTTACTTCTAGGACCGAAAGATTCAATAAGCAACTGACGTCCATCTCCATGATGAGATATCGAAATTAGGAGATAGTCCCCTAGCAGGCTCTCGTCTAGGAGCTCACCCCACTCGATGATTGTCACACCTTCACCATACAGAAAATCATCCAAATCAATAGAATCAGGATCGTCACCAATGCGGTAGACATCTAAATGATAGAGTGGCACTCGCCCCTCATACTCCCTTACAATAGTATAGGTTGGACTCTTTATCATCTGTGAAATATCCAAACCTTTGGCAATTCCCTTGGTTAAGGTTGTTTTGCCAGCTCCCAGATCACCTGAGAGAACAATTATATCTCCAGAATCGAGCAGTCGACCTAGCTTTTGACCGATACTAATCAATTCTTCTTCATTTTGACTGTAAATCATGTTCTCATTATATCAAAAAATAAAAATATGGACTAGAATCCACTGCAAAAATACAGTAGAAACTTATAAATATTGAATCATTTAAGTAAGAAGTTAAGATGTGTATTTTAATCTTAAATTTATTTTAACCACATCAACCACTCATGGATTAGAAATGATTTTGTAAAACTTACTATAGATTTGAAAGTTAATCAAAAAAACTCTCTCACATTCCTCCAGATGAAAATCGCAAAAGAAAAAGCCTGACAAATGTACAGACTTTTTACTTTCAAGCTTTAGAACACAGCCATACTGATGAAGTTAAGGATAAACAAGATATCCAAAATCCACATAATAAAGTGGACATCCTTAGCTTGACCTTTGACGATTTTGACCAAAGTATAAGTAAGGAAACCAGCTGCGATACCATAAGTAATGCTATATGAGAATCCCATGAAAATAGAAGTGAAGAAGGCAGGAATAGCTTCAGACAAGTCTTCCCAATCGACACTCTTAAGGTTAGAGAGCATCATAACACCTACAATAATAAGAATAGGCGCTGTGGCTGCATTTGGAACGATTGACACCACTGGACTAAAGAAACTAGAAATGGCAAAGAGTACAGCAACCACAAGAGCTGTCAAACCAGTACGTCCACCAGCACCAATACCTGCTGCAGATTCAACGTAAGTTGTAACGTTTGAAGTCCCTGCAATAGCACCAATACTTGTACCAACAAGGTCAGAGTAAAGAGCACGGTCAAGAGCTTTTGATTCGTTGTTATCACCTGTTGAAGCAATGATACCAACCTTCTCACCAGTACCAATCAAGGTACCGATAGTATCAAAGATATCAGTCAATGAAAAGGCAAGAATAGCCATAAAGACACCAGGCAAACGAGAAACGTCTGCAAAGAGTGATCCCAATCCCTTAGATCCAAGCGCTGCACCAAAGACCTGACCAAGATCTTTAATAGATGATGTCAAGCTAGCTGCGTGCCAGTCAATGCTTCCAAGATCAACGACACCAGCAAAAATAGCAATGATAGTCGTTACGAGGATTGAAAGAAGAACACCACCACGAATACCTTTAACAATAAAGAAAATCGCAATCGCAAGACCAATCAAACCTACAATTACAGTTGGGTTATTGAAAGCAACCAAACCTGGTGTAGCTGACGATGAAGCTGTAATTGAAGCCTTAGCCATGTCAGCACCTTTACCTGCTACAGTGTAGGTATGTGGATTAATTGAGAATTTCAAGAAACCAGCATTTTTAATCCCAACATAGGCAAGGAAAACACCGATACCTGCTGAAATAGCAGATTTGAGAGCTGTTGGAATAGACTCAATAATCATCTTACGCACTTTAGTTACTGTGATGATCAATGAAATAACACCACATAGAAAGACCATTGCTAAGGCCTCTTGCCAAGTGTAACCCAAAGAAAAGACCACTGTGTAGGTGAAGAAGGCATTAAGCCCCATACCAGGCGCTTGAGCGTATGGTAGGTTGGCATAAAAGGCCATCATCAATGTCCCTGCAACCGCACCAATAATTGTTGCTAAGAAAACACCTTGTGCAGGCATTCCTGTTTGGGCCAACATCGCTGGGTTAACAAAGAGGATGTAAGACATGGCAAAGAAAGTTGTCAATCCGGCAGTCACTTCTGTACGGACATCAGTACCATGTTCTTTCAATTTGAAAAACTTTTCCATGAAAGTTTAGACTCCTTAATAAAAAATATTGTCAAAATCCGAATAATTTCGGAACATTCTCATGTAGAATGCAACATTACTATTCTACATGAAATCATTTGACGGTGCAAGGTTTATTTCCTGAGACTTTTCTTATGAAAAACCGAACGTTCTTAGAAAGCTCTTTCTTAATCACCAACAAAGGACAGATTTTTGCTATAATAGGAACATGACAAAAAAATTGATTGCACTAGATCTTGATGGAACGTTATTACGCCCAGATGGAACTATTTCAGAATTTACACAAAAGACGATTAAAGACATACAAAACAAAGGACACCAAGTCGTTATTGCTACAGGTCGTCCTTATCGTATGGCTATTGATCATTACAAAACGCTAGGTTTAGAAACACCCCTCATTACCTTTAACGGCTCTTTGACCAATCTTCCAGATCAAGACTGGGCTTATGAGCATTCGGTTAAATTAGATAAGAAATATCTGATTAGCCTCTTACAACGCCATGATGAGTTAGAGATGGATTTTCTGGCTAGTGAATATCGAAAACACTTCTATATCACTATGAATCACCCAGAGCGTATCCAACCACAACTCTTTGGTGTTGATAAAATTATTGAGGCTATGCGTTTAGAACCAACTAAAATCACGCGCAACCCTAACGCTCTCCTTATGCAAACTCGCCATGAGGATAAGTACCAACTTGCCGATGACATCAAGAAGGACTTCAAGGAAGAAATTGAAGTTGATTCTTGGGGTGGTCCACTTAATATTTTGGAATTTTCGCCTAAAGGTATTAACAAGGCCTACGCCCTAAACTACTTACTTAAGGCCATGCGCAAATCAACGGATGATTTGATTGCTTTTGGTGACGAACACAACGACACAGAGATGTTAGAACTTGCTAAAACTGGTTATGCCATGAAAAATGCTAGCTCTGTTCTTCTCCCCCACGCTAACGAACAAATTGAGTGGACTAATGAAGAGGATGGCGTTGCTCGCAAACTCCAGGAACTCTTTTTATAAACAAGAAAAGGCATCAGAGATTTCCGAGCCACTGAAAAAATCATCGCTATAACTCAAATAAAATAATAAAGGGAGGAATCTATCTTATATTTTGGTAGATTCCTCCTTTTTACCAATAACTTTCACAATAGTGGCTTCCTCGTGAATGATGAAATCCTTCTTCGGTATAATTATCCTTCGGAGATGAGCGAAATCATCACCTACTGTATTAAATAGAGAAAGTGTATTAAAAAGTGTATTAAATAGAGAAAGCCATTTACAATTATATTTTGTTCCACCACCATCAACGATTCAAAACTAAGAGAACCTAGCCTTATGCAGTACAGAATTAATCCAGTTTTCTAATGCTTTTTGGCTAACCATCTTGGATCAGTACAATCTTAAACATATAATATTCAAGGTAATGAATAAAAAAGAACTTTCTACAATTGGGTGAACACTTTATCAAAATTTCCTTTATTTTACGACGCAATATCATACCGAGACCAACTAATATCATCAAAGCAACAATAGCTGTAACTAGAAGCTTTAAAAAGATAACGTAATATATTATAAGTATTTTGAATCAGCTCAGCAAAATAAATTACTCAGTTTAAACTTGAAAAAGCGCTCATAAACATAGCTTAGCTCTCATTTAATTGCAATTAGATTATAATTATGTTATATTTTATGTGATTCTTTTAATTTTATTCGTAAAAAGAATATATAACACAATAAAGGACTAAAATATGGATATCTACATTTTAGAGGACAACATAATACAGCAAGGTAGATTGGAACAGGCTCTGGATAAGGCTCTCAGATCCTATGGTGAGACACTAGACTGTGTCCAGACCTTTGAACAATCCAACCAACTTCTGGAATATATAAAGCCAGCCAACCATCAACAACTCTTTTTCTTGGATATTGAGATTAAAGGGAAAGAAAAAGAAGGACTCCATTTGGGACAAACCATCCGAAACAAACTACCAGATGCTCATATTGTCTTTGTAACCTCCCACTCAGAGTTTATGCCCTTAACTTTTAGTTACCAACTCTTTGCCCTAGACTATATCGACAAAAATCTAGATGAAGATTCTTTTCAATCAAAGGTCGCGATAGCCCTATCCTATGTCGCTAAGCAAAGTATAAAAAAAGAGGAAAAGTTCTCTTTTCATTCTGGAACCGACCATATCGATCTCTCCTATGACCGTTTGCTTTATATTGAAACATCTGCTAAAAGGCACTATGTTATCTTACACGGTTCCCATAGCATTTTTGAGTTTCGAGCCAATATCTCAGACTTAGCTAATGCCAATCCTAAGCTCTTCCGCTGTCATCGCTCCTACCTAATCAACCCTGACAAGTTGGTACGTCTCAATAAGACCAAACGCGAAATCGAAATGTCAGACGGCACTAACTGTCTGGTATCTCGTAGACATATCAAGGCAGTCTTAGCCTTTATGTATGAGGATAAGAAGATATGATGTTAAAACTAGTTTTTTTGTTTCTTATAAATTTTAGCATAGGGATAGAACTAGCACTCTTCCTATATCTCATTGATCGAAAAGTGTCAGTTAGGCAATTTCTGTTTTTGCTACTTCTTAAACCACTATTTAATTTTATTTGTAATCTGACGAGATGGGGTATTCTACCTTACTTTAGTGAAGAAATATTTTATTTTTCCCTTTCTTTTTTACTATTAAGAAAGTCTACCCTTTCGTCTGAAATAAAGTTATTTTATAGCATATTCTTTTTGACAATAACTAATCTCAGCTTAAGAATGATAGCTTTCTTTTTATACCCACTATTTAATATTGGTAATGACTTTTTTAAAAGAGATATCGTTTTTTCTAATATGTCAATGATTATTCCTACATTGCTGTCTTTTCTTTTAATTGGATTCTTCAAACAAAGTTTCAAATTTTTAAAAAACCAGCGGCCTAATACCAAATCCCAAAGAACTATTAAAACTACGAATTTCTTATTGATAATTTATTTTATCATTCAGCACTCCCTAGTCTACGTTGAGGAATTTACCCATTCATCTACACTAGACCTACGCAAATTTATTGTCATTATCTATACCATTTTGTTCTTCTTAATGCTCATCTTTCTTGACCGAACTACTAGAGATATAATGCAAGAAGAACTAAATCTACAAAACAATATCAGGCTAAAAAATCTCGATACCTACAATCATAAAATTGAAGAGCTTTATCAAACCGTCCGTGGTTTTCGTCATAATTATAGAAACCTACTTACCACTCTGAAACTAGGCATTGATCAGGAAGACATGACAATAGTCAAGGATATCTACACTTCGATTTTGGAAACATCTGATAAAAGACTAGAAACCAAGCAATTTGACTTGACACAACTAATCAATATCCAAGATAATACTCTAAAAAGCCTCCTATCTGCCAAATTTCTCCAAGCAGATGACCAAAATATTGATATCTCCCTAGAAATTCCAAGTCCTATCACGTTAGAGGGAATGACTATTCTGGACTTTATCACTGTTATCTCTATACTGATAGACAATGCCATGGAAGCTACTGTAAAAGCTAAAAAAACTAAGATAATGATTGCTTATATTAAACAGGATAAATATCAACGCTTCATTATCAAAAACTCTAAGCAGGCTTAGCCTGCTAACTCATGACAGAAAAGAAAGTTCGGCTTATAATGAAGGTGAACAATACCAATCCGTTGTCTTTAATAGGGCTTTGCCTAGCCTGTATCAAAAACTGGATGAACAAGAGTCATGAGATAACTCGAATATGCCTTGAGCATGAAAATAAAATTACTAATAGCCTCTTGTTCTATTGTTCAATAGTTAACAGGAGGTTTTTGTAATGGAAGTTATGATTGAAACTTGTTGTGGAATTGATGTCCACCAAAAGTCTATCGTTTGTTGTATTCTAGATGGTCCACTAGAAAGCAATAAACCTAAAAAGATTCAGAAAAAATTTGGTACAACAACTATAGCTCTCCAAAACGCCTTAGATTGGTTATTGGAAAATCACGTCACACATGTCTTTTTTGAAAGCACTGGCCAATATTGGGTACCACTCTTTAATATATTCTCAGACTCAGAACTCAATTTGATATTAGCTAACCCCCAACATATTAAGAATGTGCCTGGTCGAAAAACAGACATGAAAGATGCCGAATGGATTGCACAGCTCGGACGTTGTGGACTTATTGAGCCATCTTACATTCCAAGCCCTGAAGTGATGCAGTTACGTTTACTCACTCGTAGGTTACGTTCTTACAAACAACGTCAAACTCAAATAAAGAATGAAATTCATAACCTCTTACAACGTGCTAATATCAAACTAACCAGCTATCTTTCTGATATCTTCTCTAAGACAGGACAGTCTCTTTTAACGCTCTTTATCAATGGGGAACTCATTGATTATGACAATGTGACAGCTTGTATTCACAAGCATGTCAAAGCAAGTCCCGAAGAATTAATGGAGGCCATGAATGGGAAGTTGTCACTGGAGGATCGATTTCTCTTGGACCAAAGCCTAGAAGAATATCAATTGTATCAAAAACTCATGAACAAATTAAGGAGTGAAATAATAGCTTATATCGAAAAGGAGTTTCCCTGAAGAAAATAGATTACTTCAAATGATTCCTGGTGTGAGTGAAACTTGTGCAGCCACAATTTTAGCTGAGATTGGACCAGATGTGAAGGCTTTTCAATCAGACGCACACTTAGCTTCTTGGGCTGGGCTCTGCCCAGGATCTTATGAAAGTGCTGGCATTAAAAAATCCTCACATATCACGCAAGGAAATCGATATATCAAGCAGGCTTTGACCATGTCGGGATTGATTGCGGCTCACTCTAAAGACAATGCGTTTTCATCTTTTTATAGCAAAATTTCCCAAAGAGGAAGTAAGATGAAAGCCGTCATTGCTTGCGCACATAAGCTACTTCGTATCATTTACAAAATTCTCGCAACACACCAAGAATACGACAAAGAAAAAGTGCTAGGACTGAGGCAACAGTTCTAACACCAAAAATTTAAAAAATCTCAATTACAGTATAGCACAAGAAGAGTTTTTTGCGCTATTTTTAATGTTTTTTTCAAATAAAATAGTACCAAAGAAGAGAGTATCTCTATTACCAAAATCTTTCAAAAAGGTTTCTCAAGCAAAGGAACTGACCGTGGTATTGGTCTAGCTAGTATAAGAGAGATACTAGAGTATTATCCCAACGTTTCTCTTAATACTAGAAGTGTGGCATATGAGTTTACTCAGGACCTAATTATAAGACAAAAAACTTGATCTAGCGTCAAGTTTTTTGTCTTATAAATCTTTCAACGGATACTTATTCATGTTTTCTTGTCAATCCTTGAGTTTTTACTTCTTGGTTTAATTTAGTTGATTAAGCACCTTATCTTTGACATAATCAAAGTAAGTCTTTTTAGCAATGACGCTCGTAACGTGTCCTTGCAAACCATACTTGATGTTTTGAGCCTCCTTAGTCGTTAACTTTGCTTTAGCTGTGATACGAAAAACATTTCCCTTTTCGGTTTCAGTCGCAAAACCGTCAATGCTTTCTATACTTCCTTTAATTGTTACACCATGATTGCCAACCTTATCGAGGAATAGTCGAACCACTTGCCCTTTCTTGAGATTAGAAACATATTCTGAGCTGACATAGTAACTGATCAACACCTCCCTAGTATCCAAAATATTAGGATAAAGTTGGGCTAATTCTGTCCCTGTGGCAACTACTGTAGATTGTTTAGCCGGTTGAACAATATGGAGGATGCCATCTTCTGGTGCTTGGATTTGCGTACTTGACAATTGAAAGCCTGCTTGATTCACTTTACCTTCTAAATCAATAATCTGTGATTGTAAAGTGGATAGTTGTTGGACGACTTCTTGCAAAAATTGATTTTTTAAGGCCAGTTTTTTAGAAGATATACTAGTATCATCTGTAACAAATCCTCCATCATTATTCTGAACCGATGTTTCTAGTTCGTCCAACTGACTAACATAGGTACTAAACGTACTTTGGTAGCCAAATTCATCATCATCTTCTTGAAAAAGGTTAGAACCTTGTTCAAGACTACTCTTTAAAATTTTCAACTGTGTCTCCTGTCGCTTTAGTAAATCCAGTTTCTGTTGAAGGTTGTCTTTCTGTGAAATCTCAGTTGTCTCCGTGTACTGAATCAAAGTCTCACCTTTTTTGACCACTTTATTGGATGTCAAATAATTAGCCATAATAGGATTATCACTGGTTGACTGAATCAGCGCAATAATACGTGTTGCTTCTACCGTACCTATGGCTTGAACAACAATCTCTTTTTTAGCCCAAAAGGAAAAGGATACCAGAAAAACCACGAATAAGACTAAAGGAAAAACAAGAAGCGTCGTAAAATTCTGTGCTTTTAAATAAATTCGGATTCATACTGTTTTTCCTCCCGATTAACTTTGAAAGAGACGCTGGTAAAAGCCTGCTTGAGACAACAATTCCTCATGAGAACCACTCTCAACTATGCGACCTTGATCCATAACAAAAATACGATGTGTTCGCTGAGCGATACTCAAACGATGGGCTATAAAAATTATCGTCTTATCTGTTAGTTGCAATAAGTTATCAACGACTTTTTTCTCTGTTAATACATCCAATCCACTCGTCGCTTCATCTAAGATAAGCACTCGAGATTTCGTTAGGAGGGCACGAGCCAAAGCAATCCTCTGCTTTTGTCCTCCTGAAAGACCCGCTCCATCTGAAAGTTCTGTTTGAAATCCCATGGGCATTTGTTCAATATCTTGACGTATCTCTGCTATATCGCAAGCTTTTAAAATATCCTCCTGCACCACGCTAGGATCAGCTCCCAAAGTTAGGTTGTCTAATAGACTACCACTAAAAACATAAGACTGTTGGGGAAGATAGTTGATAAACTGACGTAAGGATCTCTTATCCAACTGATCGATATTTTGACCATTTAAACTAATCGTACCTTTGTAAGGCTTATAAAAGTTTACTAAGAGCTTGGCTATGGTTGTCTTACCAGACCCACTAACACCCACAAAACTAACTTTTTCTCCTTGTTTGATAGTTAGATTGATATCTGATAAAGCATCTCGACCAAAACCATATTTATAAGATAGGTCAGAGACAGTGATATCACCTTTAAGTAGCTGTTCTTGATATGGATTTTCTTGGAACGTTTGAAACTCTGAATCCACTAGATATACCTCGTTTAAACGGGCATTGGCCACCTTTGCAGACTGAAGTTTGGTTTGGAGATTGATGATATTTTCTAATGGTGTTGTGAAATAGGACAAGAGCATGTTAAACGTAATCAACTGACCAACTGATATCGTATTTGCCATAACGAGCTGAGCTCCTGTCCATAGAATGAGCACATTTAAAATCAATTGTGCCCCTTGTTTTATAGAGGTCTGTAAGATAGATAATCTGGACAACTTAAAGGAGTTATCCAAATAACCTACAAAGTCACTATCAATCTTTTGATAACGGACCTCTTCACTAGTTAGAGATTTAATGGTCTCAATCCCATTGATATCCTCAATTATCGCTGAGCTCACCATAGCATTGCTTTGCATAACATCATGGTTCATCTTTTCAAAGGGCTTCATAAAGGTATAGACAATAATCAAATAAATCGGTATGGAGTACAAGACTAACCAAAATAGATTCCTATTTTGGAGAAGAAGGACACCACCCACAATCATCAAAATTGAAACATCTAAGAAAACAGATAAGATGGTCGATGCTAACGCATCAATAATCGAATTGGCATCACTAAAACGTGAAGTTACCTCTCCCGTCTGTCGCGTCGCAAAAAAGGACATGGGAAGTTCAAAAATATGCCGAATATAGGATAAGACCACATCAATAGTTAGACGTTGACTCAGCACAGTCAGTAAGTACTCCCTGGCAAAATTCATCATTTGTTGCAAAATGTAGGTCACAACCAAACCAATTGAAATAATTCCCAAAGTTGACTGCATCTGATTCGGGATATACTCATCCAAAATTACCTGCAAGTAATAAGAACCTAATATATTGATCAAAGTAACTAAAAAACTAGCTAAGACAATATTGGTGATAAGAGATCTTTGCTTGAAAATAAGTGGAACAAGAGCTAATAAACCATTTTTCTTATCCTTGTATGGTTTATAGCTGGGTTCTGGTGCAAAAAATAAGGCGACACCTGTCCACTCCTTTTCAAACCCCTTTTTGGACATCCTAGTTATTCTGACGCTAGGGTCCGGATCTCCAATAATGAGATGATTTTTCTTATTTTTATAGACCACATAATAATGTTGTAGTCTACCATCTTTTGCGACATGAACGATAAAAGGATAGGATATATCTTTAATCTCAAAGAGAGACATATCCGCTTGAATAGCCCTTGTTTCAAACCCCATTTTTTTAGCCGCCTGAACTAAACCAAGGGCTGTTGTGCCCTCCTTGGTTGTTTTGGTTAATTCTCTCAAATGAGCCAAGGAGTAGTCTGATCCATAATACCTAGAGATAGAAGCAAGAGCTGCCACACCACAATCCATCATATCAACCTGAGGCACAAAAGTTTTACGAAAACGTAACATTACATCTCCTTTCCTATATTTCTTTCACACTCCTCAGTATAACAGCCCTCATAATTAATAGTTGATCCTGTCACAAATGGTCCAAATATGGCACGAATGGTGAAAAATCAGACTATAATTATAAAAGACCAACTAAATCTACCTTAATAGGTTAAATTCAGTTGATCTTTTTTGTAATTTTCATTACTAATCATCACAAACATATAAATTATCAAAAAGACAAGTCAATTGATGATAATCCTCTTGATAAATTAATTTTACGTTTTGATTCATCTTGTAATGTCGTAAGAGTATTACTCAACTCACTCCTGACCTCAGTGATATTCCTTTAAAAAGATTAATAACTGCTAGAATTTGAATACATCTCCGTTCTTTTGCAGTTGTTTATCAATTTAGAAGTAAGATTATAGATATTATTTATGATATTCGCAATTGGGCTGTTATTGCTCTTTTTCAACTAGATTACTTTCTATCAAGGGGCAATGTAAAATCCACTCCAACCATGAACTGCAATATCATAAACCGCTTGAGAAGGAGACTTTGTTACAATATAATCCCAACGTCCATCTGGATAACGGCAAGAATATCCGTTTGCACCAGACCAAACATAGCGACATATACCTCTTCCACCTCCAACAGTAGAGAGAGCTTCGGAATCAAGTGAGTTGAAATTGTTCAGTGTTTGTGCTGCCATAAGCGACAACCTCCTTTAAATAGTTTTTTGTGATATCATTATCACATGTCTAGTATAACAAGTTCAATCCCAAAAAGATCTTTCTGTCACAAATGGTCCATTTATGGCACGAACAGACAAAAGAAGGCCATTTGCCATTGACCAATCTGTTATAGCAGTAGGTCTTTGAACCATTAAAGTTTCACCCTATTTTTTCTGTTTTTGAAATGGTCTCCCAAAGGTCCAACCATCCAGCGGAGCCGACACTAGTGGATTAGCAGAAACTAAGATACAGTGTCTTGCTTAGTAAAATCGATTATCATTTTAATGACTTCTCCTTATTATTATATGTCTTACTACCTATAATCCAAAAAGCTACTGCTGAGCTTACAAGACCCAAAATAATTATAACAGTATCATCTGAAGTGCCCAATGTAGGTAGAGATGCCTCAGATTTCTGAACAAACTTAGAAGTCTGAGTAGAAACGGAAACCGATGACAAAGCTTCAGATTGGTGTAATTGCCCTACTTTTTTATTTTCTTCCTCTGTTACATATGGCTGTATAGCAATTGATGTTTGTTCCGTAGGAGCATTACTACTTGTCATAAAGTGTTGGCTTGATTGCGAAAGATAGTCATAAACTTCCTTAGCTGAACCTCCACCAACCCAACCTGAAAGAACTTTTCCATTCTCTAGGTACAGAAGAGTTGGTGTCCCTGGAATACCAATCTCACCGAAAATATAGCTCCTGTCAAAATCTGGTTGGTCGGTGTCATAGTATTCTAAACGCCCCTCTAACAATTGATTCAACACTTTTAATTCAGGTGAGAACTGACGGCAGTAATAACATGTTTCACGGCCAAAATAAATAGTATGTTTCTGGTTATCCTCTGTAAAAGAATGATGTACATCTTCTATTGTTATTTTCGGCAACTCAGTTACATTGTGCTTATATTCGTCAACAGTAACTGTCGGTATCTTATCCGCAGTCTCCTCCTCAGACTCTCCTAAGGAAGGTAATGCTACTCCAATAGGAGAGTCTGGATCAGAAACACTAGTATCAACTTGTTGTTTTGGTTCCTCCTGACTAGTCGTTGCTATACCTACATCTTTCTCCGATGAGGTGGCAATCTGATTAGTCATTGTCGTATCTACGACTTCAACCGGTGAAGTCGAATTATACTCAGTATCTATTAGCTCATCAGCCAATGTCACACTAGCCAATAAACTAGTGAGTAATAGCGAACTGGTCAATAATGTTTTTAGTCTTTTTTGTGCCATAATAACTCCTTATTTCTGATAGTTTTATTATAATAACCAAATAAACTTGATTTTCTTCCTGGCACAAATGACCAGAATATGGCACAAATGGCTCCCTCCTCAACAACTTAGTTTACTAATTCTGATTATACAAATATGTAAAAACATGACCAGTCGTCACGTTTT
This sequence comes from Streptococcus salivarius, assembly GCF_002094975.1. Lineage (NCBI taxonomy): Bacteria > Bacillati > Bacillota > Bacilli > Lactobacillales > Streptococcaceae > Streptococcus > Streptococcus salivarius. The sequence continues at coordinate 839,039 of NZ_CP015283.1, read as the reverse complement.
TTGTATAACATACTTCATTTTAACAGTCTCACCTTTGCTCTACTTGTCTTAGTCGTTTTAATTGGTGAGAACATTGTTTACCTAATAATATTTCAATGACTTTTAACGTATTTTCTCACCTTATGGGTAGTCATTACATCACTAAACAGTAATAAAACCATAAAATCAAATAGGTGGGATGGTTTGTAATATCCTATATGGTTACTATCTTGAAGATGATAACACAAAAGGTAGATTTTTTCTGTCTAACTTCTGGGGTGCAGTTCACTAGCCACACCAAGATCATATCTGTATTTAAGTTCCTCATTTTCCCTATCTTAAAGCAATGTTTGTCCTTTTCTTTAAATTCTGGAATCTCTTCTGAAAGTGGTATTCATTACTATTAAGGGTAATAGAATAGGTTTTTGACTTAGCCCCTTCTGTATAATACCCCACTTTTTAAAGGACAGATTTTACAATACTTGATATCAAAATAATAGATTTCCTTAGAATTATATCTCACCATTATTCTTCCTGTCCTGACTTTCTTTAGCTCCATATGTCCTTCTGGATAAGCAAAGAGATCTACATCCTTGTTATAAAAAATTCTTCTTTGATATCTTATGAGCATTGGTAAATTGTTTTATGCAAGGCTTTTGAACGTTCACGAAAAACCTCTTGGAGTTTCTTATGATTGTAGTGAGCTTTAGTATAGGTCGTATCCGCAATGAGAATTTTACTTTTAATCAAGCCATGTTCCAGAGCAATTTATATAGATTTAACGATGAGTAAATCGAGTAACCGTTCATCTTTGATTCTAAGTTTACGAAATTTAGTCAATGAAGAAGGTTCAATAACGCTATCCTCTGGAGACAGAGCAAGGAAGTATTTAAAAGCCATATCAGAAAAGGACTGCTCTAGCACCTCCACATCGGATAACTTATAGATGTCTTTTAATAAGAGATATTTGAACATCATAATCGGCGAATAAGCTTTACGTCCAAGCCAGGACGATAATTTTTTTCTAACTCATCGTAAATAAAGGTAAAATCACAGAGTTCCGTTAGCTGACGTAAAAAATGATTTTTTGGAACAACAATATCATCTAGACTGGACTAAAGTTAACTGGTTATCAAGCATACAATCCCTTAAGTTTTGTATAACAAAAAAGTCATCGATTGATGACTTTTTCAGTGCGATTAGATTTCCGGTATTTTTTCTTATGATTAAGGTAAAATAGCCACTGCACGCACTGGGGAACCTGTCGCTTTGTCCCAGTGAGGAAATGCAATTGAAATCAAAGCACCAACAGCTGGAACTTGATCCAATTGATTCAAGACTTCCACCTGATAAATGTTTTGTTCCAAGAGGTAGTATTCGTTAACCAAGCCATGTTCTGCTGCTGGAATACCAGCATCTGTATCAAAAGTCTCATGACCGACAGCCTTAACATGGCGTTCATGAATCAAGAATTCTAGAGCTTCGCGGCTCCAACCTGGACTTTGCTGAACCCCATTTTCATCAAGGTTGCGCATAGCATCTTGATCTGGCCAACGCTTCGACCAATCACTACGAAAAGCGACAAAGGCCCCTTCAGTAATTTTTCCATGCTCTGCTTCAAAGTCTAAGATATCTTGTTTGCTCAAGATAAAGTTTGGATTCGCAGCAACTTCTTTAGACTTGTTGATAACATAGAGTGGTAAAAGAAGATCTTCGAGGGCAATCTCATCCAACCAACGACCACCTTCTACAAAGTGAATCGGTGCATCAATATGCGTTCCGTATTGACCAACCACTGTAAATTTTTGAACATGGAAACCATCTTTTAATGTGAAAAGATCTTCTTGTTTCAAAGCAGGAAGGGCTGGGAAATGTGGACTTTCCGCATTAATTTTGTGGGTCAAGTCAACCCATTTCTTAGATTGCAATTCATTATAAATACTTAGTAAATCTGACATAAGGAGGCCCTCTTTTCTTATAGATTTAACCTTAAATAGTTAATTGAAGAAATTATAGCAGCCAACACCAGCTATTACAAGCTTTTATCTCATTTTTTCTTAATCCTATTTCCTCTAGTTAGATATAGCTTAAAACTATATTTAACACTTATTGTCTGAAAAAAAGTATATTTGCAATAATTTGATGTTTTTTTTCAATTATATGACACTTTTGTTACGAAAACCATTGACAAATTCATGGTAACGTCCTATAATTAGAGTGTTCTAATTTTCGAGGGACTAAAAAAATATTGTTGTCATTTCATACTGATCGATGCTAATACCAATAATCATTTTTCTATTCCTAAGAAACAATATATAAAAGGAGGAAGAACACTAATGGGTATCGGTATTATTATTGCTAGCCATGGTAAATTCGCTGAAGGTATTCACCAATCAGGTTCTATGATTTTTGGTGAACAAGAGAAAGTTCAAGTGGTTACTTTCATGCCAAATGAAGGTCCTGACGACTTGTACGCTCACTTCAAAGATGCCATTGCTCAATTTGACGCTGACGACGAAATTCTAGTCCTTGCAGACCTTTGGTCTGGATCACCATTTAACCAGGCAAGCCGAATTAAGGAAGAAAATCCTGATCGCAAGATGGTTATCGTGACAGGACTCAACTTACCAATGCTTATCCAAGCATATACGGAACGTATGGTAGCTCCTGATGCTGGGGTTGAAGAGATTGTCGCTAACATTTATAAGGAAACAAAAGAAGGCGTTAAAGTCCTTCCAGAAGGCCTTATTCCTGAAGAAGACACTAAACCAGCAGACGCTAAACCTTCTATTCCTAAGGGTACCATTCCTGAAGGAACAGTACTTGGTGATGGAAAAATCAAATACGTTTTGGCTCGTGTTGACACACGTCTCCTCCACGGTCAGGTTGCGACTGGTTGGACTCACTCAACTCACCCAGACCGTATCATCGTTGTTTCAGACACTGTTTGTCATGATAAACTTCGTACAAACATGATTAAACAAGCCGCTCCATCTGGTGTTCAAGTTCACGTTATCCCAATTAAAAACATGGTTAAAGCAAACAATGACCCACGTTTTGGTGATACACGTGCTATGCTTCTCTTTGAATCTGTTGAAGATGCTCTTGCTGCTGTTAAAGCAGGTGTTGATATTAAAGAAATCAACCTTGGTTCTTCAGCTTATAAAGAAGGAAAAGTCAACGTTACTAAAGCTCTTTCATTTGACCAAACAGATGTGGATGCTATCAAAGAGTTGCAATCATTGGGTGTCAAATTTGACGTTCGTGGGGTACCAAGTGATAGCCCAGCAAACGTTGATGCCTTGATTAAGTCAGCTGAAACTAAATTAGCAGAGAAGAAATAATTTTGGAGGATGCATAAATGAGTTTAGTACAAATTATTTTAGTCGTAATTGTTGCTTTCATCATCGGTTGTAGCTCAGTTAACGACCAAATCGAAACATACCAACCAGTTGTGGCTTGTTCCCTTATCGGTCTTGTTACTGGTCATCTAGAACTCGGCGTAATGTTGGGTGGTAGCTTACAGTTGATCACTATGGGATGGGCTAACGTTGGTGCTGCCATGGCACCAGATGCCTCACTTGCCGCTGTAGCTTCTACAATCATCCTTATTTTGGGTGGTCAAGGAACTAAAGGGATTGGTCCTGCCATCGCCCTTGCGGTGCCTTTGGCTGTTGCCGGTCTTGCCTTGACAATGGTTGTCCGTACAGCAACTGTCTTCATCGCTCATATTATGGATAGCCGTGCAGAAGCTGCTGATATCGCTAGTGTTGAAAGATGGCACTTTATCGGTATGGCCCTCCAAGGTCTCCGTGTTGCTATCCCTGCCCTCCTCTTGCTCTTGATTCCTGCACACCTCGTACAATCTGGTCTTGAAGCTATGCCTGAATGGTTAAAATCAGGTATGACAATCGGTGGTGGTATGGTTGTAGCCGTTGGTTATGCCATGGTTATCAACATGATGTCTAGTCGCGAAGTTTGGCCATTCTTCTTCCTTGGTTTTGCTTTGGCTGCACTCAAAGAATTGACCTTGATTAGCTTGGGTATCATCGGTCTCTGCCTTGCCGTTATGTACCTTGCACTTGAAGCTAGTGGTTCATTGGGTTCTTCAAACGATGGAGGATCAGGTGATCCCCTCGGTGAAATTCTGGAAGACTTTTAATTAGGAGGAAAGAAAATGGCTGATTCAAAAATTAAATTAACAAAAGCAGATCGTTTCAAAGCTTTCTTGCGCTCATACTTCCTTTTAGCTTCATTCAACTATGAACGTATGCAAAATGGTGGTGTGGCTTACACCCTTATTCCTGCAATCAAAAAACTTTATCAAACTAAAGAAGAACGTGCTGCTGCGCTTAAGCGTCACTTGGAATTCTTCAATACACAACCATTTATGGCCAACCCAATCTTTGGGGTTACCCTTGCCTTGGAAGAAGAACGTGCCAACGGTGCTGAGATTGATGATGCTGCTATCTCAGGGGTTAAGGTCGGTATGATGGGACCTCTTGCAGGTGCCGGTGACCCTCTCTTCTGGTTTACCCTTCGTCCAATCTTCCTTTCATTAGGAGCAGGTTTGGCTGTTTCAGGTAACGTCCTAGGCCCAATCGTCTTCTTCGTTCTCTGGAACGTCATGGTAGCTGCCGTTAAATGGTATACCCAAGAATTCGGTTACCGTGCTGGTACTGCGATCACAGACGACGTATCTGGTAACCTTCTTCAACAAGTAACTCGTGGCGCATCAATGATGGGGATGTTCGTTATCGGTTCTCTTATCCAACGTTGGGTAAGTATCACCTTCACACCAGTTGTCTCTACTGTTAAACAACAAGAAGGTGCTTATATCGATTGGGATAAACTTCCAAAAGGTATTGCCGGTGTTAAAGCAGCCTTCCTAGAACAAGCTGCTGGTAAATCACTCGAAGTCAACAAGGTGACAACCTTGCAAGATAACTTAAACCAATTGATTCCTGGTCTTGCTGCCCTTGGTTTGACTTTCCTCTGTATGTACCTTCTTAAGAGAAAAGTTTCTCCAATCGTTATCATCTTAGGTATCTTTGTCCTTGCTATTGTGCTCCACATTATTGGTATACTCTAATCGGAGCAAGGTATGGTTAAATCGCTCAATACCGAAATGGCTCACACAACTAAGGGAACTTGGTTTCGTGAAGGACCTATTTACGGAAATATCATGGTCGGTGATAAGGCCTTCGAATTTTACAATGATACGAAGTTACAAGACTACGTTCAAATTCCTTGGGATGAAGTCACTTATGTGATTGCCGATGTCTACTTCGGTGGTAAGTTCATCCCACGTTTTGAAATCCGTACTAAGCAAAATGGACGTTTCCGTTTTGCCAGTCGAAAAAGCCGAATAACTTTGAAAGAAATTCAAAAAAGAATTCCTCGAGAAAGTTTAAGAAAAGCACCTAGCTTCATCGTTGTTCTCAAACAAGGCTTTAAGAATCTTTTCCGACTCATTGTCAAGAAGAAATAATCTCCGAGTATTATAAAAAGATTGTCCAATCTAATGATTGGGCAATCTTTTTATAATATTTTGCTCATTTTTGAAAGAGTTTGACTTCTTTTGAAATTTTATCTCACTAGCTATTGACATTTTCTTGAAAGCGTTTTAGAATATAATTGTTCTTGATTTCTTATGTTTAAAAAGATTGAGAGACGCTTTTTTTAGCGTCTTGATAAAAATCGGAGATAGTCTTTTTAAGCCTAGGAAAAAATAATTTATAAGGAGGAGAACACGAATGGGTATCGGTATTATTATTGCCAGCCATGGTAAGTTCGCTGAAGGAATCCACCAATCAGGCTCTATGATTTTTGGAGACCAAGAGAAAGTTCAAGTCGTAACTTTCATGCCAAGTGAAGGTCCTGATGACTTGTACGCTCACTTCAACGACGCCATTGCACAATTCGATGCTGATGATGAAATTCTTGTTTTGGCTGACCTTTGGTCTGGTTCACCATTTAACCAAGCCAGTCGAATTGCTGGAGAAAATCCAGATCGCAAGATTGCTATCATCACAGGACTTAACTTGCCAATGCTTATCCAAGCATACACTGAACGTATGATGGATGCTAACGCTACTGCAGAGCAAGTTGCTGCTAATATCATCAAGGAAGCTAAGGGTGGTATCAAGGCACTTCCAGAGGAGCTTAATCCAGCTGAGGAAACAACAGCAGCTCCTGTAGAAGCTGCTGCACCTCAAGGAGCTATCCCAGAAGGGACAGTTATCGGAGATGGTAAACTCAAGATTAACTTGGCACGTTTGGACACACGTCTCTTGCATGGTCAAGTAGCAACTAACTGGACACCTGCTTCTAAAGCAGACCGTATCATTGTTGCTTCAGATGACGTTGCTAAAGATGAGCTTCGTAAAGAATTGATCAAACAAGCAGCACCAAATGGGGTTAAAGCAAACGTTGTTCCAATTCAAAAATTGATTGATGCTTCTAAGGACCCTCGCTTTGGTAACACACACGCGCTTATCTTGTTCGAAACTGTTCAAGACGCACTTCGTGCTATCGAAGGTGGCGTGCCAATCAAAGAACTTAACGTTGGTTCTATGGCTCACTCAACTGGTAAAACAATGGTTAACAACGTTTTGTCTATGGACAAAGACGATGTCGCTTGCTTCGAAAAATTGCGTGACCTTGGCGTTGAATTCGACGTCCGTAAGGTACCAAATGATTCTAAGAAAGATTTGTTCGACCTTATCAAAAAAGCTAACGTTCAATAACCTTCATTCGGATAAATTAGTTGATACTCTCAGCTAATCACAACTCAATAGAAAAGGAATTATTACCATGTCAGATATGTCAATTATTTCTGCAATTTTGGTCGTAGTTGTTGCCTTCCTTGCTGGTCTTGAAGGTATCCTTGACCAATTCCAATTCCACCAACCACTTGTTGCATGTACCCTCATCGGTGCTGCTACAGGTAACCTCACTGCAGGTATCATGCTTGGTGGTTCTCTTCAAATGATCGCCCTTGCTTGGGCTAATATCGGTGCCGCTGTCGCTCCTGACGCTGCCCTTGCCTCTGTTGCTGCTGCCATTATTTTGGTTAAAGGTGGTAACTTCACAACTGAAGGTATCGGTGTTGCGACTGCAACAGCTATCCCACTTGCGGTTGCCGGTCTCTTCCTAACTATGCTTGTTCGTACAGCCTCTGTTGCCCTTGTTCATGCCGCAGATAAAGCTGCAGAAAGTGGAAACATTGCTGGTGTTGAACGTGCACACTACCTCGCCCTCCTTCTTCAAGGGTTGCGTATCGCTGTGCCAGCCGCCCTTCTTCTTGCTATCCCAGCAGAATCTGTTCAACATGCCCTTGGTTTGATGCCTAGCTGGCTCAACCACGGTATGGTTGTCGGTGGTGGTATGGTCGTAGCCGTTGGTTACGCTATGGTTATCAACATGATGGCAACTCGTGAAGTTTGGCCATTCTTCGCCATCGGTTTTGCTTTTGCTGCTATTAGCCAATTGACACTTATCGCTCTTGGTGCTATCGGTGTCGCTATTGCCTTCATCTACCTCAACCTTTCTAAACAAGGTGGCGGAAATGGTGGCGGAACTTCATCTGGTTCAGGCGACCCAATCGGCGATATCTTGGAAGACTACTAGGAAGGGGTGCTCTCATGGCTGAAAAAATTCAATTATCTCAAGCGGATCGTAAAAAGGTTTGGTGGCGCTCACAATTCTTGCAAGGTTCATGGAACTATGAACGTATGCAAAACTTGGGTTGGGCTTACTCACTCATTCCTGCTATCAAAAAACTCTACACTAACAAAGAAGACCAAGCCGCAGCTCTTAAACGTCACTTGGAATTCTTCAATACCCACCCTTACGTAGCTGCTCCTATCATGGGTGTTACCTTGGCTCTTGAAGAAGAAAAAGCTAACGGTACTGACATCGAAGATGCTGCTATCCAAGGGGTTAAAATCGGTATGATGGGACCTCTTGCCGGTATCGGTGACCCTGTTTTCTGGTTCACAGTTCGTCCTATCCTTGGTGCCCTTGGTGCATCATTGGCACAAGCTGGTAACATCGCTGGTCCACTTATCTTCTTCATCGGTTGGAACCTTATCCGTATGGCCTTCTTGTGGTACACTCAAGAACTTGGTTACAAAGCAGGTTCAGAAATCACTAAAGACATGTCTGGTGGTATCTTGAAAGATATTACTAAAGGGGCATCAATCCTTGGTATGTTCATCTTGGCTGTCCTTGTTGAACGTTGGGTATCTATCGTCTTCACTGTAAACCTTCCAGGTAAAGTTTTGTCTAAAGGTGCCTATATCGAATGGCCTAAAGGCAATGTTAGCGGTGACCAACTTAAGACTATCCTCGGCCAAGTTAATGACAAACTTAGCTTCGATAAGATTCAAGTTGATACCCTCCAAAAACAATTGGATTCATTGATTCCAGGTTTGATGGGACTTCTCCTTACTTTTGCATGTATGTGGTTGCTTAAGAAGAAAGTTTCACCAATCACAATCATCATCGGACTCTTTGTAGTTGGTATTGTTGCAAGCTTCTTCGGAATCATGTAAAAAGAGTAAGAGTTTAGCAAAGCTGAACTCTTTTCTTATGCTATAATAAAGGTACTACAATCAAAAAGCGAGATAGATATGGCACAATCACTAAACAAAACAGTTGAATTGCATACAACAGGCGTTTCCTACATGGCTATCGGGGGGAAAGTCGGCAAATTTCTAATCGGAGATGTGGCTCTTGAATTCTACCCAGATGTCAATGTCGAGCAATACATTCAAATCCCATGGACTAGCATTACTCAAATCGGTGCGAATGTATCAGGAAAGAGAATTAGCCGTCACTTTGAAGTGTTGACAGACAAGAGCAAATTCCTCTTTGCTTCTAAAGATTCTGGGAAGATTCTAAAAATTGCTAGGGAACACCTTGGCAATGAAAAAGTCGTCAAGCTACCAACTCTCATTCAAACTATTGGGGCTCGACTCAAAGGTTTATTTGCCAAAAAATCATAATTTTTGTATAATATAACAGACGGATAAGTACTAGCTAGACCCTTACAGAAAGCCTGCGGTTGCTGCGAGCAGGTAGGGTTGACCTACGAAATTCTACCGTTTCTAATAATTAAAAACATAAACAAGTGCACTCCTGTGAAGTTGGATGGAACCGTGGCCTATGTCACTCCAACACTTTCACTGGAGTGTTTTACTTTTTGGAGGAACTTATGTTAGATGTAAAACGTATTCGTAACGACTTCGATGCCCTTGCCGAAAAATTGGCTACACGTGGTGTCGCTGCTGAAACTTTAAATGAACTCAAAGAGCTTGATGTTAAACGTCGTGAACTTCTTATCAAATCTGAAGAACTCAAGGCTCAACGTAACATTGCTTCAGATGGTATCGCTCAAGCTAAGCGTAACAAAGAAGATGCTTCCGAACAAATTGCAGCAATGCAAAAAGTCTCTGCAGAAATTAAGGAGATTGATGCAGAACTTGCTGCTATCGATGAGAAGCTTAATGCCATCGTTGTGACACTTCCAAACACACCAAATGACTCTGTTCCAGTAGGTGCTGACGAAGACGAGAACGTAGAAGTTCGTCGTTGGGGAACACCTCGTGACTTTGATTTTGAAGTTAAAGCTCACTGGGATCTTGGGGAAGACCTTGGTATCCTAGATTGGGAACGTGGTGCTAAAGTCACTGGTTCTCGCTTTCTCTTCTACAAAGGCCTTGGAGCAAAATTGGAACGTGCGATCTACAACTTCATGTTGGATGAGCACGCTAAAGAAGGTTACACTGAGATGATCACACCTTACATGGTTAACCACGACTCAATGTTCGGTACTGGTCAATATCCAAAATTCAAGGAAGATACTTTCGAGCTTGACGGTACTGACTACGTCCTTATCCCAACAGCTGAAGTTCCTTTGACAAACTACTACCGTGGTGAAATCCTTGACGGTAAAGAATTGCCAATCTACTTCACAGCTATGAGCCCTTCATTCCGTTCAGAAGCTGGTTCAGCTGGTCGTGATACACGTGGTTTGATTCGTCTTCACCAATTCCACAAGGTTGAAATGGTCAAATTCTCAAAACCTGAGGACTCATATGATGAGTTGGAAAAAATGGTAGTTAACGCTGAAAACATCCTTCAAAAACTTAACTTGCCATACCGTGTCATCACTTTGTGTACTGGCGATATGGGATTCTCAGCTGCGAAAACTTACGACTTGGAAGTTTGGATTCCAGCACAAAACACTTACCGCGAAATTTCTTCATGTTCAAACACAGAAGATTTCCAAGCCCGTCGTGCACAAATCCGTTACCGTGACGAAGCCGATGGTAAAGTAAAACTTCTTCACACTCTTAACGGTTCAGGACTTGCTGTTGGACGTACAGTAGCCGCTATCCTTGAAAACTACCAAAACGAAGATGGTTCAGTAACTATCCCTGAAGTTCTTCGTCCTTACATGGGTGGTGCTGAAGTGATTTCACCAAAATAAATAAGAGAAATCTCCAGAAAAAACTGGAGATTTTTTTAGTTTTGATTAGCTTCCTCGTAGTATGGTTTCAACTTATAGAATCCATCAGCGAGTTCTTCTACCAACTCTTCCATTGTTTCACTAGCAGTCACAGGGACATCATATTTGACCAACACCTTACGAACACGACCATCTCTAACTGCTTCTTTAAGCATCTGACGATTTTCTTCAGTTCCTTCCACACGATGACTGACACCATTTTCCTGGGCAAAATAGTATAGAGAGGGTGCAATCGGTAAGTCTAGGACCTTATGTTGCTTAGCTAAAGTAGTATCTGATTTTTTACGTTCGACAAAGCTAACTTCTACTGAAATCCCCCATTTTTCAGACTGACCATAAAGTCGAATCGCCATAGCAACATCGTCTAAACTATCCTCAGGGGCCCTGTAATAGCACCAAAAGTGCGGACGACATATTTGTGCTTGATTGGCCCAATTACTGACACGATCCATCTTAAAGGGTGCCAAACGCTCCTCTAGAAGTTTTGCTAAAGTCTGCATCTCCTTACGAGCTACTTGACCAAGTGCCTTGAGGTCTTCCATCTCTTCCTTATGTGGACCGGCTTTTTCAGGTTTGATATACTTAACTCCCTGTTTTGACAAATAAGCTTGAACATTTTCTAACATCGTTTTCTCCTTACAATGATAAAAGACCAACCCATAAAGATTCTATTCTGGTTGGTCTCTTTTTTATTTACGTTTACGAGCAATCAAATGAATTGGTGTTCCCTCAAAACCAAAGGCTTGACGAATTTGATTTTCCAAGAAACGCATGTATGAGAAGTGCATAAGCTCTTCTTCATTGACAAAGATAACAAATGTTGGTGGTTTAACCGAAACTTGTGTGCCGTAGAAAATCTTAAGGCGTTTTCCTTTGTCAGTTGGTGTTGGGTTGATGGCAATGGCATCCATGATAACATCATTCAAAACAGCTGATGAAATACGACGATTTTGACTCTCACTGATGCGTTTAATCATCTCTGGCAACTTGTTAAGACGTTGTTTCGTCTCAGCCGATACAAAGATAATTGGTGCATAGCTCAAGAATTGGAACTGATCACGGATATCTGCTTCCCAGTTAGCAACGGTATGATTGTCTTTCTTAATCGTATCCCATTTGTTAACTACGATGATAATCCCTTTACCAGCTTCATGGGCAAAACCAGCAATACGCTTATCATACTCACGGATACCTTCTTCGGCATTGATAACCATAAGGACGATATCAGAACGGTCAATGGCACGCATTGAACGCATGACAGAGTATTTTTCTGTGTTTTCATAAACCTTACCAGATTTACGCATACCAGCGGTGTCAATCATGGTATACTCTTGACCTTCACTGTCCACAAAGTTTGTATCAATGGCATCTCGAGTCGTACCAGCAATCGGGCTGGCAATCACTCGGTCCTCACCCAAAATGGCGTTAATCAAGCTTGATTTTCCGACGTTTGGACGTCCAATCAAACTAAAACGAATGATATCTGGATTTTCTTCTTCAACTTCTGTTGGAAGGTTTTCAACGATAGCATCGAGAACATCCCCTGTACCAATACCGTGAACAGATGAAACTGGATAAGGATCACCAAGACCTAGAGAATAAAAATCATAGATATCTGCACGCATCTCAGGGTTATCCACTTTATTTACCGCCAAGATAACTGGCTTGTTGGTCTTATAGAGAATACGAGCAACGTACTCGTCCGCGTCTGTCACGCCTTCCTTACCTGAGACGACAAAGACAATAACGTCAGCTTCAGTCATGGCAATGTCAGCTTGGTGCTTAATTTGTTCCATAAATGGTGCATCAACATCATCGATACCACCAGTATCAATCAAGCTAAACTGGCGATTAAGCCATTCAGCAGAGGTATAAATACGGTCACGTGTTACCCCTTCAACGTCTTCGACGATAGAGATACGTTCACCCGCAATTCGGTTAAATAGGGTCGATTTCCCAACGTTTGGGCGACCCACGATAGCAACTGTAGGTAATGTCATATGTTTAAGTCCCTGATTAAATAGGGATTCCTTTCTTCATTTAGCAGTCTCACTTCCACCAAGGAAAGCAAACTCTCTTATTCTTTATCATTATTAGGATCACCCTAACGGCGATTAACACCCTTCAAGTGAACCTCTTTGGCTAGAAAACGGATACGCTCCATCACACGTTTGGCCTGCCAAGTCTCATCTCCTTGACGTCCATTGGATAGCTTCGCTTCTAAATCCGCAAAACTATAGTTAGACGTAAAGAAGGTAGGAAGCTCCTCAATCATGCGATGCTGGAGGATAACTTGCAAAACATCATCCCTAATCCAAGAAGAGAATTGTTCTGCACCGATATCATCTAGAACCAAGACTTCCGCCTGTTTGACAGCATCAATTTGTTCCTTGACAGAACCATCCTTGATTCCATTTTTAACATCAATAGTAAATGATGGGTAATGAATAATGGTCGTCGCAACCTTCTTGGTTTCAGAAAGTTCATGAGCCATAGCAGCCAACATGAAGGATTTTCCAACCCCCATGTCTCCGTAGATATAAAGGCCTTTCTGGTCTGGACTAGGGTAATTCGCCACAAAATCCACGAGACTCTCAAAGGTATCAACACGAGCCACATCATCTAGAGCAATGTCCGCAAAGGTAATCTTACGATAAGACTGAGGCAGACTCACCAAATTAATCCGTTTAGCAATAGCCTGCTGTTCTTGTTGCTCTTTGAGCTGACGCGTCTCCTTATAGGTGACATCAGCGTAGCCTTCATTCATGGTCAGAATCGGCTCATACCCTTTGGCAATATACGAGGCATCACCTTCTTTGACCTTACGGCATTCCACCAGGAATTGATTAAACTTAGGAAGACTACGCTTGATTTCATCCTGGCTTAGGCTATGCTCTTGAATAAAGCTAGCCACTCTTGGATCTGCCAAAATTTGCTTCGTTAAATCTGTTGCATTGCCAGACCCATGATGCCCTGCTCGGTTTAGGGTTTGTCCAACTCTTTCCATAGGCTACTCCTTTCCTTTTTCTAGTTTTGCCAAAGCTCGACGTCTAATTTCATCCAACTTGGCCTGATCAGCCTGACTAGTTTGATTATCATAATCTGGATTACTCCAGCTCGGCACATTTGTTTTCTTCTTAGAATCAGCTTTTGCTTGCTGTGATTTCTTATCGTAACCACTACGCAAAGCTAAAAGCCCCTGTTCAGCAGTGACGATATTCTTAAAGGCAAAATCGTTGGCAAGTTTAGAGATATACTCTCGATTCACATTCGTCGAACGTGTCCGTCCCAAACTGTAGGCAACCATGAGGTTAATGACCTCATCCATAAAGCCTCTTTGTGCCAAATCCGTGAGAATCTGCTTCTCAGAATTAGTCACAGTCCCGCTTGGGCCTTTAGCACTTTGCAAGTAATCTATAGGCTTTTCGGACCTAACCGCTTTAAGAATCTTTTTCTCCGTCTCCGTCAAAACAGAATCACCACCCAATGTTTGAGCTTGAGCCTGTTCTAATTGCACCTGCATACGCTTGACAATAATCTGGTGGTTCACGGCTGTCTTTTTCGCTAAGAGATAGGTGTCATACCAATTCATGCCATGAGTTTCAGACAATTTATAGATTTCTGGCACATCTGTCTTTTCATCTGTAAATACAAGTCCGTCAGCCTGCATACGATTCCTGAAACTGCTTAAATCAAATGAATTTTTGGGCTTGATTTCAGACACAGACTTTTGAGCCAAACGCTCATCGGTAAAGACATCCGAAAAACGTTTAGATAAATCTTGCAAGCCTTGTAGACCTGCAGGTTTCAAAGCATCTACTGCTGGTTCACTAATCTTTTGCTCGAGAAGTGAACTATAAACGGCATGTTTTAAAAACTGTTCAATTGATAAGGGAGACTTAAGCTCTATAACATAAAACCCTTGAGGGGACTGGTAAAGGGCCAAAAGATCTACTGCTGTCAGAACCGCCAGTGCTTCCTGAAGGGGCTGCATTCCAAAGTTAAGGTGGTTCAGAATAGCCGCAAACTTATGGCGGTGATTCCCATTGTCATAAAAAGCCACGAAATACTGGTAGAGAGCGTATCCCTCACCCCCAATAATGGGATAGTAGCAACGCATCAGACTTGCCTGATCGGGAACGATAACCTGATTGCCAACATAGACAAATTCTTCAATAGGTCTCATTTTTTAGACTCTTTTTTCGCACGTACAGTCTTGGTGATTTCTTGAAGCAACTCTTCAATCTCATCAACATCTTTGAAAGAACGGTAGACACTGGCAAAACGTACATAAGTAATTTCATCAAGGTCAGCGAGTTCTTTCATCACTAAATTCCCAATGACATCACTCTCAACCTCTCCATCATGGTTACGGCGAATGTTTTGCTCAATACGGGTGATGGCATTTTCGATATCCTCACTAGAAACCGGACGCTTCTGAGCACTCATCAAGATACCATTGAAAATCTTGTCGCGAGAGAATTGTTCACGAGTACCGTCTTTTTTGACAACCAAAAGTGGAACCTCTTCCACACGCTCAAATGTTGTAAAACGAGCATGACAAGAATCACACTCACGACGACGACGAATAGTATTCCCATCCTCTGCCTGACGGCTATCGATAACACTAGATTTATTATGTTGACATTTTGGACAACGCATGCACTTCACCACCAATCTTTGAAATTCGGTACTCTATTTTACCATAAAAACACATAAAAAGCACGCCCTAAACGAGGCGTGCTCATGACCAAGAATCACTCTAAGTCTCTTATAAATTGATTTAAAGCTCAAGTTGAGGTGTCGTCGTTTCTCGATCTGCAAATGGAATGTAAAGGTCGAAACGTGTTCCAACACCAAGTTCAGAACTAACATCAATACGGCAGCGATAAGCTTCCACAATTTGATAAAGGATTGACAAACCAATACCAACACCAGATTGAGTTGTTGTACGGTTACGCGCCTTATCTGAACGATAGAAACGTTCAAAAATATGATTGATATCTTCTTTTGAAATCCCCTCACCGTTATCTTGCACTTGTACCAACATTTCATCTTCCAATGCTTTAATAGTAACCTGTATTTCCTTATTGACAGGCGAATACTTGACCGCATTATCAATCAAAATGGTGATCGCCTGTTCAAAGTGCTGACTATAAATCTGTGCTAGACGCTCTGAACTTTCGAAATCATTGAGATAAAATTGATAATCTTCATGCAAGACACGGAAGTTCCCAATAACCGTACGGATTGAAGAATTCAAATCACAAGTATCGTTTCTATGATTTTCAAATGATCCTTTGACACGGATAGAATCCAACATATCATTAATCATAATCGTCATACGGTTGGCCTCGTGACTTGCAGCCTCAAGACTTTCTTCAAGAATCTCAGGGTCATTTTTACCCCAACGTTGCAAGAGGTCCATATGCCCCTTGATAACCGCAATCGGCGTACGCAATTCATGACTGACGTCACTCAAGAAACGCATCTGCATCTGATTATTTTCTTGAATTTTATCCATCATGCGGTTAAAGTTAACCGCCAAATCACCAATTTCATCGTGACTTTCAATCTTAGAACGAAGTTCCAAATCACTTGGCGAATCGGTAATAACTCCCATCGTTTCGTGCAACTGTCTCATCGGACGAAGAATAGATGTCAAGACAACTACAGTTGCTGCGATAACTAGGACAGTCATCCCCACTTCTAGGAAAATCAACAAGAAAACCAAACGCTCTTTAAGAGCATAGTAGAATTCCAAATCATGGAAAATCTGGGCATAGCCAACGATGGTCTTTTTATCCTTACCGTAAATTGGAACTTGTAGTAAGAAACCACGCTTTCCTTTATAGGATACTGACTTCAGTTTGTTTACCTCGGACATACCGGGAGGCGAATCTGTATTCTCCTCAGAAGTAAAGATAAAGGTTCCTTTTTTGTCATACACAAAAACTGACTGATTTGAATATAATTTATTAGAAATTGCAACTTGACCATCCAAAGAGTGCTTTTCAGAAAGTACGCCATTAATAATTGATGCATAGATATTTTTAGGCGAATAAAGAGCCGCTAAGAGCGGTTCTGGACTTAATTCTTCATCCGAATCCCAATCCTTTTCGATGTAAGTAACAACTTTTGCGATTGTAGTGTTTACATTTTGACGTTCACGTTGCAAAAGAAGCGTATTAGCTGAAAAAATAACAACCAGAGTGAACAACGACAATACAAGAAAGAAGACCACAGCAGTTGTCATGGTCAACTTTTTTCTAATGGTTACTTTACCAAATAATTTATCTTGTAATTTACTCATTTTTCACGGATAACGTAACCCATTCCTCGTACTGTTTGAATATATGATTCCTTACCTGGAACGTCGATTTTTCCACGCAAATAACGAATATAAACATCTACCACGTTTGTTTCGATGGCGTCATCATATTTCCAAACTTGAAGCAAGAGTTCCTCACGGGTCATCACTTGGTTCATATTGCTCAAAAGTGTGTTCAACAAATCAAACTCACGTTTTGTCAATGGAATTGCTTCATCACCACGAACAACTGTACGGTTTTGAACATCCAATTTCAAATCACGATAAGTTGATGCTTTTGCTGGTGCATTCTTAGCAGATTCGATATCTTGGCGACGGAAGGTTGCACGGATACGTGCCAACAATTCTTCAATCGCAAATGGTTTTACAATATAGTCATCAGCACCGCGGTCCAAACCAGCAACAATGTCCATGATTGAATCGCGAGCCGTCATCATCATAATATAAGTATCTTTTTCTTGTTGGAGACGACGTGTTACTTCAAAACCGTCCATCTCAGGCAACATAAGGTCCAAGAGAATAAGATCGAAATCTTTCTCGAGTGCCATTTCAAGTCCTTCGCGTCCGTTGTCTGCTGTCACAACGTCGTATCCTTCGTGTTGAAGTTCAAGAGAGACAAAACGAGCAAGGTTTTTCTCATCTTCAACAATCAAAATGCGTTTGCTCATAATAAGTATTTACCACTTTCTTAAAATTTTTTGACTTCCATTTCCCTTAAAAAGTCTGTAGATTTACCCAATGAATAAATCCGAAAATTAACTTCTAATGATATAATAATATAGATTTTTAAAATTGTCAAACATTTTTAGTTTGTTTTTTTGAATTAATTTTCATCAAAAAGACCGTTCAATTGGGCAAAGGGATTACTTGCCTCTTTTTTCTCCTGTTGAAGTGCGGCAAAGTCCTCTTCTGACAAGACTTCCCAGTCATTCCCAGAGAGCGAAATTTGTCCTGATTCTTCCTCAGGTGTTAGTACTCTCAAAGGAATATTAAGAAGAATATTATCTAGAATACTCTCATCAAGATTAATAGTATCCCCATCCAAGATAAGAACTAGATTTTCTTCGACTAATTCTTTTTGAAGAGCAGCATCTGCCTCTTGTATAAAGGTTTCTGAAACCGGATAGTTAAAACTAAGGGTCACAGGTTCAAGTGAACGGCTAGATGGCAAGGTAATATCATAGCTGAGTTGATAATCCAAAAGGTACAAACCATTGTCATAGACTACCTGCCCACTTGCTTGAATCTGTTCAAGATTTAAAACTTGATCATAGCGTTCTTTAATAGACTCCAACAAAGAAGGTGCTTCGTTAAAGGCGAGCCCTTCTGGAGACTTTCTAACTTCTGAAAGATAAATCATTTTTAATCCTCAAATTAAATTTCCCCATAGGGATCTATTTTCAATCCACAAGACCATAATCCCCCACATTCACTTTTCATTAGAGAGCATGATTATGATTTTAGACTTAATTAGTATTATATCAAATTTTTAAGAAAAAATAACATCTTTAATATTACATATTTCTTAAACTTAGAACTTTTTTCAAAGCTAATGAGAAACTTACTCAGACCTAGTTTCCATCTGTCTTATAGCGTTAGATGAAAGCTCTTAATTATGGTAAAATAAGAGCATTGAAACTATATAAAAGGAATATAAAATGACACCTGAAGATTTTTACAAGGCTTTGAAAGAACTAGGGTTCGATCTCAGCCAAAAACAAAAAGACCAATTCCAACGCTACTTTGAGCTCTTGGTAGAATGGAACGAAAAGATTAACCTTACTGCAATCACAGAAAGAGACGAGGTCTACCTCAAACATTTCTACGATTCCCTAGCTCCTGTTCTCCAAGGACATATTAAAAATCAGACTATTCGACTTCTCGATATCGGAGCTGGAGCTGGATTTCCAAGTCTCCCTATGAAAATCCTTTGCCCGGAGCTTGATGTGACTATTATTGACTCTCTTAATAAACGCATCAATTTCCTTAATCTCTTGGCCGATGAACTTGAGCTCAGCGGTGTTCACTTCTATCATGGACGTGCAGAGGATTTTGGACAAGACAAGGGCTTCCGTGCTCAGTTTGATATTGTAACTGCCCGTGCTGTTGCACGCATGCAGGTTCTCTCAGAATTGACCATTCCTTTCTTAAAGGTGGGTGGACAACTTATTGCACTTAAAGCTGCAGCAGCTGACGAAGAGCTAGCCGATGCTAAAAATGCCTTGAACTTGCTTTTTGCCAAACCTATTCTCAATGAGAACTATAAACTGCCTAATGGGGATGGACGTAATATCACCATTGTCGATAAGAAAAAAGAAACCCCAAATAAGTACCCACGTCGTGCTGGGATGCCTAACAAGAAGCCGTTATAACGTTTATCCAAGGGATGTTTCTTGCTCCTTGGATTATTATTTATTCTTATGATAACTCGGAGGTTTTCATTGATAAATCGTCTTTCTGTCACGCAAAAGCTTGTGCTCAGCTTTGTCTTTGTCATTATAGTGGGGAGTATTTTACTTAGCCTTCCCATAAGCCACTATGCTAACAGTCCAGAAACAAGCTACCTAGACCATCTCTTCAATACTGTGTCAATGGTCTGTGTAACTGGACTTTCTGTTGTCCCGGTCAGTAAGGCTTACAATGGTCTTGGTCAAGTTCTCTCTATGCTTCTCATGCAGACGGGAGGACTTGGACTAGTCTCTCTTATAGCCTTTAGTACCTATACCCTTAAAAATAAATTAGGACTGAGCGATCAAGATCTCCTTCAATCCGCACTTAGTAGGGATAACCAAAAAGATTTGAAGGCTTATCTTTTTAAGGTCTATAAAATAACTTTTACTATTGAAGCTATGGCAGCACTTGTGATTATGACTGATTTCATTCCTCGTTTTGGACTTGGTCATGGCATTTTCAATAGTCTCTTTCTAGCTGTCTCTGCCTTTTGTAATGCTGGATTTGATAACTTAGGTTCTAACAGTTTACAGGATTATGCAACCAATCCAACCATTAACCTTGCTGTAGCTTTTCTCATCATGTCTGGAAGCTTGGGATTTGCAGTTTGGATTGATTTGATTCAACTAATAAGACGTTATATTAAAGATCGTCCAAGGAATTGGAAATTAGCTTGGAAACCTTTCAGTAATCAAAGCCGTCTTGTGCTTATAAGTACGGGTTGTCTCCTATTAGGAGGAACACTACTTGCTTGGTTACTGGAAATGGATAACTCTAAGACAATCGGTACTCTCAATGTCTGGCAACAACTTCTGGTAAGTTTCTTTCAGACTGTAACCATGCGTACCGCTGGCTTTGCAACTATTTCCTATACCAATGCCGATTTCTCCACAAATCTTCTTTTTATGATTCAAATGATTATTGGGGGTGGTCCTGGAGGAACTGCGGGTGGTATCAAGGTGACAACTGCCTCTATCATGTTCCTACTTTTTAAGTCAGAGCTATCTGGTAACTCGAGTGTGGTTTTTCGAAACCGTATTATATCTAACAAAACCATTTTGCAAGCATTCACAGTTATACTCTTTTTCCTAACGATGCTCTTTGTCGGCTATGTTATTTTGCTGGAAACTAATCCTACTCTCTCACCACTAGGCCTACTTTTTGAGAGTGTGTCAGCCATTGCTACCGTTGGTGTTTCAATGGATTTGACCCCTAATCTAAATACCCTAGGACGCCTTGTTATCATGGCTCTGATGTTCATTGGCCGTGTCGGACCTATCACTGTTCTCTTGAGCTTGATGACCAAAAAAGAAAAACATATCTCTTATGCCCCAACTGACATTTCAGTCGGCTAAACTATTTTATTAATTGACAATATTCTGAAAGGATTTTATATGAAAACACAAATTATTGGGGTCCTTGGTTTGGGAATCTTTGGACAAACTATTGCAACCGAACTCTCTTCTTTTGGACAAGATGTTATTGCCTTAGATAATAATGCTACAACAATTGATTACCTTGCTGATCAGGTGACTAAGGCTGCTGTTGGGGACATTACTGACATTGAATTTCTACGTTCTGCTGGTATCGATACTTGCGACTCAGTCATTATTGCAACTGGAGAACACCTAGAATCGTCTGCGCTAGCGCTCTTGCAGTGCAAAAAACTTGGTATTAAGAATATTATTGCCAAAGCTATGAATAACAATTATGAGGAAGTCCTTTACGGAATGGGTGCTAACTGGGTCATCACTCCTGAACGTAGCACAGCAAAAGAATTGGCTTCAAATATCCTCCGCTATAACATATCAAATGTTTTTCATTTAGAGGACGATGTAGCTTTAATTGAACTTAAAATTCCTAGTGAATGGGCTGGAAAGTCCTTGCATACTTTAAATCTAAGACAAAATTATAACGTCAATGTTATTGGTTTTAGAGATGAGAAAAGTGGCAAGTTAAACACTCATTTTGACCCAAGTAAGAAACTACCTGATGAAGGAATCATCCTAGTTGTCGCTGACAATCGAACACTAGAAAAATTTGATTATTTAGGATATTTGAAATAACAAAAAACGTTCCAATCTCGTTCATCTAGACAAGACTGGAACGTTTTTTGTTGTGCTTATCTGCATACTTTTACTAAAAGCCAAGAATATCATCCCCATGGATTGTAAAAACGACCATGATTGAGGAAGATTAAGCCTATACTAATCCCCAATAAAAGAATAGCTGACACAATGACAAGGTAATCTTGTTTCATCAAAGATTTATGCACATACAAAGATGATAGATTCTTGAGCTAGCTATAGTCTTTGACTATGTTTTCTCTAAAATCAAAAAGCCAGCCAAATAGGCCGACCTTATACAATTAGCTATGCTTTCTTCCAACGGCTCTTTTCTGCTACTGCTGTAAAGAGAACGTCTGTTGAAGAATTAAGGGCTGTTTCACAAGAGTCTTGGATGACACCTACGATAAAGCCGACACCGACAACCTGCATGGCCAAATCATTTGAGATACCAAAGAGGCTACATGCTACCGGCACTAATAGGAGGGATCCTCCAGCAATACCTGAGGCACCACAAGCAGAAATAGCTGAAACCACACTAAGAATGAGTGCTGTCGCAAAGTCGACCTGAATCCCCAAAGTCGTTACTGCAGCAAGCGTTAAGACATTGATTGTCACGGCTGCTCCAGCCATATTAATAGTTGACCCCAAAGGGATAGAAACCGAATAGGTATCAGGATTCAAACCAAGATCCTTACAAAGTTGAAGGTTAACTGGAATATTGGCTGCTGACGAGCGAGTAAAGAAGGCTGTAATCCCAGAGTCTTTCAAACAACGGAAAACTAGTGGGAAAGGATTTTTGCCCATCATCACAAAAGCAATGATTGGATTAACAACCAAGGCAACAAAGGCCATTGTTCCCACTAAAACAAGGATTAGGACCCCATAATCTGCCAAAACACCAACACCATTCTCAGAAATAGTATTAAAGACAAGACCAAGGATACCAAATGGGGCCAAGTTGATAATCCAACGAACGATTTGTGAAGTCACTTCTGCCAAGGTATTAAGCAAATCCTTCGTGTGATTGCTAGCTGCTCGCATGGCAAAACCAAAGACAACTGCCCATACCAAAACACCAATATAGTTAGCTTGAGCCAAGGCATTGACAGGGTTATCCACCATCTTAAGCAATAAATCTTTAAAGACTTCTCCCACACCTTGAGGTGCTGTCGCTTTAGTCGCTGCAGCTGCTCCCAACTTCAAAGAAATTGGAAAAATATAGTGAGAAATAACAGCCGTCAAAGCTGCCGCAAAGGTCCCAAAGAGATAAAGAACAATAACTGTCTTCATGTTGCTTTGTTGCCCTTCTCGCGTTTGGGAAAGGGCATTGGCAACCAAGGCAAAGACCAAAAGTGGGGCAATTGCCTTCAAACCACCAACAAACATGTCTCCTAAGAGACCAATAACCGTAAACTTAGGAACAAGCAAACCAAGCACAGCACCCACTACCACACCAATGGCAATACGCTTAATTAGACTGGTTCTATTCCAAGTTGAAATAAAACGTTTCATAACTTATTAACTCCTTTTTTATGGTTAGTCAACCATAAAGCATTCGATAGCTTCCATACTATGATAAATATCTGAAATCGTCAAGACATGAGAAAAGCCTGTGGCAAACAGGCTCTCAAATCCTATTTATGACTCAATTTACGTGTCAAGAAATCACCCAAGAATTGGATAAGGAAAATCAAAATCAAAATCAAGAAAGTTGCCAAAATGGTAACTGATGTACTAGAACGGTTATATCCATAATAGATGGCGATGTAACCAAGACCACCGGCACCGATAGCACCAGCCATTGCAGTTTCACCGACTAGGGAAATCAGAGTTACGGTTGATACACGAACCAACTCAGGTAGACCTTCACCAAGGTAAACCTTAATCGTATCCCAAAGTGTCGCACCACTAGCTTGTGCTGCTTCAATAACGCCACGGTCAAGATCTGCAAGTACCACCTGTACTTGACGTGCAAAGAATGGGAAGGTTGCAGCTGACAATGGAACCAAGGCTGCCGTCATACCGAGGTTAGTCCCTACGATAAAGTAAGTGAACCCTTTCAAAATCGCCAAGAGGATGATGAAAGGAATGGCACGAAAGATTGAAGTGATTTTATCCAAGATTTGGAAAACAAATTTATTTTCAATGACTCCACGAGGACCTGTCAATACCAAGAAGAGCCCCATAACAAGACCAAGAAGTCCCCCAATGATGAAGGAAATAACCGTCATGTAGAGAGTCGCATAGATGGCGTCTGGCCAAGAGTTAACCCCCTGCATACCGATACGATAAATATCTGGAAAGTTTTGTTGAATCCAATCTGCCATTATTGGGCTCCTTTCTTAAGTACTTGTAAGCTGACACCTGCATTTTCAATCGCTTTTTGAGCAGCAAGAACCTGATCCGCTTCACCATCCAAGACAACGACCAATTCACCAACAGGAGTATCACCTAGAATCTCAACGTTACCATAAAGGATGTTACTTGAAACGCCGTACTCTTTGAAAAGTTCGGTCAAGAGTGGCTCATCTGTTGA
Source organism: Streptococcus salivarius (assembly GCF_002094975.1). NCBI lineage: Bacteria > Bacillati > Bacillota > Bacilli > Lactobacillales > Streptococcaceae > Streptococcus > Streptococcus salivarius. The sequence goes on along the minus strand of NZ_CP015283.1, from coordinate 815,136 downwards.
AGAACCAGCATATTTAAGTTGAACGAGAAGGGCTGAGCTTGGTAAGTTTTTCACCAAAGGTTGTGCATTAATCTTAGCCAAGGCATCTTCAATCCCTGATGCAGTTTCAATAAATTCTTGTGTCAAATCTTCTTGAGGATTTGAGAAGATATCAAGGACACTGCCCTCTTCCAAAAGTTGACCATTTTGCATAACGGCAACACGGTTACAAATATCTTTAACAATTTGCATTTCATGGGTAATCATAACCACTGTCAAGCCAAGTTTTTTATTCAAATCCTGCAAAAGTGAAAGAATTTGCTTAGTTGTTTTAGGGTCAAGAGCTGATGTAGACTCATCTGAAATCAAGATTTCAGGATCATTAGCCAAGGCACGGGCAATCGCTACACGTTGTTTTTGACCACCTGACAATTGTGCAGGATAGTTTTCCGCACGATCAGCCAAATCAACCAATTCCAAAAGACCACGAATTTTTTTGTCTTTCTCTTCATTGCTTAGTTTAGAATGACGAAGGGCAAAGGCTACATTTTCATAAGCCGTCTTTTGAGCCATAAGGTTAAAGTGTTGGAAAATCATCCCAATCATTTGACGTTTCTGACGCAATTCTTTTGTCGACAATTGGACCTTACCATCTGCAAAAGTCACATCTTTACCGATAGTGATTTTACCAGCTGTAGGCACTTGCAAAAGATTGATAGCACGCACAAGGGTAGATTTACCAGCCCCTGAATAACCAACAATTCCGTAAATATCACCTTTTTCAATCTGGATAGATACATCCTTAACCGCTTGAATAGTGCGGCGTTTCTGCGTAAAGGTGATATCAATATTTTTCAAATCAATAATGACATTACTCATAACTTGCAATTAACTCCTTAATTAGTTCAATGTGGGTGTAGTAATCTGCTAAGCTGACATTTTCATCCCCACCATGGTCACGACTGTTGGCATTCCCTATACCAAAGGCTGCCATAGGAACACCCAAAGCCCGATGAATCATATGCATAGGCCCTGTACCTGCTGCCGTTGGAAGCACAGCAACGCCTTCTTCATAAAAACCTTTTGCTAACTCAATAACATTGACAATAGCTGGATCAGACATATCACTACGATAACTTTCTTCACCAAGAGTGAAGGTCACCTTGATACGGTCAAATCCTTCTTTTTTAAGGTGAGCCTTGATACACTCCAAAACGTACTCAGGCGTCAAGCCAGGGACCAAACGCATCTCCATCTTAGCTCTGGCTTGAGCTGGTAAGATGGTCTTAACCCCTTGCCCCTGATAACCTGTTGAAATGCCTTCAATGGAAAGGGCAGGTTCAAAATAGTAAGTTTTTAAGAAAGCTCGGCGGTCACTTTCTAAAATGGGTAGTTTTAAGCCGTAAATCTTACGAAGACTATCTGCATTTTCAATGGCATAAGTTTCGATAAGATCCATCTCTCGTTCGTTTGGTTGGACAATCTTTTCATAGATACCGTCGATAAGAATACGTCCCTGATCATCTCTCATGCTTGAAATAGCATTAAGCAAGTACCATGAAGCCGATTCAATCACGGCACCAAATTTAGAATGAATATCAACATCAGCACTCTCGACAGACAAATCAAAGGTAATAATCCCCTTGTTGCCCCCTGTGATTTCCAACTGACCTTTGCTATTTCGATTTCCTTGCTCCCAAACCAATAGGTCTGCAGGAAGAAGGTCATCTCTGTATTTTTCCAAATACTTTTCAAGATCGGTTGATGCAGATTCTTCAGCCCCTTCCATCATAAATGTAATGTTTACAGGAAGGTCGCCAACTTCTCGAATATATTTCCGAAGGGCTGTCAGACGAGCTGTAATATGCCCCTTATCATCATCAACACCACGACCATACATGTAGCCCTTACGAACTGTCAGACGGAAAGGTTCATCTGTCCATGGCTGATCATTATCTGCAGGAACCGTATCATAGTGTTGATAGAAAATAATTGTTTTCGCATCTGGATTTGGACTCTTGAATTTTGCCAAGACAAAAGGTGCCGTATAGGTCTCGTCAATTGTCACCTCTGCACCAACACCAGAGAAAATCTCACCAAGGTAAGCAGCCACATCATAGAGACCAATATTTTGAGCAAAAATAGATTTTTTAGAAATCAAAGTCCGCAAGACTTCAAAATAGTGCTGAGCAATTTCATCGTTACGAAATTTTCGTAACTGCTCTTCTTCACTTGAAAATGCCATCAAATCGTCTCCTTCATACACGACAAAATGGCGTGCTCTCACACGCCCTCTGTCCTTAGCTTATTTCTTTGAATTAGCTTTCAATTGATCTTGTGTTGGGGCACCTTTCCATGCTGGAAGGTCAACCTTGTTAGATGCATCATAGATGATTTGTGCTACTTCATCGTTTTGGTAGGCTTTAATCAAAGTCTTGATAGCATCAGCTTTATTTGATTTTTCCCAATCTTTATTAGCTGCAATGATGTTAACCCAATCTTTCAAATCTTGACTTGGTTCTTCTTGGAAGAGAGTTGTATCATAGTTAACGTTTTGTTGTTGTGCGTATGAGTTATTAACAACCGCTGCATCTACTGATGAGAGCGTTTGGGCAGCTTGTTCAGCTGAGATTTCTTTGATATCCAATTTCTTTGGATTCTCAGAAATGTTCTTGATAGTTGCCAATTCACCATCTTTAACATCCAACTTAATCAAACCAGCTGTTTGAAGAAGTGTCAAAGCACGGCTTTCGTTTGTACCATCGTTAGGTACTGAGATTGTAGCTCCTTCTGGAAGCTCTTTAACATCTTTATACTTAGCTTTTCCGTTTTCAGTACCTGAGAAAAGGTGGATTGGGCTAAGAAGTGTGTCAGCTACTGCAACAACATCACCTTTATTTTCTTTGTTCCAGTTGTTCAAGAAATAAATGTGTTGGAAAGCATTAACATCGATTTCGCCGTTTTTAAGAGCTTCATTTGGTTGGTTGTAGTCTGTGAACTCTTTCAACTCGATAGTAACACCCTTGTCTTTAGCCAATTCTTTGACTTTATCCCACAATGGCTCAGTTGTATCATCCAAAGTCATGATACCAACTGTCAAAGTTTTATCATCTTTAGCTGATTTATTACCACCAGCACCACAAGCAGCCAAAGCTACTGTTGAAGCGATTGCCAATCCTGTAATTCCGAGAATTTTTTTAAGTTTCATAACGAACTCCTTTTAATTGTTTTAAGTGTAAAATTATTATCCCATAGGATGAGAATTGTAGCAAATTGTTTATAATTGTACATTTCTATAGTTTTTAACTATAACGTGTCCTAGATTTTAATTATATGAAAAAGCTGAGAATCATTCCCAGCTCCTTTCTTATTTTTTGCTTGGAACTTTCAAAGCGTCTTTAGTTGGAATATAGTCTTTATTTCCAAGGAATTTTTCAGCCAACTTAGCCAAAGTACCATCTTTTTGGAGTTCTTCCAAACGTTTGTTTACAAATTTTTGAAGGTCTTTTTGGTTATCTGCGAACAAGAAGTAGATGTATGGTTGTTCATCAGATTTAAGCTCAATAGTCTTCAAGTTGCTCAATTTATTATTTTTGATGATTGCATTAACAGTTGGTGCATCAAAAATCTTGAAGTCGTACTTACCTTCATTCAAACTTGTCAACATTTGTGTAATATTTTCATTTGTATAGTTAAGCTCAACTGGCTTGTCTGAATGTTTATCGTTAAACTCTGTCAATTGAGTAGCTGTCGATGTTCCTTGAACAACCTGCGTTGAGTGTCCAGCAATATCATCATATTTCTTAATATTACTATCTTTTGGAACAGTCAAAACAGCTGGTGTGGTACCAATTGGATATGAGAAGAGGTATTTTTGGTCACGTTCTTCTGAATAAGAGATATTGTTCCCAGCCATTTGGTATTTAGCTGAGTCAAGACCTGTGAAGACTGAAGACCATTCTGTTTTTTGGAATTTCACTTCATATTTGTCAGAGTCTTTGAAGACTGCTTTAGCCACTTCCACATCGTAACCAGTCAATTCACCGTTTTCTTCATATGAGAACGGTGCTGTTGTCCCAACTGTGGCAAAGTTAATTGTTTCTTTAGCACCTGAAGATTTAGATGCTTCTTTTGATGATTTAGATGAACATGCAGCAAGCAAAGCTACTGAAGCAATGGCTACACCTGTGATTCCAAGAATTTTTTTAAGTTTCATAATATTCTCCTTTGAGATTGATTGTTTTTATTGTAACAGAATTCACTAAGCTTAACTAATACTTAAACATAATCAAGGTGATAAGAAAATACTATCACCTAAAAGTATTAATTGTTTGACAAAGAAAAAGTAGAAAACCAATAACGATTTTCTACTTATAGTTATTAATAATGTGACAAACGCTCAATCACTTGCTGGTTATTGAGCACTTCCTGGGCAGGAAAGAAATCAGCTTTGCCATCTTCAAAAAGAAGAACATCAGCCTTTTCATGATGAAGGTGCTTGAAGTGATGAGCAGACATAATAATGGTTTTCCCAGCTGAATGAAGCTCATGTAGAAGTTCCCTAAAAAATTTTTCATATTCTTTAGAAAGATTATTGAAGGGTTCATCAAGAATATAGACATCTGGATTCGTTACCATGATACTGGCAAAGGCCACTTTCTTCTTTTCTCCACCAGACAGTTGATAGGGAACGCGATCCCTTAAATCTTCAATTTTCAGCAGGGATAGTGTATCTTGGACCCGCTGTGAGACTTCTTCTTCGGTCAGACCTAGCTGACGAGGACCAAAAGCAATCTCATCATAGACAGTACTATTAAATAATTGACTATCCACATCCTGAAAGAGGATTCCGAGGCGGCTATAAAAATCTCGTTTTTGACGTTTGTCCTTCAGCCATTCTTTGAGGTCCTTACCTAAGAAAAGAATGCGTCCAGATTCTGCCTGCTTAAAGCCGGTTAATAAACTGATAAGACTTGATTTTCCAGTTCCATTTTCCCCCATCAACATCACATATTGCCCTTGTCTAATCTCCAAATCAAGACCAGTAAAGACCTTTTTTTGTTCATAGGCACAGGCCACTTGATTCAATTGAAACATCTCATCCTCCTAACAGAATCTGTCCTAAAATCACTGCTACTAGACTTATCAAGGCCAGCCAGTCTTTCCATGTGAATGACTGTGATGACTTGACATACTCACCAACAAAGCAACGTGCTTCCATGGCTTGAGTCAGTTCCTCACCATAGCGTATGGCTTTAAGGTATAAAATTCCCCAGATATTACTTCCAATCCGGAAACGATGATTGCCACCAAAACTTCGCGCTTCAATCCCTTTGAGCAAATCCATTAATTGTTTTCCAAAGACATCAATATATTTTATGGTGATATCCAACTGGAGCAGAACAAGATCAGGAAAATGCAACCCTTTTAATGCCGCCAACATCTCACTTATTGTACTCGTCTCTGAATAATAAGCAATGGCTACAGCAATCAAAGGAAGTCTAAAAAGAAAGAGCGATTGACCTCCGCTAAGTAAGAGATGCGGTAGATAAAGAACTAAAGGAAAAATCAACAACACTACAGTCTTTTTCAAGGTTCTTACTAAAATAGAATGTGGCAGAAAAGCCACTCCAGCTCCTAAAAACAAGGCTAGAATCCACAAAACTGTGAGATTTCGGCTAATTCCTACTGAAATAAGTAAGAAAAAGAGAAGTAAAACCTTAGCAGTTGGATGAAAGACTGATGCTACTTTTAAAGGATGCGTTTCAAACTTTTGAAGAAGAGCTTCCAGATGGTGACGATTCCGGATAAGAAAGTTATTTCTACCGACTTTAGTGACTACCGGACGCTCTTCCGACATCCATTCTGGCAGAATCATTTTTCAACCTTTCTACCGAAAATCAAGCGATAGAGGATGAAGAAAATCAAAACAGCAGAAGCAGCGCTCAGGATATAACCCAAGACTTCTGGAATGCCTGCGATACTATAATCTGGGAAGAGGGCATTGAATGAGAAACCATTCAACATTCCTTTTGGCGCTTGGGCTTCCACATGATAATGAGACAATTTTTCTACCAACTCTTTGACATCCCATTCCGCAAAAGCTGTTCCCGTCGCCAATAAACCAAGTGGCGTTAGGATAATCAAGGCTAGGATAAAGAGCAATAACGGACGTAGTTTTTTAGTCGTTATTTCCTGGGCATTATCAATATTCAAACGTTCAATGAATTCTTGAACACCAGCTGTGAAGAATCCTTCTACCAGACCGATGAGGAGGTGGGTCAAGCCCATTACTGGAAGTGTCACTCTCAAAGGGTATGGATTGTAAAGCGGATTACCACTACTATCTTTAAAGAGAATAGGGAGTCCTTTGCTTAATCCCAGATAAATAAACAGTTAATCTATAAAAAGCTTTCTTTAGTATTTGACTGTTTCTGACAATATAGCCCGTACAATCTATCATTCAATGTGAGTATTATATTTTTTCTCGCCTATTTTTCCAACTCATTCTCCAGACCTAAGTCCATAGACCTATTTTTAGTAATTTTACAGTTTGGTAACAAAGTCAAACGTTTTTTATGATAAAGTCTTTTTTGGACTAAAATCCAAAAGGAGAATTATGATGGAAACAAATAACTACACTACTGATTTACAGCTAGCCTCCTAGGAATATTCCGACGAAAAGACTAGTCTTCAAACCAAAAACAAGAAACTCTTGGAATATTTTTCACCAAAAGACATTTGGAAAATTAAGGGACTGATTGTCGCATGTCTCGCTGCTTGCTTCCTGTATGTCACTTACTTGACCCATTTTTCCTTTGCCTTTCCAGCAACCCTTGTCTTGATCAGTACGATTGACCTGGGCTGTCGCCTATTAGGTGGAAAAGCAAAGGGAATACGACTTGAATCGGGAATATTTATGGTCACTAGTCTACTCCAAGGCATGCAAATTAGTCTCTGGGGCCTGCACGACAACTGGGGGAGCGCTCAGATTCTTTGCCTTCATGCGAGTATCCTCCTTTACTTTATGGCACGCACTGGACAAAGTAGTCAAGAGCGTTTGGGAATTACGGTTTGGCTAGACCTCATATACACCAGCTACATCTTCCCACTGAAATATTTCTTAATCGGAGCCTGGACACTCTTTAGCGTTTATATGGCACTCTATGGTGTGACGCCACGTCGCTTACTGTCAGGTTGGTTTGTCACAGTACTCTTTATTTGGTGTGTCCTAACACTAATTCGACTCTATAAACCTATTCAGGCAACTCGTCTCGCTGTATTTTATGCAACTATCAGCTTCACCCTTGTTAGCCTCTTAGGTAGCTTTATTTTGTAAGAAAAAAAGAGTGGAACTAGACTAACTAGTTTCACCCTTTTTATATTGGAGTTATTTTGAATCTCTTGTAGGAAAGGCATACATCACCCAAAGTACTACTAGTAGTGGTGTCGCTTTTAATACAATCCAAGCAACATTGAAATTGGCATCACGTAGACGACGAATCTGAATTGAAATTGTGGGAAGCGCCGTTGCTGTTATAAATAGAATAAAAGCTGTCAATGTAAAGCCAGCAGCTTTTGTTTGCCCAAGCAGGTTCATCAGTAGGAAAATCAAAGTACCAATAACTCCATTAATCAAGACAACCCACCAATAGTCTGATCGTTTTGTACGACCATAAAAATCGAGATAGCCTAACCAAAAATTTTTATATGCCTCTAACATGTTTACACCTCTTAATAATATGCTACCAGTATACTATATAAAGAAGATAGGTGCAAGATGTGAAAATTTAGACTTCTTAAGTTTTCTACATATATAATAGGTAGATTTTTTAAATAAACTGGAATGGATTGAAATTAGGACTGTCCGACTCAATCTGACCACCCCCCATGGTCACTACACGGCTGACATGTTGACGGACACTATTGCGGTGAGCAATAAAAATCATTGTTCGTTTAATCTTAGCAAGATTAGCCATGACCCTGCTTTCAGTATCACTATCGAGACCACTGGTAGCTTCGTCAAAAATCAAGATAGGCTGCTTGGACAAGAGGGCCCTCGCTATCGCCAAGCGTTGTTTTTGACCACCAGATAGACCACCATCCTCAGATACTTGGGTCTGAAAACCTAGTGGCATTTTTTGAATATCCTCTAAGATATCAGCTTGTTGGCATACCTTAAGGAGCTTTTTCTCGTCAACTTCTCCTTCAAATCCTAATAGCAGATTTTCTAAAATGGTTCCTGTAAACACATAGGTCTGCTGGGGAACATAAGTCACCATTTGACGTAACTCCGCATGGCCAATAGCATCTTTATCTAGGGTTACATGACCACTAGATTTTGTGTAATAACCTGACAACATTTTCGCTAAGGTTGTTTTCCCAGATCCACTTTTACCCATGAGGGCGATTTTCTCACCCTTATGAATCGTTAAATCAATCTTACTAAGCGTCTCTTGCTGATAACTAAAACGGTGACTGACTCCTTTAAGAGCAAGTTGTTTAAAAGAAAACTCTTTAAGTTTTCCTTTTTCTTCCTTATCCACAACATAAACTTCTTGAAGACGATTATTGGCTACTTTGGCTTGCTGAATTTTGGATTGGAGATTAATAATATTAATTAAAGGAGTTGTAAAATAATTCAGCAACATATTATAAGTAATCAACTGACCTGCAGATAGTTGCCCTTCCATGACCAATTGTGCCCCATACCAGAGGATAAAGACATTGGAAACTAACTGAACCCCTGTCTTTAAACCATCCTGCGTTAATTGCCACTTGGCCTTAGACAAAGACTTCTTCAAATAGTCATGGAATTTCACCTCAATTTCCTGATAGCGTCTTTCTTCAACTCTCAAGGATTTTAAGGTTTCAATGCCTCTCAAATCATCAATAACAGCGGTATTGACCTGACTATTTGCCTCCATCAATTGATAATTTTCCTTTTCAAAAAGCTTATAGAATGCCAAAATGATTAAAACATAAAGAGGCACTACCGTGAGAGTCATCACAAAAAGTGACTGATTTTGTACAATAAGAGCCACAGCTAGAGTCATCACAATGGTCACATCTAGGAAAATCGATAAAATCGTTGAAGCTAGAGCATCGATAATAGTGTTGGCATCTCCAAAACGTGACGTGATTTCACCAGTACGACGTGAACTAAAGAAACTAATAGGTAAGGAAAGGACATGCTTAATATAAGGAAGGATGACAGCAATGGACAAGTAATTTCCCAATCGATGTAGAAGATAATCTTTGAAAAAAGTAAATACTTGTTGAGCTAGATAAGAGATACATAGGCCTAGCGAAATCATGGTCAGAAGAGTGTAAGCCTCCTGAGGAATCAAGCGGTCAATAATAGATTGCAAATAATAAGAACCAATAATATTAACAAGGGTCACTAGAAAACTTAACAAGACAATAACTGCAATCAAACCCTTACGACGAAACAAAATCGGTAAAAATGAAAGAAGCCCAGGTACATCTTCTTTGTATTTAGTATAGGATTTTCCTGGAACAAAAAAGAGAGCAACTCCCGTCCACTCTTTGGCAAACTCCTCTAAGGGCATTTTAATGACCTTCTTGCTAGGATCTGGATCACCAATAATAAGCTGCCCCTTGATTTGACCAAACACCGTATAATAATGTTGCAGTCCACCTTCTTTAACCACATGTGCAATAAAAGGATAAGATAGGTTTTCTTGTTTAAACAAGTCTAAATCCGCACGAATAGCCTGAGTTTCAAGACCCAACTGCTTGGCCGCTTCAACCAAACCAAGCGCAGAAGTGCCTTCACGAGAAGTCTGAGCCAACTCCCGCAAATAAGCTAAACTATAAGATGAACCATAGTGTTTAAGAATCATGGCTAAGGCAGCGACACCACAATCACGCTGATCAATCTGTGAAATATATGGATATTTTGACATGGTGACTCCTTATTAAAGACAACCTGTGAAATAAGGCAAGATAGTGATAAGTAGTGAGAATAGTGTAAATAAATTTAGTTTTTTCAAAATAAAACTCCTTTTAACTGTTATTTATGTTTCTATAGTAAACATTTAACCATTAAAAAAGTAGTGACATTTATGTCACCACCATTTCTATAAACCATCTGCCGCTTTCCCTGCTTTTATACTTTCTTCTAAAACCGAGTCTTCTAAAACGGAAGCAAACATTATGGCCTTATCGTAATTCTCTGCAGCCTTTTTCTTATTTCCCTTATGCAGAAGTTCATATTTAGCTTTGAGAACAAAAACACTAGGTTTATAGCTATAGAATTGTGATTTTTCTATAACGGCTAATGCTTTATCCACAACTGTTAAGAAGTCTGAAAAGGAATTGTGAAAAATCTTCAAAGCAGCAATAGCCATCAAATCATTAAATAAAACAATATTATGGACATCATCTGTCCAAATTTCCTGATTTAATACTCTCTTTACGATTTTTTCAAAAAGTTTTTTGTCATACTGTTTTCTTCCATAAAGATGGAAGAAATAATAGTCAATAACTAATAAATCGTTAGTTGAGAATTTCTTCTTCCTTTTGACCTGTTCAAATAAATCTTCATATATTTCCTCAACCTTTGGACTCTCCTCCCAACTAGTGAAACTTAATATATTTTCCAAAATATCTAGAGTTAATAGTTCTTCTTCTGGAAGAAGTTCAAAGAATTTCTCATAGACTTCCTCAATTAAGGCAAGTTTATCCTTTATTCTTTCTGGGTTTCTGTACGTTGGAAACTTAATCAAACGATTCTTCATCTCATAATATTCATCAGGGATAGTAATATTGTCATGATCCAATAGATCGGCCATATTTTTTCCTAGACGTTTTGCGATGTAAGATAGTCTATCTAAAGACGGGAGAGATTCCCCTTTTTCAATGCGAATTAACTGGCGAACAGTCAACTCCGCACCATCTAAACATAGTACTTCACGTGACATCTGCTGACGTTCACGCTCAGTTTTGATTCTTAGTCCAATGCTGTCTTTTATGTTCAAGAGACTCTCCTTTATTCAAAAGTTTAAAAATATTATATCATAATTATAATATAATTAATATACAGTTAATATGATTTTAACAGAATAATAGTCAAAAAAAGCTATTTTTATACATTTTATATAAGAAGACCCTTCCTTTGCATCAAAAACTCTAAGCAGGCTTAGCCTGCTAACTCATGACAGAAAAGAAAGTTCGGCTTATAATGAAGGTGAACAATACCAATCCGTTGTCTTTAATAGGGCTTTGCCTAGCCTGTATCAAAAACTGGATGAACAAGAGTCATGAGATAACTCGAATATGCCTTGAGCATGAAAATAAAATTACTAATAGCCTCTTGTTCTATTGTTCAATAGTTAACAGGAGGTTTTTGTAATGGAAGTTATGATTGAAACTTGTTGTGGAATTGATGTCCACCAAAAGTCTATCGTTTGTTGTATTCTAGATGGTCCACTAGAAAGCAATAAACCTAAAAAGATTCAGAAAAAATTTGGTACAACAACTATAGCTCTCCAAAACGCCTTAGATTGGTTATTGGAAAATCACGTCACACATGTCTTTTTTGAAAGCACTGGCCAATATTGGGTACCACTCTTTAATATATTCTCAGACTCAGAACTCAATTTGATATTAGCTAACCCCCAACATATTAAGAATGTGCCTGGTCGAAAAACAGACATGAAAGATGCCGAATGGATTGCACAGCTCGGACGTTGTGGACTTATTGAGCCATCTTACATTCCAAGCCCTGAAGTGATGCAGTTACGTTTACTCACTCGTAGGTTACGTTCTTACAAACAACGTCAAACTCAAATAAAGAATGAGATTCATAACCTCTTACAACGTGCTAATATCAAACTAACCAGCTATCTTTCTGATATCTTCTCTAAGACAGGACAGTCTCTTTTAACGCTCTTTATCAATGGGGAACTCATTGATTATGACAATGTGACAGCTTGTATTCACAAGCATGTCAAAGCAAGTCCCGAAGAATTAATGGAGGCCATGAATGGGAAGTTGTCACTGGAGGATGGATTTCTCTTGGAGCAAAGCCTAGAAGAATATCAATTGTATCAAAAACTCATGAATAAATTAAGGAGTGAAATAATAGCTTATATCGAAAAGGAGTTTCCCTGAAGAAAATAGATTACTTCAAATGATTCCTGGTGTGAGTGAAACTTGTGCAGCCACTATTTTAGCTGAGATTGGACCAGATGTGAAGGCTTTTCAATCGGACGCACACTTAGCTTCTTGGGCTGGGCTCTGCCCAGGATCTTATGAAAGTGCTGGCATTAAAAAATCCTCACATATCACGCAAGGAAATCGATATATCAAACAGGCTTTGACCATGTCGGGATTGATTGCGGCTCACTCTAAAGACAATGCGTTTTCATCTTTTTATAGCAAAATTTCCCAAAGAGGAAGTAAGATGAAAGCCGTCATTGATTGCGCACATAAGCTACTTCGTATCATTTACAAAATTCTCGCAACACACCAAGAATACGACAAAGAAAAAGTGCTAGGACTGAGGCAACAGTTCTAACACCAAAAATTTAAAAAATCTCAATTACAGTATAACACAAGAAGAGTTTTTTGCGCTATTTTTGATGTTTTTTTCAAATAAAAAACATGCAGTTCAAAAACTACATGTTTGTTTTATTTCTGTTTACTTTGGAATCGCCATTCAAAGCGAATGCGGTCATAAGTTGGATAGATAGCATTAATCAACCCAAAGGCTAAGGTAAAGCCAGCTAAAACATCTGTTAGATAATGAACACCCACATAAATACGCGAAAGTCCAACAAGGAAAATCAGAAGCCCAGTAATACCATAAACTGCTATTTTAGATTCTTTTTTCGCCAAACGCTGAGCAAGAACAATGGCAATTGCTCCAAGAATCATAAAAGTTCCCAAAGAATGACCACTAGGGAAAGAATAACCACTAGCATGCACTAAATGCGTAATTGATGGGCGTTGACGCTGATAAATATACTTTAAACTTACAATCAAGATACTAGCGAGAAGCCCACTGGCACCTACAAAGATAGCTTCTGCTTTATACTGACGTAGATAAAGCCAGATTACTGCTACGATTGCAATAATAGCCTGTACGGGCGTATTTCCAAGTATGGTAATCGTTTTAAAAAAGCGTGTCAGTCCTGCCGGTAAGTCTCCTCGAACCCAAGTTTGAATGTTGCTATCAAATCCTGTCAAGGCTTCAGGGTAGAACTTAACCATGTAACCGAGAGCAACAAATAACAATAAGGCAAAAGAAGCATAAATATAATGTGTGTGTTTGTGTTTCATATTTATAATTTTACTAGAATAGACTTAAGTGGAGCATAAATCAGAGCAAAGGTTACCGCAAAAATCAATCCTTGAAGTAAATTGAAAGGTACTACCATAGCGAAAAGATATTTATAGAGACCTATGAATTGCGCAATATCAAAGTTGGCAAATTTAGCATAGAGTGGTACTGCATAAATATAGTTAAGAATAACCATAGCAACTGTAAGCAAGACAGTTCCTACAACAGAACCAAAAATATAATTCTTGCTTGTTTGATTTTTCTTCCAAAAATAGCTTAGGCCCCAAACAAAGACTCCTAGAGCAACGAAATTCATAGGAAGTCCAATCATTGATCCTGGACCACCATTGTTTAGCAAAAGCTTCAACAATGAACGAAGCAAGAGAACACCAATGGCACTCTTAAAATCAAAGATAACCAAGGCAATCAGAACAGGAAGGATTGAAAAATCAACCTTCAAAAAGTCTGCTGCTGGAATCAATGGAAACGAAAAATAAAGCAACAAGAATGAAACTGCGGATAAAATGGCAATGTAAGCCAATTTACGTGTGTTTGTCATAAAAAAATTCCTCCAAATTTTAACAATTTGAAAGAAGTTCCCAATGGATTTGCCTATGCCAAAAAAGCCTACGCAAAAAGACTGGTCTTCTTCCATCCAGACTGTACTGTCGGTTGAGGAATCACACCTCATCAGCTTGCGCTCGCGGACTTATCTATAGAATCACCGCCGGTCGGGAGTTTCACCCTGCCCTGAAGACCTTTTAAGAATAACATAAAAAAACCTTGGTGACAAGGTTCTCAAATTATGGATTTCTAATCTGTTGATAGTCAATGACTATAGATACTCTTATAAGAGAAAATAGACCTCTATTTTAACTTGTCATGCTGATAACGATGACTCAGCTCCAAGCCCTCAAACTGTTGCTGACGAAGTGCTTCGTAAACAATCATACAAACAGTGTTGGACACATTTAGACTACGCACATGTTCATCATTCATCGGAATACGAATAGCTTTTTCAGGATGCTCACGCATAAAATCTTCAGGTAGGCCTGTATCCTCACGACCAAACATAAAATAGTGGTCCTCACCATCATCATAGGCCTCTTCTGAATAAGTCTTATCCGCAAACTTGGTGACTAGATGCAAACGACCATCTTGATTTTTGGACATGAAATCTGCCAAATTATCATAATAAGTGATGTCAAGCTTATCCCAGTAGTCTAGACCTGCACGTTTCATTTTCTTGTCATCAATTGGAAAGCCCATAGGACGGATGATATGAAGAGGGCTATTAGTCGCTGCACAGGTACGTGCTATATTTCCGGTGTTTTGTGGAATACGAGGTTCAAACAAGACAATATGATTACGTGACATCTCAATTCTCCTAGACATAAAAAATACCATGTCGCCCGGAGTCAAGCTCAGCAGACGACATGGTTGTGGACGTTCATTAGCTTAAATCATGACAGGTTAGATTTAAAATAACGAATCTTTGAATATATTTTAGCACTTCTGGTCTAAAAGTCAAGACTATTTAAAGAAAAATTTCACCTTTATTCACTTAAATAGGAATAGTTGATAAAGCTAGCTGAAAAGGATGATTTTTCCGCTAAAATAGAGTATCATAGTAATGATTATTTGGAGGTAACTCATGCGTATTATTGTCGTAGGTGCCGGTAAAGTCGGTACCGCACTCTGCCGTTCTCTTGTTGAAGAGAAGCACGATGTTATTTTAATTGAAGAAAAGGAAGAGGTCCTCAAACGCCTCAGCAAACGTTATGATGTTATGGGCTTTGCTGGAAATGGGGCTAATTTTAAAATTTTGGAACAAGCCGAGGTTAGTAACTGCGATGTCTTTATCGCGATGACTGATAAAGATGAAGTAAACATGATTTCAGCCGTTCTGGCTAAACAAATGGGTGCCAAAGAAACTATTGTTCGTGTGCGTAACCCAGAATACTCAAATGCTTATTTCAAAGACAAGAACTTTCTTGGATTCTCATTAGTGGTTAATCCTGAACTTTTAACAGCTCGCTATATTGCCAATACAGTTGAATTTCCAAACGCCCTATCAGTTGAGACTTTTGCTAATGGACGCGTTATTCTTATGGCATTTAAAGTCACTGAAAATAGCCAATTGTCTGGTATGACAATGGAGCAATTCCGTAAGAAATTCGGCAATATTCTAGTTTGTACGATTGACCGTCAAGGTGAACTCATCATTCCAGATGGGAATGCTACCATGCAAATTGGGGATAAGATTTATGTCACTGGTAAACGTGTTGATATGGCGCTTTTCCACAGTTACATCAAACCAAAAAGCATCAAAAAACTTTTGTTGATTGGTGCTGGGCGCATCTCCTACTACTTGCTCAATATCTTGAAAAATAATCGTATTAAGGTCAAATTGATTGAGCAAAAAATGGACCGTGCGCAAACCTTTAGTCAGGTCTTCCCTGAAGTTTCTGTTATCTTAGGTGACGGTACTGCTAAAGACCTTCTTCTCGAGGAAAGTGCAGCCAGTTATGATGCCGTAGCTACCCTAACTGGAGTAGATGAAGAAAATATCATCACCTCTATGTTCCTCGAAAGCCTTGGTATTCACAAGAATATTACTAAAGTCAACCGTACCAGTCTTTTAGAGATTATCGATACACGTGAGACAACAACAATTGTCACACCTAAGAGTATTGCCGTTGACACTGTAATGCACTTTGTCCGTGGGCGTTATAATGCTAAAGACTCAAGTCTCGATGCCCTTCACCATGTGGCTAATGGTCGTATCGAAACCTTGCAATTCCAAATTAAGGAAAACAACAAAATTGCTGGGAAGAAACTTTCTGAGCTTGAATTTGCTAATGGTGTCCTTATCGCTGCTATTATTCGCAATGGAAAATCTATTTTCCCAACGGGAGAAGACAGACTCGCTATTGGGGATAAAATCGTGATCGTTACACTCTTACAAAATGTAACTCATATTTACGACTTGTTGAAGAGGTAAGCTGCCATGAATCGATCTATTGTCCGTTTTCTTATTGCCAAGCTCCTGCTTATTGAGGCTGCTCTCTTGGTTGTACCACTTATCGTTGCCCTCATTTATCAAGAAGATGCCAAAGTATTTGCCAGCATCTTGGGTACGATGGGGATTCTTCTCTTTCTCGGAGTGCTTGGTACTCTCTTTAAACCGAAAAACTACCATATTTACACCAAAGAAGGGATGCTTATTGTAGCCCTCTGTTGGGTGCTCTGGTCCTTCTTTGGAGGATTGCCCTTCGTCTTTGCTGGTCAGATTCCAAGTGTCATTGATGCCTTCTTCGAGATGAGCTCTGGTTTTACAACCACGGGGGCTACTATTCTCACAGATACTGGTGTACTTACCCACTCCCTCCTCTTCTGGCGAAGCTTCGCCCACTTGATTGGAGGGATGGGGGTATTGGTCTTTGCCCTAGCCATCATGAACAACAGTAAAAATGGTCACCATGAGGTTATGCGTGCAGAGGTGCCTGGTCCAGTTTTTGGTAAGGTCGTGGCCAAGCTCAAAAATACAGCTCAAATTCTTTACATCATCTATTTAACCATGTTCGTTATTTTTGCTGTTATTCTCTGGCTTTGCGGTATGCCAATCTTTGATAGTATCATCACTGCTATGGGGGGCGCAGGTACTGGGGGATTTGCTGTCTATAATGACTCTATCGCCCACTACCACAGCGATCTGATTACCTATGTGGTTACTGTTGGTACCCTACTCTTTGGGGTTAACTTCAACCTTTATTTCTATATCCTCCTTCGCAAAATCAAGTTTTTCTTCCAAGATGAAGAACTACGTACCTACTTTGCGATTGTGGCTATTTCAACTGGTTTAATTATCCTCAATATTTTTGGAATCTACCACAATTTGGCTGACTCTTTCAAATACTCATTTTTCGAAGTGTCAACCATTATCACAACAACTGGTTTTGGTCTGACAGATATTACCAAATGGCCACTCTTCTCTCAGTATATCCTACTCCTCCTGATGTTTATCGGGGGATCAGCGGGTTCTACGGCTGGTGGTTTCAAGGTTATCCGTGCTATGATTATTGCTAAGATTGCACGAAATCAGACCCTGGCTAGCCTCTATCCTAATCGTATCCTGTCACTTCATATTAATGGAAGTGTTCTCGATAAAGAAACGCAGCACAGTGTTCTCAAATACCTAGCTGTATATGTACTCATTATACTAAGTTTAGTCACTGTTTTGTCACTGGATAATCAAGACCTCTTGATTGTGACAAGTGCTGCTGCTTCAACCTTTAACAACATTGGACCATTACTTGGAACGACTGATAGCTTTGCTATTTTCAGTCCTTTATCTAAGCTTATCATGGGATTTGCTATGATTGCAGGACGTTTGGAAATCTATCCTTTACTACTCCTCTTCCTGCCAAAAACTTGGTCAAAAACTTAAGCATAGAAAAACTCCTTTGGATTCATTTATCCAAAGGAGTTTTATTACGTTTTAGACTAAAATAATCTGGCACTGGATCATCTCCAGTCTCTGATAGGGGGTGACATCTTAAGATACGGGCAATTCCCATAAGAACTCCCTTTAAGCCATGCTTTTCTATTGCTTGGATCATATAAACCGAACAAGTTGGACGAAAACGACAAGACGGTGGAAATAGGGGAGAAATCCATCTCTGATAAGCCCTGACCAAGGCAATCAGAAATCTTTTCATTATTTGACCTTATTGACAGCAGCGTTATGAAGCTGGCTGATTTCTTTCTTATTTAGACGGCGTGATTCACCTGGACGAAGACCTGTCAAATCAAGGGTCCCAAAACGTGTGCGAGACAACTTATCAACGAGCAAGCCCACTGATTCAAACATTTTCTTAACCTGGTGGTTACGCCCTTCATGAATTGTCAATTCAACAACTGAACGATTCTTTTCATGGTCAACTTTGATAATATTGTAACGTGCTGGCTTGGTTTTTTTGCCATCAATGACCACTCCACGAGTCAAAGGACGAAGGTTCTCCTTGGTCGCAATACCTTTGACACGCGCCAAATAAACCTTGTCAATCTCATTACGTGGGTGAATCATTTTATCGGTAAAGTCACCATCATTAGTCAAAATAAGTAGGCCAGTCGTATCCCAGTCAAGACGACCAACAGGATAGATACGTTCCTTAACGTGGGGCATGAGGTCAATCACCGTCTTACGATTTTTCTCATCAGATACCGAAGAAATAACCCCTCGTGGCTTATTAAGAAGATAATAGACCTTCTCTTCATTATAAATTGGGCTACCATTTACCTCAACGACATCACCGTTTTTGACAATAGTTGCCAATTCCGTAACGGTCTTCCCATTTAGGGTCACACGACCTTCTTTAATCAGTTCCTCAGCCTTACGACGGCTGGCCACACCAGCGTGGGCAATATATTTATTAATTCGCATTCTTTTTCTACAGCTTAAGCTGTATCCTTTCTACCTAGCATCTCTGCTATGTTTCTTTATTTTTAATGATTAGTTTCAACAAGGTTTACTCTTAATTGTCCAAGTCCTCAAGCTCCTCTGGAGCATCTTCCCTAAAGAGACTCGTTTCTTGCTCTTCAAGTTCTAGTTGATCAATAGCAACAAGTTCCTCTAAACTATTAATCCCCATAAAGTCTAGGAAATAATCAGTAGTCGCATATAGGTTAGGACGACCGACAGCATCTTTTTTACCAGCCTCTTGAATGAGATCAAAGGCCTGAAGTTTAGCAATAGCACCACTAGAATTAACACCTCTAATGTCATCGACTTCAGCACGTGTAATAGGCTGTTTATAAGCAACTATAGAGAGGACCTCGAGACTCGCTCGTGATAGACTCTGGTTGATTGGCGTTTTAGAATAGTTACGAAGGAGACTTGCAAAATCTGGCTTAGTCACCAGCTTATAGGTATTTGACGATTCCAATAAACAAAGAGCTGAATCCTCATCTGCCGCGTACTTGGCTTGCAATTTCTCCAAGGACTGAGTCAGACCCGTCACTGGCATTTCCAAAAGCTGCGCCATAGTACGTAGACTAAGACCATCTTCACCAGCCACAAAAAGTAAAGCTTCTAATCGTGCTAAGTGACTACTCATTCGTCCATTCCTTTCTTAGTGTGATTGTACCAAAAATTGTTTCCTGCTGTACTGATATGCGATGTACCTTAATCAATTCAAGAGTTGCCAAAAAGAGGGTGATTACTTGATTCATATCTTTGGCATCTGTGAAAAGTTCATCCAGATACAGCTCATTTTTTAAGCCGAATGCTTCCTCAATAATCAGCATCATGTCTTCAATTTTATAATCGTCACGCGCAATAGTCGTGTGATTTCGGCGAATTTCTTCCTGCTTTTCAGCCATGATTTTTGAAAAAGCCAAGAAAATATCTTGAATGGTCTTATCCTGATTCAGCGTCACATCTTCATAAACCAATTCAACTTTTGGTTTTGAAAAATACTGAGCTCGTACCTCATGCTGCTTAGCCAACTCTTGACTAGCTGCTTTGAAGCGTGCATATTCTTCCAATTGACTCAAGAGCTCTTGTTCAGGATCATCTGCTTCAGGCTCAGCTTCCACCACTGTGGGCAGAAGCTTACGACTCTTAATCAGCATGAGCTGACTAGCCATAAGCATATATTCCCCAGCAACTTCAAGCTTCATGGCTTGCAAGGTTGCCAAATAAGCCAAGTATTGCTCGATAACTTCAACAATGGGAACATCGTAAATGTCTACCTCATACTTAGAAACCAGATGGAGCAACAAATCCAGTGGCCCCTCAAAATCTTTTAACTTAATATCCATTAGGTTTTATAGTATTTCTCCAAGGTCACTGGACTTTTTAGTCCCAGTAAACGAGCAAGTTCAAAGGCGCCCGTTCCCTTTTCAATCTGTCTAAGAATAAATTGCTGACGCAAGACTTGAGCAGTTACATTCGATAAGCCACAGTCACTAACATAAGTCTGGATTTGCTTATACAGCCATTGTCGAGTATAGACCTTACCCAAAAGCAAGCCCTGGCTGTTGACATCTTTAATAGCCAACAAATACTGCTTCACATCTGCTTCAAGTCTGAGAACACGCTTAGTGCTTCCCTTGGCCACAGTTACAACACCAAAATCCAAGTCAATATCGGACCAGTCCAACTCCAAAATCTCTGAAGGTAATAGCCCCAACTCTAGAATCAGCAGACAAGACAGCTTACCAACCCCTTCACGCCCCTCATAAAGCGATGAAAGATCCAGTATTCGCAACTTATCCTCCTGAGAAGGTATCGTAACCGTCTCTGATAGTTTGAAAAATTTCTCTAATTCCCCCTTTTGATAGAGGTATAGCAAAAATTGATTGACCGCAGAGCGCTTACGCTTTTGTACGGATGGCTTCCATTCCTTCAGTTGGTTTTCATAGAGCTTGAGACTGGTTTGATCAATTTGTCCTGAAATCGACGTTGCAAACTGCTTAAGATCATAAGCATAAGCTTGCTTTGAACTCTCCGAAATGACCTTAGTAGCCAGAAAATCAGTGATCTGAGTTGTCAGTTGTTTTTGGAATGATGATATAGTCATGTGTAAAGTCATGTAAGAGGCTATTAACCGCCTTTAGAATCGATTTTCGTGTGATAATTCCTTTGAAAATACCTTGGCTGTCAACCACAGGAAGGAAAGGATTATTAACTAGCTTATGCATTACCTCATTTAGATTGGCATTATCTTCCACTGTTTCCACGACATCTGATGTCATCGGTCCGATATCACGGTTAACCATCTCCCACTCTTGCAAGTTATGTTCATCTTGATAACGCTTAATATCTGTCAAAGATATGGTCCCAAGATAGTGCTTATCCTTAGTCAAAACGGGAACGCGCGAATAACCATTGCTTGTCAAAAGCAAGACCACATGATCAGCGTTGTGACTATCAATAAAAATAGCAACCTGATCTGATGGAATTAAATAATTATCTAAATGAGCCAACAAAAAATCTTCAAATTCTTTAGCAATCATCGTTCAAATTCCTGTGTAAGTTCTGAATAAAGTTCATGGTCACGTGTGTAATATTCTACACGAATTTTTGAACTGTTTATAATCACCTTAGCATAAAGTTTCTCATGGATAGGTCCACGTGGCTGTGAAACAGATCCTGGGTTGATAAACACTGTCTTACCATTTCGCCAAGCTACTGCCGCATGCAAGTGGCCATAGAGGCAAATATCTGCATCCTCTTGTTGCGCCCAAAGATCTAACTTGTCCCAGGTAAAATTAATGCCATAAAGATGACCATGTGTTTGTGCAATAATCACATCACCAAGTTTTACGACCAAACGTTCTGGATAACCTGAATCATAATCACAGTTGCCACGAACCACATGGATACCTTCCCAGACAGGATCACTTGATTCTAACTCAGAATCTCCGTTATGGAAAATAGCATCTACCTTCCCCTGATAACGATTTTTTATATCTACTACAATGTCACGTTCTCCATGGGAGTCGCTCATTACGATTATTGTTTGTTCTGCCATGCTGGGAAGACCTCCATAAGTTTCTTAACAGCTTGTCCACGGTGAGATTGTTCATTTTTCTCTTCTGCAGAAAGCTCTGCTGCCGTTTTACCCGTATTACCAACTAAAAAGAGTGGATCATAACCAAAACCATTGTCACCTTTCGGTTCTCGGCCAATATAACCCTTCCAGTCGGCATCAACAACCAAACTATCACGTCCAGGGGCTGCAACAACTAGGGTTGTATGGAAGTTCGCAGTACGTTTGCTATCATCAAGCACCATAGCCAGCTCGTGTAATAATTTAGCATTATTTTCATCATCCGTAGCATCAGGACCAGCAAAGCGAGCAGACCAAACTCCTGGTAAACCTCCAAGAACATCTACCTGCAAACCAGAGTCATCTGAAAGGACCATTTTACCAGTTAATTCAGAAATGGTTTCCGCCTTCAAGCGTGCATTTTCTTCAAAGGTCATACCCGTTTCAGCAACTTCAGGAAGGTCTGGATAATCATTAAGATTCTCTACCTTAATACCTAGTTTTCCAAATAGTTTACGAAATTCCTTGGTTTTTCCTTCATTGCGTGTCGCAATCAATAGGACATCACCAAAGTCTGATTTGTTATCAGAACCAAAGAAATCGCTCAAGGCGACACCTTCTCTAGGCACATGTACATAGACAAGCTTATCTCCTTCACTAACTACCAAAGCCCCTTGATGTTGCGTAACAGCTAGGTCACGACCAGTTTCCTCTTTCAAGCAATCCAAAATAAAGGATACCAAGCGAAGGTCTGAAGAATGTTTCGCAATATGTAACTGAAAGCCACTAACAGCCAAAACGTTAGTCAAAGCTTGGAAAAAGTCAACAAATTGCTCATAGGCCTCATCACCACCAAAACAAGTCAAGTGATTGTAGTTTCCAAAACTAGCCAAATACCAGTCTTGTTCGTCTTTATATTCAAAAATTGATTTAGTCATTTTCTAACTCCTTGTCCAAATCGACATGTTGGACAGCAACTTCTTCACCTAGCCATTGTTCTGCGATTTCTTTAAAACCAAGCACACTAGCCGTGGTGTAATATTCTTCCGTCTTGTCTTCGACTTCACGGCTACGATTAATCTCAAAATAATTGAGCAAAACAGAAACATCACGAACTGTTTCCGCTCCGCTATCAATTAGCTTGACACTTGGCCCCATAACATTTTGGATGATGGGACGTAAAAGTGGGTAATGGGTGCAACCCAAAACCAAGGTATCTACCTTACCGACTAAAGGTGCCATGCTTTCATAAACAATTTTTTTAGCCACACTTGAGTTAATTTCATTGGATTCAACAATAGGGGCAAAGCGAGGACAAGATAAACTCAAGACATTCATTTGTGGTGCCAAATGCTTAATTTTTTGTTCATAGATGTTAGAGGCAATCGTCATTGGAGTCCCAATGACACCAATATGACCCGATTGGCTAGACTTAATAGCCGCACTAGAACCAGGCAAAACCACACCTAGCACTGGGATATCCAAGGCTCCTTTGATTTCCTCCCAAACTACTGCTGTTGCCGTATTACAGGCAATAACAATCATCTTTACATCTTTGGTCAGAAGGAATTTAACCAACTGCCAGGTATACTGTCTGATTTGTTCTGCCGGTCTAGGACCATACGGTGCCCTAGCAGAGTCACCAATATAAACAATAGACTCGTGAGGCAACTGACGTTTAAGTTCACGTACTACCGTCAGTCCTCCGACACCAGAATCTAAAAATCCTATAGGTCGATTATCCATCTTGCCTCCTTATCCCCTAGGTTACATGTAAAAAGCTGAGATTCACGTCCCAGCTCCCCACCATTATTTTTTCTTTTTCTTGCTATCTGCAAGTGCTTGTTTTTGTTGTTTGATAATTTGGTTATATGTTTGACGCACTTTTGCTTCATTTGGTTTTTGACCCGCAGCTGACATCATGGTACGAACAGCGTCCAC
Source organism: Streptococcus salivarius (assembly GCF_002094975.1). Taxonomy (NCBI): domain Bacteria; kingdom Bacillati; phylum Bacillota; class Bacilli; order Lactobacillales; family Streptococcaceae; genus Streptococcus; species Streptococcus salivarius. Next base: position 791,349 of record NZ_CP015283.1, on the reverse strand, counting down.
ATTCAAACGAGGATTTTCAGCCAATTCTTTCTCCATTTGTTTGCGGGCAAAGTATGCGCCTCCATAAAAACCACCCAAAAGGGCTACAAAAACAAGAATAATCCAAAGGACGGTGTTCATAAATTCATTTCTCCTATAATGTTGATTTACCTTATATTATAGCAAAAATGGCCCCTACTGACAAATAAGACGTTGATTCTTAAAAACGTCTAGAAAAATAGTTTTTTCGTTTAAAATACTGATAAAATGAGAGTTTCAGTATTTTTCACTTACAACTGTAAAGGACTTGTAAGATTTCTAGAAAAAAAATAGGTTATTATATAAGTTGTGGAATTATTATTATGTTTATATAAAGGGGTTTATTTATGCTCAAGGAAGCAACTATTTCCGAACGAAAAATTGTCAACGCATTTATTGAACTCTTAGAGGAGAGTTCACTCGAACAAATCAGCATCACAGATATCATCAAGAAGGCAAATCTCAGCAGACCGACCTTCTACTACTACTATTCAAATAAGGAAGATTTGGTTGAAACAACCTTCTCAAAGATTTTAGATAAAATCTCAAGTATTCTTCAGGAAGACATGACCTACCAAGAAGGTGTTGTCACTGAAATGCTACGATATCTTAAGGAAAATCAAAAACTCTGTCTCACCTTGATGACACACATTCCAAACATCAATGAGATGATTCGTGAATTCATTATCGAGACTATCCTTAACTCTGATATTGAAAATGTTACAGAGCTCATGGAACAAAGCTATCATATCCCTGCCAAATATTCATTGGAAGTTTATGTTAGCACTATTGTTACCATTTTGACAATCTGGCTCAAAGAAGGCTGTATCGAATCCCCTGAGGAATTAGCCGATATCATTCTTGAAGCTGTCATCATTAAAGTAAAATAAGCTAGAGCCTTTAAGGCCTAGCTTATTTTTTGTTAAATGTCAAAATCAAAACCATCAAGAGTGGCAAAGTAATCATTCATCGTCTCTGCACGGCGAATCATACGAGCTGTGCCATCTTCTTGGTAGAGAATTTCTGCAGAACGAAGGCGTCCATTATAGTTGTAACCCATTGAGAAACCATGAGCACCTGTGTCGTGGATAACCAATGTATCTCCAATACGAGCTTCTGGCAATTCACGGTTCTTAGCAAACTTATCATTATTTTCACAAAGCGAACCTGTCACATCAACTACTTGAATGTCACCATCTGGATTAGTCATATTCGTGATGTGGTGGTAGGCATCGTACATAGCTGGACGGAGCAAGTTAACCGCAGAAGCATCTACACCAACATAGCGACGATAAGTGTCCTTAATATGAAGAACCTTAGTAACGACAAGGCCATGAGGTGCTGTCATGAAACGCCCAAGCTCAGTGTAAATACTGATGTGTCCAAGACCATTCGGAACAAGGATTTCATCAAATTTAGCATGAACGCCTTCACCGATAACGGCAATATCATTTTGTTTATTGGCTGGTGTGTAGTCCACTCCAACACCACCTGATAAGTTGATAAAGTCAAGACTAACACCAAGTTCATTCTTGATTTCTACCGCCAATTCAAACAGTTGAGCAGCCAAGGTTGGGTAATACTCATTCGTTACTGTATTTGACGCTAAGAAAGCATGCAAACCGAATGATTTCACTCCTTTTTCTTTAAGGTAGGCATAACCTTTGAAGAGCTGTTCCTTAGTCATCCCAAATTTTGATTCTTCAGGATGATCCATGATATCAGTACCAAGAGAGAAGACGCCCCCTGGGTTAAAGCGCAAAGAAAGGGTTTCAGGAAGCCCTGCAGCCTCTTCCAAGAAAAAGATATCTTCGTAAGCATCAAGGTTAATTGTCGCATTAATATCACGCGCGTAAACAAACTCTTCTGCACGTGTATCATTAGATGTAAAGCTAATGGCGCTACTATCAAAACCAATTTTCTTACTCATGACAAGCTCTGTATCGGTCGCACAATCGACACCACACCCTTCTTCCTTCAAGATTTTGAGGATTGCTGGATTAGGTGTAGCTTTTACAGCAAAGAATTCTTTAAAACCTGGATTCCACGAAAAGGCTGCATTAACTGCACGCGCTGTTTCACGAATACCTTTTTCATCGTAAAGATGGAAAGGTGTTGGAAATTCTGCAGTGATTTGTTCAAGTTTATCAGCCGTAATAAAAGGTGTTTTTGTCATTTGATTCTCCATTTTTTTACAATAGTAATCCTATTATAGCATAAGAAAAGGCTTGAAACCCAATTTTCTAATAATCTCAAGGCATATTTCATGATACAATAGACCTACAACCTAATAAAATAATGGGGATTATTTATGAAAAAATATCTTTACTCTGGGGCTCTTGCTCTAGCAGCCATCTTAACGCTCTCAGCATGTGCCAAGCCAAAACTTGATGCCAAGCTTTCTGTTAACGATATTGTCTATATGTCAGGAAGCGACCTCAAGCTCAAGGATGACCAAACCCTAGTCGAAGTTTCATTCAAACTCGAGAATACTTCGGAAGATATGGAAAATGAGCTTAAAACATCTGCTAAACAATTCTACCTCAAAGATAAAGATGGTAAAAAAGTCACAGCAAGCAAGCTCGACAAGGGCGACCTACCTACTCTCTTCAATAAAAATAAGAACGTAGAGGACGCTACAGATGACTTTGGAAAGCTTGAAGCTGACGACTACAAGACTGTCTCACTCTTTTTCGAAGTTAACAACGACGAAAGCTATAAACTCTATTTTGAATCAAAAGATGAGAAAACAGAGGGACAAACAGTTTCTACTAGCCTAAAAGATTTCGATGGTAAAACAACTACCAATGTTAAAAAGGCTGTTGATGCTTATTTCAATGCAGTTCTTCTAGGTGGTGAAAGCAAAGACTACAGTAAATTTGTTTCTAACGACTTGGACAAAGCCAAGGGCGAACTTAACCAATATTTCTCAGATAGCCTTCAATACAGCTATGATGATACTGATCATATCAAACCAACCGGTGATGAAATTCCAAAAGTTTTTGGTTGGGTCCAAACTGCTAACCGTGAACGCGGTAGCTATACTGTTGATAACATTATTGTCGCTAAAGATAAGGCAGAATTCAATGTCAGCATGTCAACTATCAGTATGAAAGCTGCAGACGATGCCTATGGTGCTAATCACCCAAATCTCACAGATGACCTTAAAAACTACCTACAAAGCAATGGTGCCAACGCTGGAAATGTCGATCAACTAACAAGACAATACTACATGGAAACTTACCTACCGAATTCAATCAAAGAAGTAAGCCCATCAGCACCAAAGACAGAAGGAACAAATATCTTTGATAATTACTCAGTCGAACTTACTAAAAAAGACGACAAGTGGGCCTTCCCAGATAAAGATAGCTATGTCGGAAAATGGGAATACTACCCACTCTTCTACGCTTACACAGGCCAGCAAGGGACACTTACAAAAAACTATTAGACATTAAAAAATCAGCCAGGTGGCTGATTCTTTTTACTAATTACGTCTAGCAAAGAGTCGCAAGATATTCAAGAATAAGTTAATGAAATCCAAGTAAAGACTAAGTGCCATAGAAACTGCCCATCCATCTGTGACCTGACCATTGGTACCGTAGTAAACCTTTTTAATCATCTGGTTATCATAGGCAATTAAACCAGAGAAAATAAGAATTGATACAATACTAATCACAAAACTCATCATGCTACTTGCAAAGAAAATATTAATCAAGCTAGCCACAATAATCCCAATCAAGGCTGCCATAAGGAACTTAGCCATGCCTGATAGATCTCGCTTAATACTAACTCCGATAAGGGCCATGATAAAGAAAACAATGGCAGTGCTAAGGAAAGCTTGAAAAACTATAGCTTGCGTGTATTGAACGATGATAAAACTAAGTGTAAATCCATTCAAAGCGGAATAAACCAAAAATAAAGGTAGGGCTGCAGGTGTATTTCTTCGTGCAGCACCGCTAGCCAAAAAGACCAAACCAAACTCTAAAAAGAGGGCTGCCATGTAAACCCAAGAATAATTCATGAGAATATTGACAAAAACATGCGAGAGAGGGAAGAGCATCAGATAAGAAATGACTGCTGAAAGTCCCACTCCCATACCAACAAGGCCATAAATCTTTCCGAAAAAGCGGCTTAAGCCCGCATCACTAGTCGTATAAATTGCATTTGATTCCATAGTTATCTCCTAAAAATAATGAATTATTGGTGGTGGCTTTGTAGGGTCTTACGACGGAAAAACTTACGATTTTTAATTCGGTTTCGTAAGGGTGTCGCCGCTTCTTTAACCGCCCAATACTTATCCACCATAGTAACAATATAAGATTCCTTATACTTCGGCGGTGCAATCGTTGCTCCCCACATATGCTTGAGGATAATATCCTCTTCTTTTTTATTTAGATTAACAAGCTTTCTAGCATTACGAACAGCAATACGTGGGTGTACCCAAGCATGACTCTTATTAAATTTAGTCACTCGCCAATCATAATAGAAAAAGTCATGTAAGAGACCGCCTCGAGCAGTACTCTTGGCATCCCAGCCAAATTTTTTAGCAATCTTATAGCTGGTGTAACTAACATTAACCGAGTGTTCTAAACGTGTCGAATGATGGTGTTGTACAATCCCATCCAATTTTTGAAAACGTGGGTGTGAAATCAAATGTCCCACAACTTCCATGAATTCTTTATCATCTTCTGGTCGTTTCATAATAATACCTCATTAATGTTTCTAATGCTTCTTCATTATACCACTAGTGCTTAAAATTACTTTAAAAGTCAGTTGTTTTCTCCTAAAATCATCCTTGAGACCTAGAGACTAAACATGAGAATTCCTGCTGCCACAGCAACATTCAGACTCTCCGCCTGACCTGGCATGCTAATATGTACAAGTTGATCAGCAGACTCAGCCATTTCCTGACTAATTCCTTGACCTTCATTTCCCATCACTAAGGCAAAATTACCATCTGTCTTAACTGCTTTATAGTCAACCGAGACATCTGAGAGAGTCGTTGCCAAGACGGGTACCCCTTGCTTTCTGCAAGCCTCAACCATGTCAAGAATAGGTCCACGATAGATTGGAAGATGGAAATGACTTCCCTGCATAGAACGCAAGGTCTTCTGATTATAAATATCAGCTGATCTGTCTGACAAAAAAACTCCATCGTAACCTGCGGCATCCGCTGTGCGAATCATTGTTCCTACATTGCCAGGATCCTGAACATCCTCCAAGAGAAGGTACTTACCTGAGAGAGACTCTGGCAAGGCTTGAGATTGTTTAGCAACTTCTGCCACAATCCCTTGGGGGGTCTGAGTTTCACAGAGCTCCTTGAGCACCTCTGGACTAACCAACTTCACCTTAGCCATATTAGCCACACAATCAGCCATTTCCTCAAGCACGAAAACTTGAAGAATCTCAGCACCACTTGCCTTTGCTTCCTCAAAAAGATGCCATCCTTCTAAAAGATAACTAGTTTTACGGTGCTTGCGCTGCAATAATTTTCTAGCAGACTTAATGCTAGCATTTTGCTTTGATTGAATGATTTCCATACACTCATTATAGCAGAAATTCCTTGATAAATCTTGGACTTGACCGACTTTATAGCAAGGATTATACTAAAAGAAAGAGCTTTCAAAAGGAGGTCGTGGATCATGCAAAAAGTACGATTATTAGTCTCAGGAAGAGTCCAAGGTGTTGGTTTTCGTTATTCAACCTATGCTCTAGCACTAGATATTGGAGATATATACGGTCGGGTTTGGAATAATGACGACGGAACTGTTGAAATCCTAGCTCAGTCAGACAATCCTGCTAAGTTAGCTAAATTTATTCAAGAAGTTCGAAAAGGACCTTCAAAATGGTCTAAAGTAACCTATGTCGATGTGACCATGGCAAACTTCTCAAATTACAGCGATTTTCGGATGGCTAATTAAGAGGAAGCCACCGTTTTTAGCTTGTTCTCTTTCTTAAAAAAAGGTAAAATAGACAAGTATAACTAAAAAACAAAAGGAATGATATTGTGAATAAAAATCAAAAACGTCTAGCCCTGATGGGGCTTGCTGCCAGCATGCTTTTCTTCCTATCAGGATGTGTGAGCCTTGATAAGTCTGGTAATCCTACTGGTTGGGTCTGGAACCTCCTTGGTCGCCCTATGAGCCACGTCATCACCTACTTCGCTGATAATCTTGGTCTCGGCTTTGGTCTTGGTATTATCTTTGTTACCATCATTGTTCGTTTGATTATCTTGCCACTTGGTCTTCACCAATCTCGTAGCGCAGCCTACCAATCAGCAAAACGTGAGTACCTTGCGCCTATCTTGGAACCAATCAACGAACGTTTGCGTAACGCCGAAACTCAAGAGGAAAAAATGGCTGCCCAGTCTGAACTCATGCAAGCTCAGCGTGAAAACGGTCTAAGCTTGATGGGTGGTGTCGGCTGTCTTCCTCTATTGATTCAGTTCCCATTCTTCTCAGCACTCTACTACGCAGCACGTTACACTCCTGGTGTACTCCAAGATAACTTCCTCTGGTTTAACCTTGGTCACCGTGACTTCCCATTGATTATCATCATCGCAGCTCTTTACTACTTCCAATCTTGGTTGTCTATTCAACAAGTTCCTGAAGAGCAACGTAAACAAATGGCAGCGACGATGTACAGTATGCCAATCATGATGATTTTCTTTGGTATTAGCTCACCTGCAGCCGTAATCCTCTACTGGTTCGTTGGTGGTATCTTCTCTATTATCCAACAGTTGATTACCAACTACATCATCAAACCTCGCTTGAAAGAAAAAGTTGCTGAAGAGTTCAAAAAGAACCCTCCAAAAGCACCTCGTACTGCACCAATCAAGCGTAAAGATGTAACACCAAAAAATACTCAAGCAATTGCAAGTAAACCAAAGAAAAACCGTAATGCCGGTAAGCAAAATCGTAAATAAGCTACAAAGCACTCTTGGCAAATGCCAAGAGTGCTTTTCTTATAGATTAATTCAGACCAGCCTAACTCCTAATAGCGCCGGTAAGCAAAAAGGGAGTGAGACAGAACAACTGTTTTGTCTCACTCCCACTAGTTTCAAATATTGGACACCTTAATGCCAACAGTCACTTAGGCTGTTTTTTCTACACTAAGGATTTCTACAGAGTAGCTACCTGCTGGTGATTCGATAGCGACTTTGTCGCCAACTTTCTTACCAATCAAGGCTTGAGCAATTGGGCTTTCATTTGAAATTTTACCTGAGAAGATATCAGCACCGGCTGCACCAACGATATGATAAGTATCTTTGTCGTTTGTACCAACTTCTTGAACAACAACTGTTTTACCAATTGCAACCTCGTCATTAGCAACAGCATCACTATCAACGATTTCTGCATAACGAATTTTTGTTTCAAGAATCTGAATTTGTCCTTCAACAAAGGCTTGCTCGTCTTTGGCTGCTTCATACTCAGAGTTTTCTGAAAGGTCACCATAAGAACGTGCAATCTTAATACGTTCTACAACTTCTGGACGACGGACGAGTTTGTACTCCTCCAATTCCGCTTCAAGTTGTTCTTTCTCTGCTTGTGTCATTACATATGTTTTTTCTGCCATTTTTTTCTCTTTTCTATTTTTTGAGCCGTTGGCTGTATCATCAAAACCACTATTCGTTTGCTTGATTTTAATGAGCCAATTAGACTATTTATCTTTTAGTTTGCTGTTAATGTAAGTTTCAACGTTATGCTGATGCTCTTCATAGCTTTCAGCAAAATAGACATTACCAGTGGTTACATCTGCCACAAAGTACATGTACTTGGTAGATGATGGATTGATAACCGCTTCAATCGCAGACAGACTAGGACTGTCCACAGGACCTGGCATCAACCCCTTATGAACATAATCATTATAAGGGGAGTCAATGTTTGTGTCAATAGTTGCATCTTCTTTCAAGGTCGTTTCCTGACCAAGTTTTCCAAGAGCATAAAGAACTGCGATATTACTTTGTAGAGCCATGTCTGAGTTTAGACGATTATAGAAGACGCTAGCAATGTTTTTACGGTCGTCATCTGTAGCTCCTTCTTTTTCAACAAGAGAAGCTAGGGTCAAAATCTCATTAATATTATGTCCACTAGATGAAATCGTCGCATAGTAAGGTGATAGGTAGGTATCCATCGTTGACAACATTTCCTCTGCCAAAGACTCCACCGTCGTATCATCATGAATGTTATAAGTCGCTGGGAACAGATAACCCTCTAGGACATACTTAGCATCCGTAGAATTTGGAAGGTTTGCCAACAAGGTTGGGTACTTCGCTTTCATCTTTGTAATGAAAGCATCATCCTTCATCAATTTCAAGAAATCTTTCGCCTTAAGTCCAGTTGATGATTTTTTGCCTTTTTTAGCTGAAGAATTAACTTCAACTGCCTTGGCAATTTGATCAATGGTATATCCTTCTTTGACTAAGACCGTACCAAGAGATGGCTCCTGAGGTTTATCACTTCCTTTTTTCTGAAGTGCCTCAATAATTTCATCCATGGTCATGCTAGCCTGAAGGTTGTAGTAACCACTTTTCAGATTTGAGATGTTTTTAAACTTGGTATAGTAATTAAAGACCTTACCAGACTTAATAACACCAGCTGATTCCAAGAGTTGGCCGATATAACTGCTACCTGAATTTTCAGGAATTTCAACACTAACAAACTTAGTTGAATTAACATCTTTTGCGCCAACAGCATCACTAACATAGCGATAACCAAAGAATGTAGCTACTGACAAGATAAGTAGCAAGAAGATGATAATGTTTCTTGCAATTTTACCAGCACGACGGTTATTTTTATTGCGTTTGTGATTTCGGTTAGAACGTGAAATCGGCTCTTCGTCGACAATGTCAGCCTGTTTACCATCTTTTGGCGAAGACTTTTTCTTCTTCACTTTCTTGCCTTTCTTTTTCTTAGGTTTTCCAGAGGGTTCTAGAGAAATACTCTCATCATCCTCATTACCATCAGCTACTAGCTCTGATTGAACCTTTTCTTGCGACGCTTGGTCACTTGTTGCATGATGTTCCTGCAAGAATGCTTCTTTTTGACGTTCTGAGGTCAATTTGGCCTCCAATTCTTTAGGGTCTGTATAAATAGCTTCGTTAGACTTAGCTTCAATGAGCTCCTTGGCAACATCTGCAGGAATATACTCCTCTTCAGATGCTTCGTTAAGGCTAGTTTCCCAAACTGGACGTTTAAAACGACGTTTCGACGTTTCAGTCTCCTGAGGAATATTTACCTTTGTCTCCTCCTCAATTGGCTCTTTAGGAATAGACGCTAGGTTTGAATGAGCATCAGATACTAAAGACTCCTCTTGAGAATCTGAAAACAAGCCAAGACTATCTTGTTGAGAATCTTGGGCTGTCTCAGAAGTCATAGATTTAGCAAAGGCACTGTGTGAAACAGAATGTGAACTAAAATCTTGGTTACTTACTTTATTAGACGCTGAATCACTACGAGTTGTAGCGCTCTCAGCTGACGTTGAAAGTGGTGTCTCGGGCATAGTTGCACTTTTATTATGCTCCTCCTCACGAAGAGAACGGAGCCGTGTCGCTTCTTGTAAGTCTCGGAGAATCTGATCTTTGAAGCTTAGGCTATCTTCAGAAGCTTCCGAGTGTTCATTAAACTTGTCCGTCAAGGCATACCTCCTCTATAGTAACAAACGCCATTATATCTTAAAAAGTCAGTTAATGCAAATCAATTGGTCCTTTGTCACAGTAACGTAACACTGAAATCAATGGGTTTCTGGGTTCTCCCAGACCATATTATACCAAGAGCTTCCACCATGCTTTGATTCTGATTCTCCCTCATCAGTAAAACCATTCATCTCATAGTAGGCAATCAAGTAATCATGACAAGTCAAGCTAATACCTTGGCGTTTTTGAGCAATAGCCAGATCTTTAAGCGCTGCAATCAAGGCTGTTCCAATACCTTGCCCTTTAAAATCTTTGGAGATAGACAAACTAGTAACTGCAATAAAACCTCCTTGACTAGCATTAGGAGCCACCTTATGGAACAGGTCATCTGTGAGATAACGTTCCGCAATCACAGGTCCTTCGATGTAACCAACTACAACGCCATCAATTTCAGCAATTAGAAAGGTATCACAAATCGTCTCTAAACGCTCTGCAATAGCCTCTGGAGTTGCAGCCTCTTCAGGCGAAAAATTTTCTTGTTCGATACGAACAACATCAGCCCAATCATCCTTTCGGGCATGTCGAATAAGCATATCAAATTCCTTTCTATTAAGAGAAAGAGCTGAGCGAAATCGCTACAGCCCTTAATATATTACATGTGTGTTTGCAAGCTTGCTAGGAGCTCTTCAAACGAGCGTTCGTAAAGTTGGATATCTCCAGCTCCCATAAAGACATAGACAGCATTGTCATGGTCAAGGAGAGGTGAGACATTTTCAACTGTAACCACTTTGGCAGGTTTATTGATCTTAGCAGCAAGATCTTCAACCTTAACATCACCATGGTCAACCTCACGCGCTGAACCGTAAATTTGTGCCAAATAAACAGCATCTGCTTCGTTCAAAGCTTCAGCAAATTCATCAAGAAGGGCGATGGTACGTGTGAAGGTATGTGGTTGGAAAATAGCAACAATCTCTTTAGATGGGTACTTTTGACGTGCTGCATCAAGCGTTGCAATAATTTCAGTTGGATGGTGGGCAAAGTCATCGATGACAACAGTACCACTGATAATTTTCTCTGTGAAACGGCGTTTAACACCTGAGAAGGTTTTAAGGTGTTCCGCAACCAAGCCCATGTCAAAACCGGCTACATAGAGGTTCCCAATAACCGCAGTTGCATTCAAGATATTGTGACGACCATAGGCTGGTACATGGAATTCTCCAAGGATTTGTCCATCATGTTTCACCTTAAAATTAGACCCTGTCGTTGTACGCACAATGTCTGTTGCTATAAAGTCATCATTTTCTTCGAAACCATAGTAATAGATTGGCGCATTGGCTGTAATCTTACGAAGGTGTGGATCCTCACCGTAAACAAAGAGTCCTTTTTGCACTTGCTTAGCATAGTCATCAAAGGCAGAGAACACATCATCGATACTTGTAAAGTAATCAGGATGGTCAAAGTCAATGTTAGTGATGATTGAGTATGCTGGGTGGTATGGCATGAAATGACGTTCATATTCATCAGACTCAAAGACAAAGTATTGTGCATTAGCAGAACCTCGTCCAGTTCCGTCACCGATAAGGTATGACGTGTCGGTGATATTTTTCATAACATGTGACAAGAGACCTGTTGTAGAAGTCTTACCATGTGCACCTGCCACACCAAAGCTAGTGAATTGATCCATGAAGTGACCCAAGAACTCGTGATAACGCTTAAAGCTGTAGCCATTTTTAATTGCATAAGCAACTTCAACGTTGTTATCTTCACGAAAGGCATTTCCAGCAATCAATTCAACATCTTCTGTGATGTTTTTTTCATCGAAAGGAAGGATAGGAATACCTGCTTGCTCAAGACCACGTTGAGTGAAGTAATACTTTTCCACATCTGAACCTTGAACCTTGTGTCCCATTTGGTGGAGCATCAAAGCCAAAGCTGACATACCAGATCCTTTAATTCCAATAAAATGATAAGTTTTTGACATAGTTTCTCCTTACAATCGCACTGCGATTAGTTTGCGTCTTCTAAATGCGTCAAATTTAATTCTTGAGCAACTCGGTGTTCACGGTAAGTTTGACGTTCTGGGTAATTATAAACCTGGCTACGTTTCAAGAAGTCATAGCTATTTTTCTTGACGTTCTTACGAGATGGGTTACTAGGCTGTTGATAAGTTGGAGCCACTTCTGCCAAGATGTAAGAATCTTGTTGCAGACGATTTGCCAAGTGATGAATCTTTGAGTGCTTCCCATTAGGTGCTAAAGTTCGCTTGATAGCACTTACAGGAGCTCCCAAGATAGAGGCTGTCACTGGTCCTTTATCCGTTGTTACAGCAGCTGGTTCAACAGTAGCCTCAAAGCTTGGTTTAGCTTCTACCTTAGGCTTAGTAGTCAGTTGACGGCTATTAGTATGCTTGGTTTGTTGAACTTCTTGGCGGAGGAATTTTTGGCGTTTCTCACGTACATCACGCTTAGCCTTTTCACGGGCTTCCTCAGCATAAGTCATGCCAGCTTCTTGTGTCTCCACTCGTTTTGGAGCCTGCTTACGATTGCTAGGCTTAGCTGACAAGAAATCATAGTTCGGCAACAAATCATTGTAGTCCTTATCTTGGTAAGGGCCACGGATATTTGTGATTAAATCTTCATTTTCGTATAGGCGCATAGAGACCGGTTCTTGCAAGCAAGGTTCCCCGTCTGGAATCAGCGGAAATTGTCGTCTTTGGCGATGCATAAAAGACTTCCTTTCATTTTCGAGATGATGCGTATCTTAATATAAATAATCGGGAATGGGAAGATACGTCTTGCAATATTCTATTATAGCCTAATTCAAAAGATTTGCCTAGTAGCATTTTTACCTCTTAGTATTCCAATATCAAATATAACAAATTAAGATATTGCAATACCAAGAATTTCTTTAATATCCTCAACGGTCATGCTGGCACGGCTTTCATTGCCATCCAAGACGGTTGTTACCAGGTTTTTCTTGCCTTCTTGAAGCTCAAGAATTTTCTCTTCGATAGTCCCTCTTGTAATCAAACGGTAAACTTCGACATTTTGTTCCTGACCTATACGGTGAGCACGACTAATAGCCTGCATTTCTACCGCTGGATTCCACCAAAGGTCAATCAGAATAACCGTATCAGCACCAGTTAGATTCAGTCCCACTCCTCCTGCTTTCAGAGAAATCAAAAAGGCATCTCGACTTCCTTGATTGAACGCTCTGGTCATCTCCTGACGACTATCAGATGGCGTTGACCCTGTTAGCTTATATGAGGAAATTCCTAATTCTTGTAAGAGCCCCTCTGTAATATCTAACATCCCACGAAATTGTGAAAAGATAAGGACACGATGGTCTGATTCCTTAATTTGGCTAAGCAACTCTCTAAGGCTATCTAATTTTCCGCTATCTCCCGCATAGTCCATAAAGAGAGCTGGGGTATCACAGATTTGTCGTAAGCGGGTAATTCCTGACAAGATTTCCACCTTACGACGGTTGATTTCCTGATCACTTGCCGAAATTAATCCTTGTTGCATCTGTTGCAATTGTGCTAAATAGATAGCCTTTTGAGCATCTGACAATTCACTTTGATGAGTGATTTCAATCAAATCTGGGAGATCAGGAAGGACCTCCTCTTTTTTACGTCTTAGAATAAAGGGAGAAATATACCTAGCCACTTCCTTAGGTGTTAACTTAAGAAACGTTTTCTTAGCTGGTAAAAGTCCTGGTAGAATAATCTGGAAAATAGACCAAATCTCCAACAAATGATTTTCAATAGGCGTTCCAGATAGTGCTAAGCAATGTGGAACAGAAAAATCACGTAGATATTGGGCAATCTTTGTCTGTGTATTCTTCATGACCTGAGCCTCATCGAGAATGAGATAGTCATATTTGCCAGCCTTGTAAGCATCAAAATCCTGACGGAAGGAAGCGTAGCTTGTAATAATAATCTGGTGGTCTTCAGCAATGATGTCATCACGTTTTGGCTTGAGTCCATAAGAAACCGCTACATCTAACTGAGGGGCAAACTTTTTAAACTCATCCTGCCAATTGTAAATCAGGCTTGATGGTGACAAAACCAAAACTCGTTGTCCTTCTTCTAAATGTGCAGAGAGATAGGCAATAGTTTGCAAAGTTTTCCCCAACCCCATATCATCGGCCAAGATACCGCCAAAACCATAGTGATGCAACATCGATAGCCACTGAACACCTCTTTCCTGGTAGGGACGAAGGCCAGCTTCTACCTTATAGGTTGGCAAATCAAAGGTCTCTGGCTTACTCAAATGTTGCGTTAAGAGTTGGAAATCTTTTGAAAAACGAACAGAATCACTTTCTGAAAGAGCAGCCATCAATTGATAGGCAGTTAATTGATTGAGTTCTAGGTGACCTTTTCCTGAGTAACGAGCTCTCAGAGTTTTGAGACTCTCACTAATACGATGCGTCGCTTCGTCAAAAACAATCAACTGACCACTACGATTGATAAAATAGGGCGAGCTTTCCATCAAGGCTGCTAAAGCATGATCCACATCTTCGTCGTCAAGACTTGAAAAATCAAAGGAAATATCTAATAAATTTCCCTGACGCTCTACCTGAACCTGTGGACTCTGCTCAACCCGTAAGTCACGTAACTCCTGTCCAATCAGAACCGTTCCTGCATTTTCAAAATCTGATAGAGTATTTGTAAAGAAATCATAGAGCTCTTGACTGCTACTTAATCGTTTAGATGACTGAAAATCAGGGATGAATCCATGCTTAGACATCAAACGAAAAACTGCCTGCTCATGACGATAGTTACTGGTAAATCCTAAATGACTCAACTCTTGGCGATCATGTACCAAGAAACCATCAAAATCAAAGGCTAATGTAAGAATAATCTCACTGTCACCTTTCAGATCAAAGCGAAATCTCGGTGTGAAATCCTTGATATTAAAAGCTTTTGGTGCCTTAACTGGCCCCATAGTCCTAAAATCAAAAAGACTAGCAGCCAAGATGGCTTGTTCATCGAGATTAAAGCTGACGTGCTTATTCAAATCGCTTCCGATTGGAAGAGAGCGTAAGCCAACCAAAAGTTTTTGTTGTTTTCGATTCAGACGATAAAAAACACCTTGATAAAAGAGAATACGATTATTAAAAAAGGCCTGACTATTCTTCTCAGCGACAGTCAATTCAATCATCTTAGGCTCGACACAAATATCAAACGAGAAGAGCTGAGCATCAGCAGTCAAATCCTCGACCAAAAGTTGGCGATATTCGGTTCCTTCCCATTCAAACCTAAAGCCATCCAAATCTTGCATCCGTCTCAAACCTTCCTCAAAAAAACCGTAAGGGAGACAAAGGTGACGTGCATTATTCGGTAAAATAAAGTCTAAATTAGTCTTGGCTTCATCTGGAATCATCCGTCCTAGGAAGTCTAAAAATGCCTGTGAAGCCTGGTCAAATTGAATAAGTGATAGGGGTTCATAGTAGTTCTTACCTATCTGATAATAACCTTCAGCCTCTACAAGTTTGAGGAAGGCAGGAATATCTCGAATAACATAAGAACGTTCATCTGGTAAGCGACGTAAACGTATACTCCACCAAATCTCTGAACCAAAGGTAGATTCCTCTCCCTCTACCATCAAGCTATATCTAACGGTATCATCTTCATTCAGGGAAAGGCCTTCTAAAAATAAACCACCAAAAGAGTGTCCTCGGTCTTGACCTTGAGAGGATTCTTGTTCCTCTTCCAGTTCTGCCAAGAGGCGCTGGCCTTCTTTATCATTTTTTAGATAATACTCAACCGCTGCCAAATGGGGACAATAGCCTTTTTGAACGAAATAATCACAGTCACACGTGATTTCAGAATCATTGAGTGCATAAATTAAATGATGTTGGTCAACTGTTGTATCCAACTGAGTTTCTGAGACCTGATGAATGGTAATGAGATCCTTTTCAAAAAGTTCAATACCCTCATTACGGACTCTACCCGGCATCAATTTTGCCATAGTATTCACCCCTATCTTATCCCTCTATTATAGCACAAAATCCTTATAAACTAGGCCTTCACCAAGATAAAACAAAAAACACTCCCTAGGGAGTGTCGCAGATTATTATTAATAATCAAGTTTATCTGAGTGACCTGAACCATTACCAACATAGTAACCTGTCTTACAGTTGATACTGAAGAGGTAAGTTCCATCTGGAAGGTACAAGTTGTAGTAGCCATTACCATTGATGATGTTAACTGGCTCAAGGATGAAGTTATCTCCTGAGAAGTAACCACGTGAGTGTGATGTTTCGATAATCTTATCAAGAACACCGTCAGCCCAAATCCAAGCTGGGTTACTTGTATCTGCTACTACGTTTGCATTATAAGGCACACGTGAGCGGTCACGTTGAAGGATTGATGGGTTATAATTTGTGATTCCGCGTGTTACAACTGTTGAAGCTGCAGCCGAACCACCAGTAGTTCCTCCAGTCGCACCAGTTGAACCTGAGTTAGCTGATCCATTTTGCGCTCCAGAAGTATTTGATGCAGCCGAACCACCACCATTAGAAGCTGCTCCAGACGTGTTATCACCCGAAGGTGCAGCAGGACTAACAGTATTGGCGCTATCAGCAGCTGTCGCTGCAGATGTTACGCTCGCAGCCTTAGCTTTTTCTTCAAGCTGAGTCTTACCACCCTTAATAGCTTCTTGAATAGTGCTATCAAGACTCGCATTCCCAGTTGTTGTTACACTTTCTGGAAGATTATTAAAGTTAGCATCGGATTTAACAGCGATAGAGGCATTATAGCTACCATCTACAAGAGCATCTGACTCAAACTGACTGTTAATCTTTTGTACAGCTTCAATTTGCTTCTTCAAATTATCATATTTTTTCTTAGCTGCATCATAATACTTGGTTTTCTCCAATTTCTTGAGCAGTTTTTCCAAATCTGATAGCTTACCAAATTGATCATTAGCGAGTTTTGTTTGCTCGTCATCTGTGAAGAAATTCTTATACATTTCTTCGAAGGCCTTATTATCAGCAGCTGCCGTGTCCTTGCTTGATGATGAAGTCACTGCTGAAGAAGCTGTGCTTGTTGTTTTTGCCGATTGGCTATGTGTTCCCTTATAAAGAGCATAGCTACCACCAATAATAGCTAAAGCAAGAACTGCTAGAGCACCGATAACAACACCTTTACGGCGGTAAACTGGAATGTCACCATCAAAGGCACTCTTATGCGATGGCGAAATAGATTCTGAAGAGATTCTGTCTTCTGCAGATGGGCGATTAACTGCCATAGACACTTTTGGTGTTGTCTTTTCTTCATCAGCTTTTGCTCCAGTTACCCCTGCCACTGTTGATGCAATAGCCGCCAAATCGATAGTGTCTGAGATAGTAACATCATCCAACAAAGGGTTTGAAGCTTGTGGCTCAGTATCATCAATATTGGCGACAACAGGATTTTGTGGTTCTGGATCATCAATGTTAGCAATCAAAGGATTGTTATCATCAATATTATCGACCAATGCATCGTTATAGGCTGGCTGATTAGTTGAAGTAGAGGAATCAGCAAGTGCATCACCAATGTCAAATTTTTCTGTTTCTGACGTGATGAAACGATCAGCATTCGTTGACGTAATGATAACTTCAGAATTTTGACTTTCTGGTTCTGCAATAACCTCAGGTTCAACAGGAGCATTTGGCAACTGCTTATCAACATGAGATTGAGCTTCATCAACCTTGTTATCTGTTGCACCAAAACCAAATGTGACCAGTGTTACTTCTTCAGTAGCTGTTGTTGAGTTGATTGACTCATTAGCCATTGATTGGCTAATCAAACCTGAATCCGCAAACTCCTGACGTTGCTTTTGAATAAAAGCATCCAAAGGTGATGTATCGCCGTCAGCTTCAATTTTCTTTGAAAATTTTTGTGAGGCAACTTCTTCACGGTGTTGCTTGATATACTTATCCAAAATGCTATCTGTTTCTGTTACACCAGCATTAATCTCAGCTTCTTTGCGGACAGCCTCACCGACTGTCATTTCCTTGGCATCTTGGAAATCTAGCTCTTGGCTACCTTCATAGCCATTTTGTGTTTTATCTTCTGACACGTTTAATTTACCTTTCTAGCCTCAGAACGGCGAACACGTTCACCAAAATATTGATACAAATCAACACGGAGTGTACCGTTATAAAGCTTACGTTTTTTATCGGCTTTCATACCGTATTTGCTTTCAAATTGTTCATCGCTGGTCAAGATAAACTTGCTCCAAGTTTTAAGTGGCGCAAAAGTTTGACCCATTTCATTATACAAGATATCCACAGCCTTGTCATCCAACAAACGCTCACCATAAGGAGGGTTTGAAATTATGACACCATTGATTTTATCTGTTTTCAGGTCCTGTAAACGCATTTGTTTCAATTTAATAACATCTTCAAGACCTGCCTCACGGGCATTAGCTTTTGCAATCTCAACCATACGGCCATCAATATCACAACCCATAATGTCTAATTCAACATCATAGTTTGCCTTGCTATCTGCTTCATCACGTACCGACTGTACTAAATCTTTATCCACCCAATTCCATGCTTCAAAGGCAAAATCACGATTAAATCCTGGCGCAATGTTCATACCAATCATTGCAGCCTCAATACAGAAGGTCCCTGAACCACAAGTCGGGTCAATCAACGGTTTATCCGGATACCAGTTACTAAGTTCAAGGATAGCAGCCGCCATATTTTCCTTAATAGGTGCCCCACCTTTATCAGTACGATAGCCACGCTTAAAGAGACTAGCACCTGTGGTATCAATTAAAACCGTAGCCTTATCCTTTAAGATAGAAACTTCAATCTTAAATTCTGCTCCTGTTTCTTGAAGAGGCACTCCTTCTGGACGGTGGAAATACTTCTGCAATTTCTTAACGACTGCTTTTTTTGAAATCGCCTGAACAGATGGCTCATTATGAAGCTTTGATTTAACACATTTAGCTTTAGAAATTGGGAACTTTGCACCTAGCGGAAGATAATTTTCCCAGTCTAAGGCAAAAACTCCCTGAAAGAGTTCCTCAAAGGTACGTGCTGGAAATTCACCAACTACAATCTTGATACGGTCTGCTGCTCTCAACCAAAGGTTGGTCTCAGCAATTGCACGAACACCGCCTTGGAAACGCACCTTACCATTTTCAACCTGAGTGTCATAACCTAACTCACGCAATTCACGTCCAACCACAGCCTCAAGACCTGCTGCAGCAGTTGCTACTAATGTAAATGTTTCTTTCATTGTCATCCTTTTATCTCATTGTTACGAGTACAAACTTTCTTAACTGATGGCTTATTTTCCCACTCTTTTCTTTAGATATAGTTGTAAAAGAAAGAATTCTTGCTAAAAGAAGGCTGAGACATGTGTCCCAGCCTCACCTATATGCAATTTTCTATAAGCCATGTTTTGTTCCAGAAGTGACTAGGTACCACTTCCTTCGATAATCATCTGTCTACTGCAAAGCAGTCAGGATGGTCCGTTCGTTTCCAGCCATCCCATGCCCCTACCAAAGTTTGGGTTGCTAGCTTGAGGGGTTTACCGCGTTCCACTTTTTAGGTTTCCCTAAAAACTCCGTCACTGTGGCACTTTCAGAGCTACTAAAACCTATCCGAAGACTTAGCCAGTTCACTCGCCGTAACTTGAAAACAAGTCCCTAGGCTTATTAATTCACCTAGCACAAACACTACTGGCATCACAGCCAGTGCTAGCATGGACTTTCCTCATGGAAGACTAGCAACCATGCGATTATCCAAAAATTGCACAAACCAGTTTTATTCGACGATTTGTTTTCCAAAGACCTCTTTTTCCAAACGACTGATACGTTTTAAGATATCATAGTTTGAAGCCGAAGCAACATTGGCATTCGCACGTGATGGTTCACTTGTCGCACTTGCGTATGCTGGGCGACTTGCAGGAGCTGATGAAGCTTTAGCCTTAAGTTTTGCATTTTCTTCTTGCAATTCCTTAACTAGAGCAATATAGACACCGTAATCTTTGATTACATCATCTAAAAACTCATCAACTTCTTTTTTATCGTATCCACGCATGCTTGTTTTAAATTCTTGTTCGTAGATTTTCTTGGGCGTTAAATTAATCTTAGCCATTTTTATTCTCCAATACTTGTCTTATCTAACTTACTAATACTTTACTGTCTAATGTTTTTATGATACAGAAAAAAAAATAAAAATGCAAGTTTAAAACTCAATTATATCCTATTCCGACATGACCTCATTGAGGTCATCAAAAGTCAGTCGAGATACGGGATAATCCCTTGCTTCTATCATCATACCGTAAAAATATTTCAGATTTGTTTCATTTTCAGGTTCATAAAATAAATAAGCCTGATCTGTATTGTCAATGAGAAACTGATTAAATTGTTTAAACTGTGCTGGAGATTGGTAAGCGGGAAAGCTATACTTGACAAAATCAACCTGCTTAAAGGCTGCTAGTTTTGTCTGATTCGCTTCATTCCAATTCTGACCATGCGTTTCAAAAGGGAAAAGTGTCGCCAACTTCAAAGGATAGTCTTTCTGAAGTTCTTTGGCCACCTCTAGTGCCCAAAATTCAAAACCGAGGTTGCCGGTAAAAATCATCCAATCCACACCATCATCCAAGAAACGCTTAAAATCACGTTTAATTGCTTTCTTGATAATGGTTACTTTAGGGTCCTTGTCTTTAAAAATACCGAGTTCAAAGCTCTTATAACCAGTTACCAGTAGTGATGTCATTTATTGTTTTCCTCGTTCATTTTATGGTATAATAAAATAGTCTTTATGCATATCTTATAAAGAAGAAGGGAAAGAAATGGTAAACTATCCCCATCAGATATCTCGTAAGAAAGCACAAGTACGTCCTAAAAAATCAAATAGAGTTGACTTTGCCAATCGGGGGATGAGCTTTGAATCTGCTATTAACGCGACTAATGATTACTATTTGTCGCGTGGTTTAGCCGTTATTCATAAAAAACCCACTCCTGTTCAAATTGTCAAAGTCGATTATCCCAAACGCTCACGAGCAAAGATTGTGGAAGCTTACTTTAGACAAGCCTCTACTACCGACTACTCTGGTGTTTACAAGGGATATTACATTGATTTTGAAGCCAAAGAGACACGACAAAAGACAGCCATGCCTATGAAAAACTTTCATGCGCATCAAATTGAGCACATGTCTCAGGTCATCAGTCAAGATGGGATCTGCTTCGTGCTACTTCACTTCTCGACGCTTAAGGAAACCTACCTTCTGCCTGCCAAAGACTTAATCGCTTTTTATCAAATTGATAAGGGGACGAAATCAATGCCTCTTGATTATATCAAAAAAAGAGGCTATGCAATTGCAGAAGCAGCTTATCCTCAAGTTCCTTATTTAGAAATCATTGAAAAATTATTAGGTGGTAACACATAATGGCTAAATTTAATTTCAACAACTTTAAAGAATCGCTGAGCGGTTTGACTAAACGTGCTAAAAACATCAAAGCCAAACGTTCAGATTCTTCTCGCTATAGCAAGGGAAAACGCTCAGCTACTTCAGACCAAAGCTTGGGCTGGCGTATTGCAAAATACGGATTTATTGGATTACTGACTTTCTTTGTAGTGTGTGTCATCTCTGGTGGTAGCCTCTTTGCCTACTATATTAGCAGTGTTCCTAAACTTACCGAGAACAAACTACAATCAACAAGCTCAAGTAAGATTTACGACGCCAATGGTAGCCTTATTGCTGACTTGGGAGCTGAGAAACGTGAGAGTGCATCCACAGATGAAATTCCAACAACTCTAGTTAATGCCATCACCTCTATTGAGGATAAACGTTTCTTCACACACCGTGGAATTGACGTCTACCGTATCATGGGAGTGGCTGTTAATAACCTTCGTCGTAGTAGTACCCAGGGGGGGTCTACACTCGACCAACAGTTGATTAAATTGGCCTACTTCTCAACAAACACTTCGGACCAAACCCTTAAACGTAAGTCACAAGAAATCTGGTTGTCTCTCCAAATGGAGCGTCAATTCACTAAACAAGAGATTTTGACCTTCTACGTTAACAAGGTTTATATGGGTAATGGTTACTATGGTATGAAGACTGCAGCTAAATCTTACTTCGGTAAAGACTTGAGCGACCTCTCTGTTGCCCAAGCAGCTCTTCTTGCCGGTATTCCACAAGCACCAACACAATATGACCCTTATGCTAATCCGGATGCTGCTAAAAAGCGTCGTAACACTGTTCTTAGTGAAATGTATGAAGACAAAAACATTTCTAAAGAAGAGTACGAACAAGCTAAAGAAACTGACATATCAGATGGTCTTCTTCCACTCACAAAGAAAGCTAGCTACGAGCCATATCTAGATAACTACATCAAACAAGTTATCGAACAGGTATCTACTGATGCCAATGCTGATATTTACTCAGCAGGTCTCGACGTCTACACTAACCTTAATCCTGATATTCAAAAATACATTTGGAATGTCTATAATACTGATGACTATATCTACTATCCAAATGATAGCTTCCAGGTTGCCTCTACTATTATTGATGTTACTAATGGTCGTGTTGTTGCTCAGCTAGGATCACGCCATCAGGATGAGAACGTTGCCCTTGGTACCAACCAAGCAGTCCAAACTGACCGTGACTGGGGTTCAACAATGAAACCTATCACTGACTACGCTCCCGCTATTGAAAAAGGTGTTTATACAAACACTGGTACGACTGTTTACGATAATCCTTATAATTTCCCTGGCTCTTCAACCCCAGTTTACGACTGGGACCGTAAATATTACGGAAGTATATCATTGACCTATGCTATTCAACAATCACGTAACGTAACAGCTGTTAAAGCTCTTCAGGCTGTTGGTTTGGAATATGCACAGTCCTTCTTGAAAGATTTGGGTATTGAGTATCCAGAAATGTATTACTCAAATGCCATCTCATCTTCAACAACATCGTCAGATCCTAAGTACGGTGCATCAAGCGAGAAAATGGCTGCGGCCTATGCAGCCTTTGCAAATGGCGGTACTTACTATAAACCATCTTACATTAAATCAATCAAATTTGAAGACGGTTCAACAAAATCATTTGATTCTAAAGGTGTCGAGGCCATGTCGCCACAAACAGCTTACATGATGTCAAGCATGTTGAAACAAGTAATGACAGGTGGTACAGCGACTGAAGCTTATGTCCCTGGTACATTCAATGCTGGTAAGACTGGTACATCTAACTATGGTGACGATGAATACTACAAGGTACAAAAAGAAAGTGGCGTCTATGCTTATCTTATGGTTCCAGATGAAACTTTCGTTGGTTACAATACTAAGTATTCAATGGCGATTTGGACAGGTTACAAAAACCGTAAAACACCACTTCATGATTCAGACCTTGACATTGCTAAACAAATCTACGGTGTAACAAGTGGCTACCTTAACCAGATGTATGGTGCGGGTTCTGAAGATTTCGATATGCCTAGCGGTGTTTATAATAATGGTAGCTATGTCTTCCTTACTGGTTCTTCAACATCAAATGTTTACACAGGATCACTTGGAACATCTAGCTCATCATCAAGTTTAGACTCAAGCCAAAGCAGTGACTCATCAAGTTCACAAGATAGTCAACAGTACGGCCCTGATGCTTCAACAAATCCATCGACATCGGCCTCTAACGGTTCTGAACATTCAAATTCAAACACTGCTACAGCAGAAGAATAAGAAATAAAAGGGTTATCCGAATGGATAACTCTTTTTTTACCGATAAAATTTAAAGAAGCTATATAAAACCACTAGCATCATTTCCAGTGGTTTTATATATTGTCTTATTTTGAAGCAAGGGCTCCCATTGGGTCCCAAGGAGCAAGTACTTGTGGCTCTGCTTCATAGGCTGCTAATTCTTCAGCTGTAAGGAAGTCTTTGCGAACAACGATTTGATAAGTGTATTCATCCATCCAGGCATCGGAAGCGACAAAGTAACCTTTTTGTCCGACCTTGTCTCCCCAAGAGTTTTCAACCTTCCATTTAATAGGTTTACCATCAGCATCCAAATCAACCCCAGTCAATACCATGGCATGAGTCATGAGAGATTCATTGTAGTCTAAACGTCCTGCCTTGTCTTGAGTCAAGTTAATATCCATGCTAGCTGTAAAGTCATAAACATTAGTTGCAAGAATACCTTTTTGACGGTCTGAAACTTGACCAACATCTGAACCAAACCAAACAGTCTCTCCAGCCTTCATCTGTGCAATGGCAAGCTCTTTGAAACGATCCATTGGGAGGTTAATATAACGAACACTTGGTGCACCCACAACATTACCCAACATCTCAACAGTATAAGATTTCCCGAAAGGTTTATCAGCTGTTGGAGCGTTGATGACTGACACATAGTCGCTGAGTTTTAGACCCACATATTTTTCAAAGAAAGCTTGTGGTGTGATATTTTTCTCAGATTGATAGTTGTCATCTTTATCTCGGTAGGCAAAATCAAACTGACGTGGTGGTAAACCAAGAGTCATGGCAAGATAATTGAAAATTTCTTGAAGAAGTTCTTCCTTCTTGGCCTGAACAGCAGCTTGATCAGCACCTCCAGCAATCAAATCACGCAAGATTTGAGCATCTTGACGAAGAAGCTTATTGAGGTATTGATTAAGCTCACGACTATTACTTGAAGCTACAGATTCTGGATAAACTGATTTTGGCACAACACCATATTTTTCAAAAAGTGATACGACCATATCCCATTGTCCACCATCTTGTTGAGGGGTATCCAAAAGGAATTTAACCTTACGACTGCCAATCTCTTGATCTGCTGTAGCAATGATTTGTTCCAAGAACCAGTTTGATTTTTCATACTTGTCCCAGAAGAAGGTGTGGGCTTGAGAAAGCTCGAAACTTTCCAATTTGAAGTCTGAGATTAATTTATGGCGGAAAGTATTTAGTGCCGCAAACATCCAGCAACGTCCTGAAGCTTTCTGATTAGACACCTCATCTTTAGTCAAATCGATTGAGAAAACATGGTCATTTTCAACTTCTGATTGACGTGTTTCGATAGATTTGAGCAAGCCATTGTGAGTTACAGCATTTTCGATAGCACTGTATTTGGCATTGGCCTCATAGTCTGCAAATAGTTTATCTGTGAAATCTGTTGATAGTGAAGTCATAAGATTCCTCCTTTTAAGCCTTATTCCTCTCTATTTTATCACTAATTTCTGAAAATTCAATTTAAAAATAACCCTAGGTTTAACCTAGGGTTATGACAATCTTATTCCACTTTATCAAACTGCGTTTCAGGTGCTGGTTTCGTTGGTTGACAAGACATGATAAGGAGGACAATGCTTCCAATCAATGAGAAGATAGCCAAGATTCGTATAAGACCTATATAACTTAGAAGTACCCAAGCCGGATGAAATCCTGCATCTCTCAAACGACGGATTTGTAGAGACAATTGAGGGATAAGTTCAATTAAGCTAAAAAGCATTAGTGGCCAAGCATAGGTAATAATTATTTTTTGCAGTTCAGTCGAATTATTCAACAGAGCTGGGTCACTAAGATCAACATTACTGAAGAAAGGAATAAGAACACAAAAAACAGTAAGAATAGTAATAATAATGACATTAACCAAGTAAGCCCACCAGTAGTCTGGACGAGTCGAACGGCCTCTAAAGTCAAAGGCACGCTTCCAAAAATCAATATAAGCTTTAATCATAACTCATTTCTCCTCTTATTTCCAAAAATCATCAAAAATGGTGATTGGCAAGTGACGTTTGTGTTGACCTTTACGCCACCAAGACTCAATCGTTTCCTGAGCTTTGGCTGAGACTTCCTTGCCTTCAAGGTAGTCATCAATTTCACGATAGGTCACTCCAAGTGCCACTTCATCAGCGATTCCTGGTTTGTCCTCTTCCAAGTCAGCTGTTGGCACTTTTTCATAAAGGGCCTTGTCTGCACCAAGTTCTGCAAGAAGGGCTGCACCTTGACGCTTGTTTAGACGAAAGAGCGGCAAAATATCCGCACCACCGTCACCAAATTTTGTGAAGAAGCCCGTAAGGTTTTCAGCGGCGTGGTCTGTTCCGATAACTGCCCCACTATTTTCACCAGCAACCGCATATTGGGTAATCATACGTTGGCGGGCCTTGATATTTCCCTTATTGAAGTCAGAAACGGTGACACCTGCCTTGGCAAGTTCAGCAACCTGACCATCAACAGCTTCTTTGATATTAACCGCAAGACTCACATCTGGCTTGATAAAAGTAAGAGCACGTTGGGCATCATCTTCATCTGCTTGGACACCATATGGTAAACGAATGGCAATAAACTGATAGTCTTTTCCTGTCTCTGCACGGAGCTCTTCAATCGCAAGTTGTGCCAGACGACCAGCCAATGTAGAATCTTGACCTCCTGAGATTCCCAAAACATATGTTTTAAGGAATGGATGTTTGAGCATGTAGGCCTTCAAAAAATCAACGGATTTTCGAATTTCTTCCTTTGGATCAATGCTAGGTTTAACGCCTAGTTGAGCAATAATAGTTTCTTGCAAAGTCATAATTTCTCCCTTTACTCTGACAAGTCATGGGCTTTCTTACGGACATTATCAATCAAGGTCATCTTGTTATCCCAGACATCTTTAGCCAAGTCAACTGGATAATCTTGAGGGTTAAGCACGCGCTTGTACTCATTCCAAAGTTCGTCCAATTCCTTAGTAGCATAAGCCTTGATTTCATCAAGACTTGGTAAGTCATAGATTAGTTGCCCTTTGTCGTAGATTGGAACCAAGAGTGGCACTGCATCAAAATCACGAACCGTCTTATTGATGTAAGTATATGTTGGGTGGAACATATTAATTTCATCTAAAGCATTAACATCCGTATCTGCGAAAGTGATATAGTCACCTTCTGATTTGCCCTTAGCACGACTCGTAATACGCCAAACTTGCTTCTTACCTGGTGTCGAAACCTTCTCAGCATTATTGGACAACTTGATAGTATCATGCATGACTCCCTTATCATCTTCCATTGAGACAATCTTGTAAACAGCACCCAAGGCTGGTTGGTCATAGGCAGTGATGAGCTTAGTACCTACTCCCCAAACATCAATCTTAGCCTTCTGCATCTTCAAGTTAAGGATAGTATTTTCATCAAGGTCGTTTGAAGCGTAAATCTTAGCATCAGGGAAACCAGCTGCATCCAATTGCTTACGAACCTGCTTCGATAGATAAGCCAAGTCACCTGAATCAAGACGAACACCCAAGAAATTAATCTTATCACCTAGCTCTTTAGCGACACGGATAGCATTAGGAACACCAATCTTACGGGTGTCATAGGTATCTACAAGGAATACACAGTCCTTATGAGTAGATGCATAGGCTTTAAAGGCGTCATAATCGTTGCCATAGGCTTGAACAAGGGCATGGGCATGAGTACCAGAAACTGGGATTCCAAAAATCTTGCCGGCACGTACATTTGACGTTGCATCAGCACCACCAATCACGGCTGCACGTGTTCCCCAGATTGCTGCATCCATCTCTTGTGCACGACGTGTCCCAAATTCCAACAGAGGAGCATCCTCAATGACAGAACGAATACGGGCTGCCTTGGTAGCAATAAGAATCTGGTAATTGAGGATATTTAGCAAGGCAGTCTCTACAAGCTGACACTGGGCCAAGGGACCTTCCACTTGGAAAATCGGTTCATTAGCAAATACCAAATCACCCTCAAGAGCTGAATTGATAGTCAACTCGAGTTTTAGGTTGGCTAGATAGTCCAGAAAATCCTCAGGATAACCTAAATCTTTTAGATAAGTAATATCAGTTTCTGAGAAGGTCAGATTTTCAAGATAGTTGACAATACGCTCCAGACCTGCGAACACAGCAAAGCCATTTTTAAACGGAAGTTGACGGAAATAAACTTCAAAAACGGCCTTTTTATTGTGAATACCTTGGTTAAAGTAAACCTGCATCATATTGATTTGATACAAGTCAGTGTGCAAGGTTAAACTATCATCTTTATACATGGAATTCCTCCAATCGAATAGGTACTTCTTTTTTTGTTATTAATAGCCTGTATATACTGACTATTATAGCATTTTTGAGCAATTGTCTCCACTTTTCAGAAAGTTAATTATTGTTTGGATTTTCCGATTTTTCTAATGCTTGTTTTGACAAAAAAGAGTAGCCTGAGGAGACTACTCTTTATTTCTATTCATATCTTAGGGACTCGACAGGGTCCATTTTACTGATTTTACGGGCTGGAAGGTAGGCTGACAGATAGCCCATCAAGAGTGAGAAACCAAACATGATGAGAATTGATGTCAGATTTAGGTCAAACACCTTGCTGACACTTGGGTAGAGATGTGAAACAATCATGTTAGCCAAGCTTCCAATGCCCTGCGATACAAGGAGGGCAAGAGCTAGTGAGATACCCGTAATCCAGAGGGCCTCATAAACAAAGATAGCTTTCACATCACGATTAAGATAACCGACAGCCTTCATAACACCAATCTCTTTTGAGCGTTGCATGATGTTAATATAGATGATAATTCCAATCATAACAGCTGAAACTAGGATAGCTTGTGATGAAAGGGTAATCAAGAGGGCCTGGATCACACGGATGAATTTAATAATGACATCTAGGATGGCCTGCTGTGAAAGAACCAGATACTTCTTGTTTTTCTGCAATTTTTTAGTGACTTCCTTAGTCTTGGCTGGATCCTTGAGCTCCAAAAGCATGTAAGATACTGTTTTGGTAAAGCCATTTTCTTTGAGCAATTCTTCCAATTGTTTAGCTGGCATATAGCTATTGCCCTCTTCAGCATCCTCGCTGTCATCAACAATACGGACAATCTTAGTCTTGATATCCGCTACTTTAGTTCCCTCAGCAGTATTTTCAACAATCTGAGCTGAAATTTCTTTACCAATAAAGTCTTTAGCCTTGAGCTTCTTCCCTATTTCTTGGTTGTAGCGTTTGACAAAACTCATCGGAAGGGTTAAGCCCTTTTCATCTTCAGATTTAAAAGGTTTCCCAGCTGAAATTTTATCCTTATCATTGCGAGATGTAGAGATTTTTGTGTTCTTGTAAAGACTGATAACCTGAGAATAGTTAGGAAGGTCCTTGCTGAAATCTATGGTCTTGCCATCAAGGGTAAGACTTGCCATGTTCATTCCAAAGGGACTCTCCAAATACTTAATGTCATCACTCTTAATCTGGCTACGAATAAACTTCTCGTCATCCGCATTTAGAACCCCTCTGGCTGCTGATTTAGCACTAAGACTGATCTGAATCTGGGATGGAATATTGCCACCATCGGTACTGTCATTAATCATACCAACAATAGCATTTCCCAAACCAAAGGAAATCAAGACACCGATAAAACCAATGGAAGTTGCCGTCGCAATCAAAAGATTACGCCACTTACGTTCCATAAAGTTGTTCAATGACAATTTGAGTTTATTCTTGAGGGTCAACCCCTTATTTTTCGATTGTTTCAACGACTTCACCATCCTTCATTTTAATGACAACATCCGCATAATCCGCCACTTCAGGGTTATGGGTTACAATAATCACAGTTTTACCTGCCTCAGCTAGCTCTTTAAAAATTTCGAGAACATTTTCCTGAGACTGAGAATCAAGAGAACCTGTCGGTTCATCAGCCACAATCATTTCTGGATTATTGACTAGGGCACGGGCAATGGCCACACGTTGTTTTTGCCCACCAGAAAGCTGCTTAACATTTTTCTTGATAAAGTCTCCGATTCCAAGACGGCTGAGCTCCCTTTCCGCAATATCGACCATCTCTTTATCAGTCATATTTTTAACGTAAAGAGGCATCTTGACATTTTCAAGGACTGATTGATGAGGGATAAGATTGAAATTTTGAAAGACAAAGCCAATATGAGCCTTTCTAAAATAGGTCAAGTCACGCTCTGAAAAATCTCGCATGTTTTGATTTTTGAAATAAAGATTTCCTTGATACTGACTATCCAAGCCACTAATAATACTAAGCAGACTGGTCTTACCACAGCCAGATGGACCGTAGATAGCAGTGATCTTTCCTGGTGCAATCCCAAGCGTAACATCGTTCAAAGCGCGCTCTTGGTTCGTACCGTCGAGATTATAGTACTTTGAGATGTGATCGATGGTTAAAATGGACATGGTTTCCTCCGTAAATTTGATTTAGGTTAGAATTTGATCAATTTCTATCTGATTATCTGCAAGAAAATTTCAAGCAAAATAGCAGAAACACTTAACTAATCGCCTTTTAAAACGATACATTAATTATAAGCATTAAATGATTATAAAAATAGTGACATAAATGTCACTATGGCATGAAAAGAGCCAAAGTCTTATAGACTTTGGCCTTAGTTTATTGACAATAAATACGAATAGCTTCTGCGAGAAAGGCGGCAGTACCCGATCCTCCGACTTTATCGATAAAACTAGAAAAGCGATTATCTGTTTGGTACATCTGACCTAGACCAGCTAATACCGTTTGGTTACATGGATAAAAATGCTGACTAATATAATCTTGTAACGACTTTACTTGCTCCTGAACACTATCATCACCAGGATTATACTCCTTGAGCTGTCCAAAGGTAGACATGATTGCAGTCATCTCTTTGGTAACTTCAGGGAAGGACTCCTCTCCCTTAGCCACAAAAGCTTGATAAGCTTCTGTCTGACCCCATCTAGCCTGAGCTTCTTCCTGAAAGGCTTCCACAGCTTTTTGATCAAATGCTTCAAATGACATTTCTTCTTCCTCCATTTGTAAGGCCTTGGCATGAGCTATGACGGCTTCCAACCGGGACTTTTTCAACTCTAAGAGCTTAATCTGATCCCTAAGCCCTTGAACTTTATCATAACCTGGTTGACCTACGATTTCCTTAATTTTTTTGAGAGGAAAGTCTAACTCACGGTAAAGCAATATTTCTTGCAAACGGACAACCGCATCGCGATTATAGTAACGGTAACCATTTTCAGCCACAACCGACGGTTTCAGCAAATCAATTTCGTCATAATAATGAAGGGTGCGCACACTGACACCTGATAGTTGGCTCACTTCTTTTACAGATTTCACTAGAACTCCTCTCTAATTAAGAGTATAGGCTATGACGTGGCGTGAGGGTCAAGAGGAAAAAGAGTATTTTTTTGAAGTTTTCTATAATTTATTACTTTTGTTTCTTTTTCTGGCTTCGACGATGCAGTAAAGCTTGATTAATACGCTGTGTTCTCATATGCATTTGCCAAATGAGATATAGCCAGATAATACTATAAACGAAAATGAAAACAATCCAGATAGCAGGGTTCGTTAAAGCCTCATACCAGCCTGATATCAGACAAGTCACTGTAAGTACAATCACCGTCAACAAGAAATGCAAGATTATTCTAAGCCTATACGATATGCAGTCAATCTCTTCCAAAATCCACGAGAGCATTCCCATCAAACCACTCATCATAAAGAGGGCTAAAATATTCCCCACACTAACTTTGGGATAGATAAGCTGGGGAAATAATTGACCAAGTAAAAGGAGTGCAAGGTAAAAGAACGATCCCGTTCTCACGCCGGATACAAAATAAGCAATTAAACGTTTCATTGGTTCCTCCTACACCCCTAAATAATCCATCAAGGATTTGACATATTTTCGGCTGACACTGGACTTCACCCCACCTGTCATTTTAGCCATCATATTGCCAGAAAAACTATCTGATAGGGACTCCAAATGGTCTATATTCATAACAGCATGACGTGATATCTGTAAAAAACTTCGACGATTGATGCGATGCTGAAAGTTTGTTAGTGTCTCTCTCATCGTATAGGTATTGTTTACGGTATAAATCGTTAACACATTCTTATCAATCTCAGCTAGGATAATGTCATCAATTTTTACCATAACCAAATGATCATCCGTTTTAATAGGAATCACCACTTGATTTACAACTGAAAATTGTTCGAGATAATCCATTACCTCTCGTGCTTGATCAGACAATCGCTCTGCTTGGATGACCACACAGGGATCCTTTGCCGAAATATCTGATTTTTCTTCAAAACGAAGTTTCATTCCTATTCCAACTCTCACTTATTTTTTCTGACTAGTTTTTTTCACTAAAACAATCCAAAGGATACTTGCTAGAAGAATACCTCCTAACACTATAAGGTAAGTATTTTCCTTTGTCAATAAACCTTGCCACTTGAGCTGAACGCCCATTTTTTCTTGAAACTCTTGAAGAAGGTTATCTTGACCTTTAAAGGTCTCACTTAATGTTTCTTTCATGAGGACTTGTCGATAAAGTGCAGCAATATAAGTTGCTGGAGTACATTTCATTAGTAGTTGTGCAAAATCAGGTAGAACGCCCAAAGGTACATAAGTCCCTACCAAAAAACCAGAAGCTGTACCCACTATGGTCGAAAACTTCCCAAGACTGTCTACAGATTGGAAAAAATAAACAAAAATGGCATTCACTAAGCTAGAAAGCAGGCTACTAAGCAGCATAATGAGGAGCACTTCAGGTAGTATGTATAAATTTGGCACTTCTCTAAAATAGCCACACATCAGCACATACATAAGGACCTGCATGGCAAAAGAAATGATGATTGCACTCGCTAGATACGAAAATGGTAACTGCCATTTCCCATGATTCGATAAATAAAGATCCTGATCTACTTGATGTTCACGGTCCTTTACCAACTGAGTCAGGGCAGCCAGACTCGTCGTAATCCCTGTCACAGCCAGCGTCCCGCTCATCAACCAATTATTTAACAAAGGACCACTATTGGGGAGCTGATTCCAAGCATCTGTTAGATTTTTTTGAAGAAAAATAATATAGAGAATAAAGGAAATCAAGGCTCCCAACAAGGAGAAGAAAACTCCTGAACGATTCCTGAAGTACAATAAAAAATTTCGCTTTAGTAAAGCTAACATTAGCGGACCTCCCTTCCTGTAAGTGCAATAAAGGCATCATCCATGGTCCCTGGACGAAACTCAAAATGGGCTATTCTATCTCTAACTTGTGCCAGGTAATCAATGGCTTCCCTTTCACTCTCAGGTTGAAAAACATACTCCAGTTGACTTTGTTGCTCTACTGACATTCCCGAAGTTTTAAGACTTTCTATCTGCTGTATCTCCTTGAAACGAATTTTCAAGATATTTTTTGCATACCGACTCTTAATATCTAATGCTGATCCCTGAGCAATCACTTTCCCATGGTCCACAATATAAATCTGATCAGCTTCATCTGCTTCGTCAAGATAATGCGTGGTCAGTACAACGGTCATTCCCTCTTCTCTCTGCAATTGATAGAGCAAATCCCAAATAGACTTCCGGGTTTGGATATCCAAACCTGTCGTTGGCTCATCTAAGAACAGAAGATCTGGACTGTGCAGTAGAGCACGCGCAATGTCAACCCGACGCTTTTGGCCACCTGAAAGCGTCCCGTATCTCTGCTTTTGGAAAGCTGATAGGCCTAGCCGACCAATGAGATCAGACACACGATTGGGTTTCAGTCCTTTATACTGTCTGGCACGAATGGCCAGATTTTCCCTAACCGTCAGCATCTCATCTAAAACACTGGTTTGGAAGACCATACCAATTTTAGCACCTGGTTCATAGATGATTTCACCTTTCGTTGGCTGTTTCAAACCAATCAACATGGAAATCGTCGTTGATTTCCCCGCCCCATTTGGTCCTAGAATCGCATTGAAAGTCCCTCTTTTGAATTGTAATTGAATATTATCAACAGCAAGGTGGTTCCCATACCGTTTGCTTATATTTTTAGCTTGTAATATCATGTTCACTCTCCTTTTGATAGAACCAGTCTAGCAAAAAAGCCGTTTAAAAAACGGCTTTTGGGGATAAGTGGTCAAAATGAAGAGCTAAGTGGAGGGATGGAAGAGCTAAAAATAAAGAAGCTGTTCAAGAAATCATTACACACGATCCATTCTATCAAAATGAGATTGCCCAATATGGTGTCATTGAATTTGAGGCAAGTAAGTATTGTCCTGAATTTGAAACTATCATCAGTAAAAGTTTTGACGATAAGTAACTAGATTAGGAAACAGTTGAAATCTATTCTTCAATACTAGTAAAAACAGCTCCTTTCTATTTAGAAAAGAGCTGTTTCTATAAAGAGAAACACATTAATGTCCTTTATGCTTGTCTCTTCGTTTTTGCTGTTTGCGTTCAAATTTCTCTTGTTTGAGCAATTGCTTTTGGACACTAGATTGATGTTTTGAAATCTTTTTCCTTTCCTCGTACTGCAACTGCAATAGTTCTTTCGACTTGGAAGAAACTTTCTGATTTACTTGTTTCTTCACAGCTCGCTGTAATCGTTTAGGATTCTTAATTTTTACATGTTGATTAGCTGTAGTCTCTGGACTAAAAGATAATTGGGTAAACTGAGTCTGTAAAATCTCTAGAATTTCATCATCTTTTGGCTCCTGACCAAATGTCACACGACAAACTTGATAAGATTCTCGATAAACTTGTTCGAACAAACCATGCCAAAATCCATCTTCAAAATAAACTGTCAATCCAATTGAAATTGTTTCCACGACAGCACCTCCTTAAATCTATCCCTAAGAATGGACAACCAAGGAGGAAGGTTACTGATAGGCTTGCCTACGTCTGGACTACCAACCAGAACTGTGTTTTTATCTTAGTTGGGACTATTATAGCATATTTATAATCTTATGTTATTGCTTCTTCAAATGCCTATCAAAAAAATGAATCGTAGCCAACCAAGAATCCTTGCTCTCTTTCATCAGTAAACGCCAATCTTTTCGATAGCGATGATTGGGTTGATAAGCCACTGTCAACATGTGACCTGTTTCATGATATTTTTTAAATGTAATCTGGTGTCCTTTATAATGTGAGACAATATCATCAATTGCTGACGAGGCATCCCATATTTCATCAACAGTACTTCCGAGCAGTAAGATTGGTGAATACATTTGACCAATATCTATCCTAGCAGAGCAATCTTTAGGAAAGGATTTTTTTAAAAGTTTGCTGAACAGATAATCTCTAAGTCGAAACTTTTGATAAGGAAGTTCTTTTTGCAAATACGTCCAAGAAGAAGTATGAGAGTTCCATTTCCCTTTTATCCCTTCATACACCACATCAGAGGGTGAATTTAGTACCAAACATTGAACGTCATTAAAAATGCTCTCCTCAGCTAAAACTAACTCTGCTCCCTTAGAACGTCCATAGAGTCCAATTTTTTCACTATCTACTTGAGGATGCTGACGTAGATAATCCTTTGCTTCCATAAGGCACTCTAAAGGAATACGTTCCAAATGTTTTGGCAACCCCTCTAAACCAAAGTAGGCAACTGCTAGGCAAATATAACCTCTAGAAGATAGAAGCTGAGCTATATTCTGTGCCTTTTCAATCCTTCCTTCACTACCGCTCACAATAATCAATGCTGGTGCTTTTATTGCCTTTTTATCATAAAAGAGTCTCCCTTGAAAATGTCTCTCGTAAATATCTTGATGACTAATTTGCGAACTCATGTAATGTCTTGTGAAAGTTCTCTTTGCGACGACAGTATTACCTTGTATAATTTTGATTTCCACAAAAAAGTGATCTAATAAGGGAATTTTAGAAAGAGAGTTTGGAAGTTTCTTTTTCCTATTGGTCAAGGGTTTGGCATTAAAGAATAACCCCATTGTTGCAATATCTTCATAAGAGCCAGAACAAGATGGAGTTTGTGAAATATCAATAATACCATTCTTATCTGATACAAAAGTCGCTGTTGATTTCCATAAAACATCATGAGCTAAAAGCATGGGAGCATTGATACAATAATAATCGGATAGAAACATTTCGACTCGATAGATTTCTCTTGGTTTTAAGCCATCGATGACAATATTAAAAGATTCGTCTGCTAAATCAGACTCTGAAATCAGTTCAATTTGTATATTCATATCTTCCTCTTTTTTGTTAATGTAATTAACAATATAGTTTTAAAATTACCGTGATTTTTACCACGGTAATTCTTGCCATACCTTTTCAACATCATCCATCAATTTCATAACCATTTGAAGGTCCTCATCACTATAGTTTCTTAAAACTGAAGAAATGGCTTTTTCAATATGTTCTTGCTGCTCTTTATGAATGTTAAAAACGTCAACACCTTTTTTGGATAATATCAGATATTTATTTTTTTCATTATCAGGTGCAAATTCAAAAGAAACAAGGTCTTTCTTGGTTAAACGTCTAACACTCTGAGTAATGGCACTCCTAGATACTTCAAGTAACTCAGATAATTTCACTAAATTCACAGGCTGATTGCGACCTATTAGGTCAATCAAATGGACTTCATTAATAGTGATTGATTTATCAATACTGTTCCTATGCTGAGCCTTTTTCAACTGTTCAAAGGCTAAAACAAAACTGTTAAAACGATTATTAAACTTATGCAGTTCTTTCTTATTCATAGTGTCCCTCTTTTTGTTAATAACATTAACAAAATTACTATTTCTTGTCAAGCTGAACCTAAAAAATCCTCCAGAGCTAAGCTCCGAAGGATTTATTTTTATTTTACAACGATATTAACGAGTTTATTTGGTACCGCAATCACTTTCACGATTTCCTTGCCATCAATCTCTGCTTTAACTTTTTCGTTAGCAAGAGCGACTTCTTGCAATTCTTCGCGTGACAGGTCTTTTGCGACCATGAGTTGGGCACGGACTTTACCTTTGATTTGAACGACAATTTCGATTTCGTCTTCAACCAATTTGCTTTCGTCCCATGTTGGCCAAGCTATATAAGAGATAGACTCACCTGTTTCTGCGACTGTTTGCCAGAGTTCTTCTGCCAAGTGAGGCGCAAATGGTGCAATCAATTGGATAAATCCTTTGGCGTAGCCTACATAGAGTTTGTCTTCCTTGTTAGCTGCATTGACAAAGACCATGAGTTGGGCAATGGCTGTGTTGAATTTCATAGACTCGATTTGCTCTGTAACAGATTTAACGGTTTCGTTGTAAACCTTGTCAAGAGCGCCATTGTTTTCCGCAACGATTTCTTTACTTGTAATCAAACGGTAAACACGGTCAAGGAATTTACGGCTTCCTTCCAATCCTTCTTCAGACCAAGCGATTGAGGCATCAAGGGGTCCCATGAACATTTCATAGACACGAAGGGTATCAGCACCGTATTGTTCCACCACATCGTCTGGGTTAACCACGTTCTTGAGGGATTTAGACATTTTGGCTGGTGCTTGCTCCAACTCTTCCCCTGTTTCCACATGGAAGAAGGAACCGTCACGTTTTTCAACCTTGTCAGTTGCCACAAGAGCTCCACGGTGATCACGGTAGCTTGTTCCCAAGATCATTCCTTGGTTAAAGAGTTTTTGGAATGGCTCTTTAGTCGGTACAACACCAAGGTCATAGAGGAATTTATGCCAGAAACGAGCGTAAAGCAAGTGGAGCACGGCGTGTTCAGCACCACCCACATAAATATCGACTGGCAACCATTGTTTGAGGAGATCCTCATCAGCTAATTTCTCTGTGTTGTGTGGATCGATATAGCGGAGGTAGTACCAGCTTGAACCTGCCCATTGTGGCATAGTATTAGTCTCACGACGACCTTTGACACCATCCTCACGAGTCACTTCAAGCCAGTCTGTCAAGTTAGCCAATGGGCTTTCACCAGTACCTGAAGGGCGAATGTCCTTGGTTACTGGCAAGACAAGTGGGAGTTCACTTTCTGGAACAGCTGTTGAAGTACCATCTTCCCAATGAATAATTGGGATTGGTTCACCCCAGTAACGTTGACGGCTAAAGAGCCAGTCACGAAGACGGTAAGTGATTTTTTCTTGACCAAAGCCTTTTTCTTCCAACCAAGCCACGATTTTAGCAATCGCTTCTTCTTTGTTGAGACCGTTCAAGAAGTCAGAGTTGACGTGAAGGCCATCTTCTGTGTAAGCAGCCTCTTCAACGTTTCCACCTTCCAACACTTCTACGATTGGAAGGTCAAACTGTTTTGCAAATTCCCAGTCACGCTCATCGTGGGCAGGTACGGCCATAACAGCACCTGTTCCGTAGCTGGCAAGAACATAGTCAGCAATC
This sequence comes from Streptococcus salivarius, assembly GCF_002094975.1. Taxonomy (NCBI): domain Bacteria; kingdom Bacillati; phylum Bacillota; class Bacilli; order Lactobacillales; family Streptococcaceae; genus Streptococcus; species Streptococcus salivarius. Next base: position 753,668 of record NZ_CP015283.1, on the reverse strand, counting down.
CAGATTGGAATTTCTTTACCATTGACAGGGTTGATGGCATAAGCACCAGTCCAAACCCCTGTTTTCTCCTTGGCAAGGTCTGTACGAGCCAAGTCTGATTTAAGGCTGGCTTGATGTTTGTAGTCAGCTACAGCCTCAGCTTGTTCAGGTGTTGTGATGGCATCTACCAAGTCATGCTCAGGCGCCAAAACAGTGAAGGTCGCACCAAAAAGAGTATCTGGACGTGTCGTAAAGACTGTGAATTCCTTGTCTGTCCCTTTTACTTTGAAAGTGACATTGGCACCAGTTGATTTACCAATCCAGTTGCGTTGCATGTCCTTGATAGACTCTGGCCAATCAAGATCATCCAAGTCATTGAGCAAACGCTCAGCATAGGCAGTGATTTTAAGCATCCATTGACGCATTGGTTTGCGGACAACTGGATAGCCTCCACGCTCAGAGGTTCCATCTGGAAGAACTTCTTCGTTGGCGATAGCTGTTCCCAATTCTTCAACCCAGTTTACTGGTACTTCAGCTTCATAAGCCAAACCTTTTTCGTAAAGCTTGGTGAAGATCCATTGCGTCCACTTGTAGTAGTTCGGATCTGTCGTATTGACTTCACGGTCCCAGTCGTAAGAGAAGCCAAGCGCATTGATTTGGCGTTTGAAGTTGGCAATGTTTTCTGCTGTGAATTCCGCTGGGTCATTCCCTGTATCCATAGCGTATTGCTCTGCAGGCAAACCAAAGGCATCCCATCCCATTGGGTGAAGGACATTGTAACCTTGCGCACGTTTGAAACGGCTGAGGATATCAGTCGCTGTGTAGCCTTCTGGGTGTCCTACGTGAAGACCCGCTCCAGATGGGTAAGGGAACATGTCAAGCGCATAAAACTTAGGTTTTGAGGCATCTGTTCCTGTCTTAAAAGTATGATTGTCAGCCCAGTATTTTTGCCACTTAGGCTCGATTTCTTTATGATTGTAAAAACTCATGGTTTCTCTCCAATATTCGTAATGCTTCTATTATAGCATTTTTGAAGGATTTTTAAAGATGATAAGGGAACTTTAAGAGGCAAATTCACCTGAGTCTATTTTGCACCTTTTTTCTTCTTTTTAAGTTTTTTTGCGCTCTTGTGTAACAAAAAAGCAAAAAGATGCTATACTAGTATCAGAAAGTAGGTGACTCATGTATCAGGAACAACGATTAGAGAAAATATTAACACTTTTGGAGGAGCGCGGAAACCTATCTGTCAAGGAAATGGTTGACGCATTAGGTGTTTCCAAAGATACCGTCAGAAGAGATTTCGACTGCCTCAGCCAGAGGAATTTGGCTCAGCGTACCCATGGTGGCATTCTTCCAGTTAAAAATACCACTGTTCTTGGCTTCCAGGAACGTCAGAAAGGACTCACTGAAGACAAGAAAAAAATGGCAGACCTAGCGCTTAGCTTGGTCAAAGAGCAATCTCTACTCTTCTTCGATGTCTCTACCCTGATGCTTGAAGTTTCACAAAAATTGACTAAGAGCGTAACTGTCTACTCCCACTCTTTGGACAATGCCTTGGTCCTAAGTGGCAAAGAAGGAATCGACTTTCATCTCTTGGGAGGAAGATTTTACAGCAAAAACCGCTTTTACTATTCGCTTCACGAAGCCCAGCTCTTGCAACATCTACAATTTGACTTAGCCTTCTTTGGAGCGGCTAGTCTCAGTCAAGGAGTGGTTAGCTATGAAGATGAAGAGGACGTTGCTGTCAAACAACTAGCCATGCAAGCTGCTAGAACCAAGATTCTTATTGCTGAATCTGATAAATATGAAAAACATTCCAAATATATCTTGGGCAAGATTGAAGACTTTGACTACTGGATTACAGATAAGAAACCTGACCCTGATTTGGTCGAGTCTCTTAAAGATAAAGTAACGATTTTATACGATGGAAAGGATAGCGACTATGAGTAATATTCGTTTGATTATCAGTGACATTGATGGCACTATTCTCACTAGTAACCACCAGGTGGACGAGCAACTGATAGAGCTAATGCCAAAGCTTGAAAAAGCAAATATTCCCTTTGTTTTAGCTTCTGCCCGTTCGCCACTAGGGATGCAACCAATTGCTCATAAACTGGGACTTCATGACAATCCTATCGCCTGCTACAACGGTGCCCTAGTACTTGAGGGTGATCGTGCTATCATACAGCACCCTGTGGATAAATCTGAGATTCAAGAACTTCTTAGCTACTTATCCACAGATTATCCAAGTGTCTCTGTGAATATCTACTCTGGCAAGGACTGGATCACCAACGAACTAGACAAATGGTCTCAGTTGGAAGGAAGTATCACGGGTGAATCTCCTATCATTAAGGAACTACAAGACACGGTCTCAGACTCAGAACCACCTATCCACAAGCTATTGTTGATTGATGAGCCTGAAGTTATCCAGGACCTCCACCAAAAACTCCTAAGCATGGATTTTCCACAGACAGCCTTCTACTTATCTAAAGATAACTACCTTGAAGTCACAGCCAAACATGTTTCTAAAGAACACGCTCTCCTTGAGGTTGCCAAATATTATGACCTTCCTCTTGAAGAAGTCATGACCATCGGAGATAACTTCAACGATAGTCCTATGCTAGCTCTAGCTGGTCTAGGAATTGCTATGGGCAATGCACCTGAAGGGGTCAAGGAAACTGCAAACTTAGTAACTGCTTCAAATGATGAGCATGGTGTCGCTCAAGCTATTAAAAAACATGTCCTAAACTAAGCTAATATCTAATGGTGGGAACAACCTTTAATCGCCAACTCGAATTTTAGAACACATCTTATGACTAAGATAACATTTAGGGTGGGAACAGCCCTTAATTGCCAACTCGAATTTTAGAACAAAAGGAAAGGTGCCCTAGAGGTGCCTTTCCTTTTTCAACGAAAAAAGCCTTCCTCTCTCGAAGAAGACCCAAATTTTCTAAAGATAAAGAAGGAGACCTATAAGAATCCCAATGACATAGCCTGCCAAAACATCACTAGGATAGTGAACACCACCTAGCACACGCAAAAGAGCTAGAGCGCCCGCCAGAAAAAGCATAGTCCCACCTAGCCAGGGGTTAAGCGTCAGTGCCAACATAGCAATGACAGTCGCTGAGAAAACATGCCGACTGGGAAAGGACTTGCCCAGACTGTCCTTCTTAATAAGGGGTTGAATAGCCCAGGTCTGGTATGGACGCGGTCGATTGTAGAGGCTACGACCAAGAGAAAGAAGGAAAAAGCCTCCCCCCATAATAAGCACCGTCGTAGAGAGAACAAACCAACCATTCCTTAGCCAAACCCAAATAAGAAATATAGGAAAAAGCAGGTAAAAAGTCCTAGTTATAAGCTTGTTCAACCCTTCTAAAACCTTAGCGTAAGAACGCAAAGGAGCGCTAATCCTATCGTAAAATCGTTTGTAATTCATCATCATCCGTTAGAAAAAAAGGGAGTGACACAGAACTAAATTTCAAAAATCTAGCTTCTAGCCTCTCCCTCAAGTTTAATGAGATAGTCTTCCAAGGTTGAAGTCTCTTAGCCCAACCTCTTTTTGTCTATCTTAAAGTTCAGCGATTTGGTAAAGTTCAAGTTCAGCAGCTGTTTCTGAACCAAACATATTAATCATGATTTTAACCTTGTTGTTTTCAATTTCTACAACACGGCCTTCTTGACCCATAAAGGCACCATCAATGATTTGAACCACGTCACCAACCTTGATATTAGTATCAAAGACATCAACGGTTTGACCCATTGAAATCAAGATTTGACGGATTTCTTCTTCCAAAAGTGGTGTTGGTTTAGAACGGTTACCGTGAGAACCAACGAAACCAGTAACGTTTGGAGTGTTACGGACAACGAACCATGCTTCGTCTGTCATTACCATCTCAACAAGAACGTAACCAGGGAAGCGGTTTTCTTCTACTTCTTTAACTTTACCGTTTTTCTCAACATTGACCGTTTGAGTTGGGATTTCAACACGCAAGATATTTTCAAGCATGTTATAAGTTTGGGCACGTTGCAAAAGGTTTTCTTTAACTTTGTTTTCGTATCCTGAATAGGTTTGAAGGACGAACCAGCCCTTGTCGAATGAATCTAGCATTTTAGGATTCCTTTCTTTTTTCTAAATGACATTTAAACACCTTCGGCTAGCTATCTTCTAGCTTCGAGTGTTAAATGTCAATGAATGTCTATGGTTTAATTCAAAGCGTAATAAAAAAGCCTGATGGCCCTCGTTCTCGCTTTTATCTGCATTTATTATAACAAAAAAGAGCAGGCATTCCCACTCTTTTTGTGTTTTCTTTAGAAAAAGTTAATCAGTGCTGACATAGCGCGACTCAACAATTCATCAAACGCATAGATGATGACAGTGAAGAACGCAGTATACTCAAGAACTGAAATAAAATCGTGCCAGCGTTGTTTACGGTCTGGCCAAGTCGTGTCTTTCAAGACTTTGAAAATACTTCCAGTTTGTCTCACGGTGTCTCCTATCTTGTTTCTTTATGCAAGGTGTATTTTTTACAATGTTTACAAAATTTGTTAACTTCTAGTCGTGTTGGTTTGGGAGTGCTACTCACATTAATTGAGTAGTTTCGGCTCCCACATTCAGCACACGCTAGGCTTGCTTTTTTCTGTGCCATAACGCCTCCGTTCTTTTTATCTTACCACTTTTAAATGCAATTGACAAGCTATCTGAATAGACCTGAGAAGGAGTCTGTAATCTTATCCCAAAGGCTGCTTGCCTGATCTTTAACGTCATTCACAACGTCTGATGCCTTGTCTGTCCATGACTTGTTACTGCTATTGCGCGAGTCATTTGGATCTGCCGTATAGTCTAGTGTTTGACCATCAGCTGCATAGGCATTTTCAACGGTAAACTCAGTACCTGGTGTATTTGGCAAAACATCCGCAGCGATGTAGCTGAAAATCGTCGAAGCTGTTCCCGAGCTAGCTCCTGTTAGGTAGTGACTCTCGTCAGTCTTATCAAAACCAATCCAGGTCGTCATAACCACATCAGGAGTATAACCAATCACCCACTGGTCGCTAGTCAAATCCTTGTTAAATTCAGCCTGAACAGTACCTGTCTTACCTGCCATCGTATAACCTGTGTAGTTGGCATTCACAGCGGAACCATTTGAGAAGGTACCAAGCATCATGCTGGTCATCTGGTTAGCTACTGACTGGCTGATAACACGTTTAGACTTCTTACTATGGGTAGCAATAATGTCACCACTGGCATTTTCAATTTTAGTGATGAAATAAGCCGTGTTCATCTCACCACCATTAGCAAAGGTCGCATATGCCTGAGCCATTTGAAGAGGACTGGCTGTCACACCACCACCAAGTGAAATCCCCAGTTCTTCTGGAACATTGTCAAAGTTGAGACCGAATTTTTGACCGTAACTGATCCCTTTTTGAATACCGATTTGATTAAATAGGTAAACTGCTGGGACATTGTAGGAGTTGGCCAAAGCTTGATACATGGGGATATCCTCTGTCTCAATATCACCATAGTTAGTTGGGGTATAGCCGTTGTAGTCGATTGGTTTATTAGGGAGATCCTTGTTGATACTCCACCCTGAAGCCAAGGCCGGGGCATAAACTACCAAAGGTTTGATGGTCGAACCAGGACTACGCTTACCTTGGGTTGCATAGTTGAAATTACGGAAGGTTGTATCACTGGTACCACCTACACGACCTACTAGACCACGGACCGCTCCAGTTGTTGGATCAAGTGCCACACTAGCGGACTGGGCTGTACTACCATCACTTTCTGATGTAGGGAAGAGATAAGTATTTTCGTAGGTTTGCTGCATGTTAGCTTGTGAATTGGCATCCATCTCTGTGTAGATCTTGTAGCCATTTTTAACAATTTCATCCTCACTCAAGCCATAAGTTTTCGTAGCTTCTTCAATGACGGCATCGAAGTAAGACGGATACTTGTAGTCATCGCCAGTCCCTTGATAGGTATCATCCAGACGACTAGCCATATCAACTCCAGCCGCACTGTCGGCATCTGCCTGACTCAACTTCTTGTCATCAACCATGTTGGCGAGGACAGTGTTTCGACGGTTGGTCGCATTTTGGATATTATCGATTGGGTTGTAAATTTCAGGTCCCTTAAGCATACCCGCGAGGGTCGCTGCTTCATCAACGGTTAGATTGGCAGCACTTGTCCCGAAGTATTTTTGGCTGGCATCTTCAACACCCCAAACCCCATTTCCAAAGTAGGCATTATTGAGGTACATGGTAAGGATTTCTTGCTTGCTGTATTTCTTGGTTAATTCCAAAGAGAGGAAGAATTCCTTGGCCTTACGAGTGACTGTCTGTTCTTGTGTCAAGAAGGCATTTTTAGCCAACTGTTGGGTAATGGTCGAACCACCACCAAAGCGTCCCATGGACACAATGGCCAAGAGGAATCGCTTGACGTTAACCCCGCTATTTTCATAGAAGGTACGGTCCTCAGTTGCTATAACAGCATTCTCTAGGCTATCACTAATGGCATCCAGCTCCACATAAGTCCCTTTTTGCCCTGACAAAGAACCAGCTTGATTGCCTTCTTTGTCATAAATAACCGTCGTAGCTTTCAAGGCATCTTGAAGATCTGAAACATTGGTCGTCTTGGCAATATAGAAAAGGTAGGAACCAACTGTCAAAACCAGCATAGCTACCAAGATAAAGAGAATTTTCCCAATATGATAACGACGCCAGAAACGACGAATAGGATTTCTTGGCGAAAGTGTAAACTTGCTCAAGAACGCCTGAACCTTACCTAAAGGTTTGGTCGTATCAATAGGTTTCTTTTGCTTAGAACGTTGATAACGTGACGTCTCTTGACTTTCCTGAGACATATCTAGGTCTTCAACGGCTTGTTCAACCTCATCAGGTTTCTTAGCGAAGAGTCCCTTTATCTTATTTTGTAAATTCTTCGATTTTTCAGCAGGCTGGGAATCCTTGCCCTTTCCGCTATTTTCTTCTTTAAAAAGTTTGTTTTTTAGATTATCAAAAAATGTCATAACCCTATTATACCAAGTTTTTACAGATTCTGTCCTCTTTTAAACGTTCATGATATAATGAAACCATGACTTTACACGTAGAAATTATCAATCCCTATCCTGCAACAACCGTCAAAGACTTGCTCGAAACTAAGCTCCTCATTCCTCGTAAGATTCGTCATTTCCTACGCACGAAAAAGCACGTCCTCATCAATGGAGAGACTATTAATTGGCAGAGTCCTGTTGAAAAAGGTGATAAGATTAGCCTGACCTTTGATACAGAGGACTACCCTGAAAAAATTATCCCTATGGGAAATGCCAGTTTAGTAGAACCTCTCTATGAGGATCAGCATCTCATCGTGGTCAATAAACCTGAAGGAATGAAAACACATGGTAATGAACCCACAGAAATTGCTCTACTTAACCATGTTTCGGCCTATTGTGGGCAAACCTGTTACGTCGTTCATCGACTAGACATGGAAACTAGTGGGGCTGTACTCTTCGCAAAAAATCCGTTTATCCTGCCAATTCTCAATAGACTCTTGGAAGATAAGAAGATTCAGCGTCAATACTGGGCTTTGGCTGAAGGTAAATTTCAGACCAAGGAGACTGTGTACAAAGACAAGATTGGACGCGACCGCCATGACCGTAGAAAACGGGTGGTTGATCCTAGAAAAGGGCAGGTTGCCTATACAACCATCACGCGCCTCAAAGCCTTCAAAGGAGCTAGTCTGGTCAACTGCCAACTAAAAACCGGTCGGACCCACCAAATTCGTGTGCATCTGGCCCACCATGGGCATGCCATTCTGGGGGACCCTCTTTATAGCCACCGCCCCGCATCTCGACTCATGCTCCACGCTCACACCCTTAGTTTCACCCATCCCTTAACACTCGACAAAATCACTGTTAAGGCGAGCTCAAACAGTTTTGAACAAGGGTTGAGAAATCACAAATAATAGAAGTAGGCTCATTCTCAAGCATAGTGCGAAAGGATTATCCTAATGATCCTCTAGTTATGACACAGTGGAAGCTTGCAAATAAGTTGCTTTTATTGACTTCAAAAGCCTTAACCGCCTTGAATCTCCCTTTACAATATGTTATCCTTTACATATCATTTAAAATTTGAGGGGTATTTAATTTATGAATCCAGTCGATCAATGGATAACCATTAACGCCAAGTATTTCCCAACAGAACAAGTTCAGTACATCCGTCAACGTCTTGAAGCACTTCCTGAGCAACAACTTTCAATGCTTTACTCAATCAGCTTCCAAGATCCAACAATGTTGTTGATTATTTCACTTCTAGGTGGGACTCTTGGAATTGACCGCTTTTTGTTAGGACAAATTGGTCTCGGTGTTGGTAAACTTTTGACGTGTGGTGGATGTGGTATCTGGTCAATTGTTGACTTATTCCTCATCATGGATGCTACTCGCCAATCAAACGCTCAAAAACTCTTTGCAGTTATTGGCTAATGAAAAACTATTTTACACGCTTGTGGGCCTACCACCAGCGTTTTTTTAGATTATATCTCTTAGTTTTAGTGACAGTTTATGGAGTCTACCTTTTGCATCTTCCAACACCACTCAGTTTAATCCTAAGACCATTTGGCCTTAAAGCTTGGAGCACAGGCCTAACACGCGCTAGTGTTAGACTCTTACACCTAGATTGGCAAGGAGCCTGGGACTATAATCCACTGATATATCCTCTAGTGGTCTATGTCCTAACCTATTTCTTTCTCTTTCCCATCTTTAGTGATAAGAAGATTATAAGGAAATAAAGTAAAGACTCCCATTGCGATCCCCTTACACTATTGCTATAATTGTAATTATCAACATTTTTTAATCAAGATATCTGGAGGTTATACACATGAAGCAACAAGATTGGATCGATTTTTTCCAAGCAGTTAATGGTCGTAATCCAAGTATTCAAGAAATGGCTGAAGCAGCTCAGAAAGGCGAGTTTGTCCGAGAAACTCCCAAACAAACTGTCGAAGTAACAGAAACTGTCTCACAAAAAGAGACTGTAGAAACTAAGCAAGATTCAGAAGTTGTTGAACCAGCAGAATCTGCACCATCAACAGAAGTGGTAGAAACTGCCGAAAAAAATGTTGACAGCTATGATGTTGCTGAAGAGCCACTCACTAACTCTACAGCAGATGAAGAAGAGACTTTCCAAGCAACTAACCTAGCTCAAGAAAAGCAAGCAAAGACCTTCCAGGAACAAGTTAAACCTGCTGTAGAAACGGCCAGTCAGACTGTTAACCAATTTGCGAATCAAACTGGTGAAACTTTCCAACAAGCAAGCAAAAATCTAAATGAAACTTGGAAGAAACAAGACAAGAAAACCCAAACAAACTTCATCATGTTAGCCGTCGCTTCCATCCCAGCTATCCTCTGGGCTCTTGGAATGATACTCTTGGGAATTGCCAGTGATGATCTTAGTGCCGGATTGATCACGGCTCTTCTCTCCGTCATCATTAATTTCCCCTTGGTAGTACTTCTTATATTACCAGCTCTTCTAAATAAAACAGATAAAAAATGGCCAATCTTTATCCTATCCTTTCTTCTAGGCTGGACATTCATCGGTTGGATCATCCTTCTTGCTGTTTCTATCAATACGAATAAGGAAGCAGAACGCATTAGACAACAACAAATGATGATGCAAATGGCAGGTCAACAAGGAAGTTCTGATACATTTAACCCTTTTCAGTAATTAACAACAAATAATTGAAAAAAAGAAAACCCAGAAAAAGTTTCTCGACTTTTCCTAGGTTTTTTCTTTTGCTTTTTTAAACTCTTAGTAGCCCATCATTCCTGGATCCATAGCTGGTGCTGCTGGAGTTTCTGGTTCAGGTTTATTGGCAACGACTGCTTCAGTTGTCAAGATAAGACTAGCTACAGAAGCAGCATTTTGGAGGGCAGAACGTGTGACCTTAACAGGGTCGATAATTCCTGCTTCAACCATATCTACCCATTCACCGTTAGCAGCGTTAAAGCCTGTACCAACTGGGCTGTTCTTCAATTTATCGATGATAACTGAACCTTCATAACCAGCGTTATAAGCAATTTGACGAACTGGTTCTTCCAAGGCACGGAGGACAATGTTACGTCCTGTAGCGTCGTCACCTTCAAGATCAAGTTCAGCAACCTTAGCAATGACGTTAACAAGGGCTGTACCACCACCTGCTACGATACCTTCTTCAACAGCGGCACGAGTAGCGTTAAGGGCATCTTCGATACGAAGTTTCATTTCTTTAAGGGCTGTTTCAGTGGCCGCACCAACCTTAACAACTGCAACCCCACCTGACAATTTAGCCAAACGTTCTTGAAGTTTTTCACGGTCAAATTCAGATGTTGTTGTTTCCAATTGAGACTTGATGAGGTTAACACGGTTAGCAATCGCTTCTGTGCTTCCTGCACCTTCAACGATAACTGTGCTATCTTTATCCACAGTTACTTTCGAAGCTTGACCAAGTGCTGCCATAGTTGCATCCTTAAGTTCAAGACCAAGATCTTCAGTAATGACAGTTGCTCCTGTCAATACGGCAATGTCTTCCAACATCGCTTTACGACGGTCACCAAAGCCAGGCGCCTTAACAGCAACAACATTGAAAGTTCCACGAATCTTGTTAAGAACAAGTGTAGGAAGAGCTTCACCATCCACATCATCAGCAATAATCAAGAGTGGACGACTTGTCTTAAGCACTTCTTCCAAGAGTGGAAGGACATCTTGGATATTTGAAATTTTCTTGTCAGTCACAAGGATAAATGGATTATCAAGGTCAGCGACCATCTTTTCATTATCAGTAACCATGTACTGAGAAAGATAACCACGGTCAAACTGCATACCTTCAACCACTTCGAGTTCAGTCTCCATACCACGTGACTCTTCAATAGTGATAACACCGTCATTACCCACACGTTCCATAGCTTCTGAAATGTATTCACCAACTTTTTCAGAACGTGATGAAACCGCTGCGACTTGGGCAATAGCTTCTTTATTAGCAACTGGTTGTGCAATGGCTTTAAGCTCTTCCACGGCTGTAGCTACAGCTGCTTCAATCCCACGACGGATACCGATTGGATTAGCACCAGCCGTTACATTTTTGAGACCTTCACGGACGATAGCCTGTGTCAAAACAGTGGCTGTAGTTGTTCCGTCACCGGCAATATCGTTCGTTTTTGAAGCCACTTCGCTGACAAGTTTAGCACCCATATTTTCAAAGTGATCTTCGAGTTCAATTTCTTTAGCAATTGTCACACCATCATTAGTGATAAGAGGTGAGCCAAAAGCTTTTTCCAAAACCACGTTACGACCTTTAGGACCAAGCGTTACCTTAACTGTATCAGCCAAAGTATCAACACCACGGACCATTGCTGCGCGTGCATCTGATGAAAATTTAATATCTTTTGCCATAGTTACTCCTTCTTTATCTTACTTTATATCTGATTAGCATAAACCTAAGCTAGGACTGCTAAAATATCTGCTTCACGGATAATTGAAACGGAATCATCTCCGTCTTTAACATTGACACCTGCACCATTTTCAACAAGAACTTTATCGCCTGCTGCAACACTAGGTGCAATCAATTCACCAGTAAGAGTACGGATTCCTTCACCTACTACCAAAACCTCAGCAGTCTTTGTAGCTTCATGACTGGCTCCTGCCAAAACAAAGCCACTAGCTGTTTTTTCTTCTGTTTCTTCAAAACGGACAACGATACGATCACCCAATGGTTTCAATGCCATACCAATTACCTCCAAATGTTATTTATTATTAGTAACGTGTGAAACGTTATTTTTAGCACTCATAAACCACGAGTGCTAATCCATATATTTATTTTAGCACTTGGTCAAAAATAGTCAAGAAAAAACTACCCAAAATCTGAACTTTGGATAGTTTCTTTTTTTGTTTATTAACCGAGTACCAAGGCATCGTCATTGAGGACTTGTCCACTATTTTTGTGGAAGAGGTCCATAAGTTCTGCAACAGTGAGGTTTTTCTTTTCCTCACCTCGCACATCGACGACGATTTTTCCGTGATAGAGCATGACTAGACGGTTCCCATATTCGATAGCATGTTCCATATTATGGGTAATCATAAGGGTTGTTAATTCTTGTTCTTCAACGATCTTACGTGTCAAATTCATGACCATATCACTTGTCTTAGGATCTAGGGCTGCTGTGTGTTCATCCAAAAGCAAGATTTTTGGACGAACCAAGGTTGCCATAGCAAGTGTCAAGGCCTGACGTTGTCCACCTGACAAGAAATTAGCATCGGTCTTCATACGATTCTCAAGACCAAGACCAAGATCTACCAAAGCTTCCTTGAAGACTTGACGTTCGCTTTCAGTGATAGACTTTTTAAAGAAGCTACGTTTCTTACCACGACGATAGGCAATCGCCATATTTTCTTCGATAGAAAGGTTTGTCGCTGTCCCCATTCGAGGATCTTGGAAAACACGACTAATGTCTTTAGAGCGCTCATCTACAGATGCTTTCTTAATAGATTGCCCCTCCAACAAGATATCCCCCTCATCAATGCTAAGAACACCAGCAATTGAATTCATCAAGGTTGATTTACCAGCACCATTTCCCCCAATGACAGAGATAAAATCTCCCTGCTCAATGTCTAGGTCCAAACCACGAAGGACGTGATTTTCATTGACTGTGCCTTTTTCAAAGGTTTTGTGAATCTGTTGTAAACTAAGTAAAGCCATTACTTGTCACCTCCTGGAGTCAAGGATTTATTAGGTCTGATTTTCAATTTTTGGCGTACTTCTGGCACATAAAGGATGATAGCAAGCAAGATGGCTGAAGCCAATTTCAACATTTGAGCATCAACGTTCATGGCAAGGATAATAACCAAGACCAAACGGTAGAGAACAGCTCCTACGACAATTGACCAGAGACGTTTTCCAAGCGGTAGATACTTGACGATAACCTCAGCCAAGATGATTGCAGCCAAGCCATTTACGATTGTACCAGTACCCATATTCATATCCGCATAGCCATTGTTTTGAGCTAGGAGGGCACCTGATAGGGCAATCAAACCATTGGAAATCATGTAGCCAAGAATCTTCATACGGTCAACCTTGATACCATTGGCTTCACCCATGGCAAGGTTATCACCTGTTGCACGAAGAGCAAGTCCAACCTGTGTATTAAGGAGAACAACCAACATAAGTACTACCAGACTAACAAAAATCAGTCCTAATAGAATCACACCATTCAGCTTAGATAGACCAAGATCCATAACCATAGTCACCAGCGTGTTATGTCCTGAAAGAGAGACATTGGCACTTCCAAGAACCAAAAGGTTAACTGAATAGAGCCCTGTTAAGGTAATAATCCCTGTTAAGAGTGCTGGTATCTTCATTTTCGTATGCATAAAGCCAGACACAGCTCCAGCAAGCATACCAGCTACAAAACCACCTAGAGTCGCAAAGATTGGGTTGATTCCACGGATAATCATGATAGTTGTCGTAGCAGCACCAAGTGGGAAGGCCCCCTCAGCTGTCAAATCAGCAAGGTCCAAAATACGGAAGGTAATGAAGACCCCAATAGCCATAATAGCCCAGAGAAGTCCCTGAGAAATGGCAGTTAGCACCACATTTGAAAATCCTTTTTTAGAAGACTTATTGACCTTAAGCTTAATGACACCCTTATCTTTTTTAGCAATTGGTTTGTCATCTTGCGTTGATGCTTTAGATTCCTCGTCACTAATGCTAGAAACATCAATACCAAGTTCTTTAGCCATGTCATGGTTAACCACAACATTTAGGGTTTTAGGATACTCGGCATCGACATCCTTTACCTTCTCACCTCGGAGAACACGGCCTGCCAACTTACCTGTTTGACGTCCAAGCGCTTCATAGTTAGTTCCATAAGTGAACAGGACACCTTTTTCTACACTACCAGCGTCACTACCAACAACTGGAACCTTAGTCTCTTTAGAAAGATCTACCAAGGTATTAATAGCACTAACAATAGTATTATCAGTTGGGATGAAAATCACTTCGGTCTGACTCATCAAGCTCTTGGCTGTATCTTGGATATCATTGGTTGATGAAATTCCCTTGATAACCGTTTCAATACCAGCTTCCTTGAAGTATTTCTTGGCTTCTTCAACCTGAACTTCTGAGTTACGCTCGCTGGTCGTGTACATAATCCCAACTTTTTTAGTGTTTGGAAGGACCTTTTTCAACAACTCGACTTGTTTGTTGATTGGTGACATGTCGCTTGTCCCTGTCACATTTCCTCCAACATTGTCCATAGACTTAACCAATTTAGCTGAAACTGGATCTGTAACAGCTGTAAAGAGAATTGGCTTGTCCTTTGTCAAACTACTCAAAGACTGGGCTGCTGGAGTTGCGATAGCCAACATGACATCATTATCTTCAATAAGCGACTGAGAAATCGTCTGCAAGTTAGACTGATCTCCTTGTGCATTCTGATAATCGATTTTGATGTTCTTACCGTCGACGTAACCTTCCTCTTTAAGTTCTTCAATGAACCCTTTACGGGTCGCTGACAAGGAAGGATGTTCCACATATTGGAGCACACCGACGTGAACCAAATCTTTATTAGAAGCATTGGAACATGCTACTAAGAGGACAGCTGTGATAACAGCCATCATACTGACCAAGAATTTCTTCATCTTGTATACCTCTATTTTTATTCTATCTATTTCCAATTTTCTTTTATGATTTTTCCAAGACGATAGCGTCAAATGAAAATTAAAAATAGACCACGGTATGAAAAAAACCAGTTAGGACAGGCCCAACTGGTTTTATGCATCTTGACTAGCACAGGCTAGCTTATGTCACCGGTTAGACCTATTCATCTAATCGGCTAATCCATCACAAAATGCTTTAGCTTCATAGATACAAACTGACTGACGCTTGTATCCTGAAACACAAACGTCCTATCTAAAGAAACTAAAGTAATAAAAAGCTTTAAGATTTCCCAAATGGGTCGCTTTGTTAAGCATGTGATGCCTCCGTAGTTATGATAGTTTTAAGTTTACACTATTTAGACAATTCTGTCAAATTGGAATTTACTCTCTTTTCTCTCAATTTATCATTGTCACTACAAAAGAAAAATCTCTTCTTGCTCCTGCAAGAAAAGATTTTTTATATTAAGCATTTTGTTCTGTTGTTAAGATAGCAAGTGTCTCAATCAAGTTATCGGCATTAACTTCAATAGTATCACCTGTTGCCTTGATTTTAACTTCGACAACACCTTCGCTGGCTTTTTTACCAACTGTCACACGGATCGGAAGTCCGATAAGGTCACTGTCAGAGAATTTAGAACCAACACGCTCATTACGATCATCTGTCAAGACATCATAGCCTTCAGCCATAAGAGCAGCTTCCAAACGTTCTGTCAAAGCATTGGCTTCCTCATCCTTAGTGTTAACTGTAATCAAGTGAACATCATACGGAGCCAATTCTTTAGGGAAGTTAATTCCCCATGCATAGCGGTATTGACCTTTTGGTGTCTTGTTAACAAAGAGACGTGCATGTTGTTCGATTACAGCTGACAAGATACGGCTAACACCGATACCGTAACATCCCATAATGATTGGAACAGCACGGCCATTTTCATCAAGAACATTAGCCCCCATACTTTCAGAGTAACGTGTCCCAAGTTTAAAGATATGACCAATCTCGATACCACGCGCAAACTGAAGGACACCTTGACCATCTGGTGAAATTTCACCCTCTTTAACTTCACGAATATCCACGTATTCTGCCTTGAAGTCACGCTCTGGGTTAACCCCTGTCAAGTGGTAACCATCTTCATTGGCTCCAACAACCGCATTAGCCACGTCTTGAACCTTACGGTCCGCAACGATACGAACATTTTCAGGAAGGTTAACTGGACCAAGAGAACCGAAGTTAGCGCCAAAGACTTGACGTGCTTCATCTTCTGTAGCTGGTTCAAGGAAATCAGCAGCAAGGTAGTTTTTCAACTTCACATCGTTAACCTGATCATTACCGACAAGAAGGGCCACCACTGGTTCATCATCAGCAATGAAAAGCAAAGTCTTGATGGTTTGTTCTTCTGGAACATTCAAGAAAGCAGCAACTTCATCAATTGACTTGCAATCTGGTGTTTCAACACGAGTCAATTCTTCTTGAGTCACAACCTTAGTCGCTGGTGTGTAAGCGTTTGTTGCCATCTCAAGGTTAGCTGCATAACTTGACTCTGTAGAGTAGGCAATTGTGTCTTCACCAGATACCAACCATGATGTCAATTCTTTCTTGATTTCTTCCATGACATCTTCTGGAATCTCGTCCAATGAAGCAATTGACTTGTCAAGAACTACCCAACGGTTGAGATCTGTACGCTCAGGAGTAACCGCCATAAATTCTTGAGAATCCTTACCACCCATGGCACCACCATCACCGATGATCCCCTTAAATTCAAGGCCAGCACGTGTAAAGATAGCCTCATAAGCTTTACGGTAGTCTTCATAGGTTACATCCAAATCTTCATAGTTTTGGTGGAAACTATAAGCATCCTTCATGATAAATTCACGTGTACGAAGAAGACCGTTACGAGGACGTTTTTCATCACGGTATTTTGATTGGATTTGGTAGAGATTAAGTGGCAATTGTTTGTATGATTTAACCGCATCACGAACCAAGGCTGTAAACGTTTCTTCGTGAGTTGGACCGAGGATAAAGTCAGATTTATCACGGTTTTTAAGTTTATAAAGGTCTTCACCGTAAGTTTCATAACGGCCTGACTCACGCCACAAATCTGCTGTCAAAAGCGCTGGCGCCAACATTTCAACCGCACCGATTTTTTCAAATTCCTCACGCATGATGGTTTTGAATTTCTCGATAGCACGATTTGCCAATGGCATATAAGCATAAATACCAGCAGAAACCTGACGCACGTAACCCGCACGTACCATAAGGGCATGACTGATAACTTGAGCATCACTTGGCATTTCACGAAGTGTTGGAATCAACATTTTACTTTGTTTCATCATTTACATACTAAGGAGGCTGGCCCTTGGCTCAAGTCCCTTAGACTTCCTTTCGTTTCTTTGTTTCTAATTAAAAGAAAGCACGCATAATATCATTCCAAGTGACTGCAATCATAAGAACAACCATGATAGCAACACCTGCAAGTGTAATATAGCTTTCAATTTCTTGATTAAGTGGTTTACGACGAATGGCTTCAATAATATTCATAACAATTTTTCCACCGTCAAGGGCTGGAATTGGGATAAGATTGAAAATTCCCAGGTTAATTGAGAGCATCCCCATAAGGTTAAGAATGGAAATCAAGCCATTTTCTGAAGCCTGGGCAGACATCTGGAACATAGCAACCGGTCCACCAAGTTTATTCAAACTAAAGTTGGTGATAAGCCCCTTAAGTGCTACGAGAATTTTGAAGGCCCCTTCCCAAGCCATTTGGAAACCACCAAAAATCTTATCTTTAAGACCTGTTTTTAAAGCAGGAGAAACACCCAAAAAGTAGCTACCTTGGTTCTCCTGAGGTTTAACAGAGATTGTTTCTTCCTGACCGTTACTTCTCTTAACTGTCACAGAAAGGCTGTCACCTTTGGAGAATTTTTGGGTATTCTCTGTCAATGCTTCCTTCAAGCTGTCCCAATCAGTAACCTTGTCCTTATTGATAGCCTCGATGGCATCACCATTTTTCAAGCCTGCTACCTGAGCAGCGCCTCCATCGGCTACCTGGATACGGTTGGTCGATGTATCTTGAACACCACCCTGAACAAAAGCTAAGATAATAAAGACAAGCACTCCAAGAATGAAGTTATTCATAGGACCAGCAAAGTTGGTAATTAAACGTCCCCAAATGCTTGCATTTTGATATTGGACATCCTTAGGAGCGATACGAAGTTCTGTACCATCTTCCTCAACGATAGTGGCATCATGATCAACCTCATAGGTCTTGGTCTCATCTAGGACTAGACCTGTAATGGTTAACTTTTCCTCCAAATCATAGGCAGTGACGTTCATAGGTAAAGCCGTCTGATCAATCTGGCGATCCGAAAGGTTGATACGTCTTACCTTACCATCTGATCCAATCGTTAGACTGGCAGGACTACCTGTTTTAATCTCAGTTGTATCTTCACCCCAACCAGCCATACGAACATAACCACCCAAAGGGAGGATACGGATAGTATAAACGGTACCATCCTTACCTGTATGTGCAAAAATTTTCGGTCCCATACCAATGGCAAATTCACGAACCAAAATCCCTGAGCGTTTGGCGAAAAAGAAATGACCAAACTCATGGAAGACGACAATCACACAGAAAATCAGTAAAAAGGTAATAATAGCTTTCATCTAGACACCTCCACTCTTAAAAAAGTCCTAGGAAGTGCATGATTGGGAAAACGAAGATCCAGCTATCACAACGGTCCAAAATACCACCATGCCCAGGAATGAGATTGCCTGAGTCTTTAACGCCAAAGTGACGTTTAATAGCTGATTCAACCAAATCACCAAATTGACCAAAGATACTAAAGAGAATCGTACAGATAAGCAACCAGAAGAAGTTATGAGGGGCATAAACGCCGTGGTTAATCAAACCAAAGATAAGAGCCACAATAATTGCGGATAAGATACCACCGACACTACCCTCAATAGTCTTATTTGGTGATACTTTTGGCAATAGCTTATTCTGACCAAATTGACGACCAAAGAGGTAAGCTCCAATATCTGTTGCCCAAACAATAAAAAGGGCAAAGAGAACTTTTTCCCAACTATCCAAACGTGCCGCAATAAGATTTTGAAAACCAAAACCAACATAAAAGGCAGATGCGATTGGATAAGCTGCATCATCAAAAGAATAATGGTCGCTATTAAGGACAGTCCCCGCTAGAATCAAAAATGAAATAACAGCGAAACCTGTCACACTGGCATTTGTTGGAAGACTGATAAAATACTGATCAATCGGCACAGCCAAGATAAAGGCTGCCACCATTGATAAAATACCCTCGATAGAGAAAATCTCCAAGTGCTTCATGCGAAGCATCTCAGACACCGCAACCATGGCCATAGCTCCAACCAAAAGTTGGAAAGGAAGACCACCGATAAAGAGCAATGGGAGGAAAATGGCTGCTGCCACACCCCCACCAATTAAACGTTCTTGCATGAGAGGTCCTTTCTAGACACCACCGAAGCGACGGTGACGTTTATTGTAGTCAGAGATGGCTTGACGTAGCCCTTGCTGGTCAAAATCTGGCCAGAAAACATCTGTGAAGTAAAACTCACTGTAGGCAGATTGCCAAGGCAAAAAGTTACTAAGACGAAGCTCGCCACTCGTACGGATAATCAAATCTGGATCACGGTAGAGGTAAGGCAATTTATCTGTCATCAAATGCTTAGCAATGAGATCTTCATCAATAGCTTCAGGACTGAGTTTGCCTGCTTCAACCTCTTTAGCAATCGCTTGAACTGCAGATACAATCTCCGCACGACCACCATAGTTCAGTGCAAAGTTGAGAACCAAACCGGAATTATGTTTTGTCTGCTCAACTGCCTTTTCAAGAGCATCTAAGGTTTCCTTAGGCAGACGACTGTTATCTCCAATTGTCAAAATACGAACATTGTTTTTGTCTAATTCTGGTACATATTTGTTAAAGAATTCAACTGGCAAATTCATGATGAATTTCACTTCATCTTGTGGGCGTGACCAGTTTTCAGTTGAGAAGGCATATACTGTCAATACCTTAACTCCAAGTTGTGACGCTTCGATAGTTACCTTTTGCAAGGCGTCCATCCCAGCCTTATGCCCCATCACACGTGGTTGTAGACGTTTTTTAGCCCAACGGCCATTTCCATCCATAATAATACCGATATGGTTGGGAATATTGTCTAGAACCTCTTGATGAGATTTTTTTCTAAATTTAAACATGGAATATCCTCTAAATATAGTTTACCCTTTATTTTACCACATTTTCAGGGGTTCTGAACAGCTTTTAATACCGATAAGATTAGAAAACGCAAAAAGACCAGGATTTAACCTAGTCTCAAATACACATCTTACTTTTCATCAGCAGACTCAATTGCTGAATCTTCTTCTATAATTGTCTTTTTAGTTGTTTCTGCTGTTTCTGTAGTTGGTGCTGGTGTGATCACTTTCATGATTGAACGACTCAAATCAAAGGTCAAGAAAACACCTTCTGCATCCAAAACAATACGATTATTTTCTTTGTCAATCTCATCGACAATAGCAATCAAACCACCGATTGTTTCAACCTCAGCACCCTTAGCAAGACCTGCAAAACGATCTTCCTGTGCCTTTGCTTGGCGACGACGGCTGAAAGCTACATAAGCAACAATTGCGACCACATAAATGGCCAAAACTAGCATCATATTCATATTTCGTATTCCTCCAATAATTCGCTTGGCTACTACTATATCAGATTAAGTCAGGACAAGCAAGACAAATCCTTAGACAGACCACATAAAAACACTTTCCATGGTAAGGAAAGTGTTGAATGAGATTACATATCTGCTACGTTGTGATATACCTTTTGAACATCATCGTCTGCTTCAAGCGCATCAATAAGTCCTTCGAAAACTTCAAGGTCTTCACCTTCAAGAGTAACCTCAGTTTGTGGAATCATTTCAAGTTCAGTCACTTGGAACTCTTCTTGTCCGTTAGCACGGAGAGCTTCCAAAGCTTTGTGAAGATCTGTTGGCTCAGTGTAAACAGTGACAGTACCATCTTCTGCTTCTACATCTTCAACTTCTACATCTGCTTCAAGCAATTGTTCAAAGATTGCGTCTGCATCTTCACCTGCAAATACGATAACACCTTTTTTATCAAACATGTATGAAACAGAACCTGAAGCACCCATGTTACCACCGTTTTTACCAAAGGCAGTACGTACGTTAGCAGCTGTACGGTTAACGTTTGAAGTCAAAGTATCTACGATAATCATAGAACCATTTGGTCCAAACCCTTCATAACGTCCTTCAACGAAAGTTTCATCAGTGTTACCTTTAGCCTTATCAATGGCCTTATCAATAACGTGTTTTGGCACTTGCGCTTGTTTAGCACGCTCCAAAACAAATTTCAAAGCTGAGTTTGATTCTGGATCTGGTTCACCTTGTTTAGCAGCCACATAAATTTCGACACCAAACTTAGCGTAAACCTTAGAGTTTGCACCATCTTTAGCAGTTTTCTTAGCAACGATATTAGCCCATTTACGTCCCATGGGATTCACCTCTTCTAAGAGATTTGTATCTCTGATTTGTTTTTTCTTTTTTGAAAATAGCAAAGCTTGCTAAATTCACAATCCCTTACATTATAGCACTTTGACTGCCGTTAGTAAAATTGAAATAAATCCTAAGCATTTATCATATGAAACATTTACTCAGTGGCCTCTCCCAAACGAATAATCATATCAAAATATGGTTCATTTTCCTTTATAAGATGGTGGGTAACCGTAATATAAGTGATATTGGGATTGCTTAATAATAAGTGCTCAATACGAGTAGCGTTATTATGGTCAAGATTTGCAGTAGCTTCATCAAAAATCACAACAGAACATCCTTTTAAAAATGCTCTTATCAGGCCTATTCTTTGTTTTTGGCCCTCCGAAAAGCTACCGTCACTTACTTGCTCATCTATACGACTTAAGAAAGATAAAAGATTAACTCTTTCAAGAACTTCCTTGATGTGCGTATCAGTAATAGCTTCATTCCAAAGGGTTAGATTGTTCCTCAAGGTATCATTATAGATATGAGTTTGACTCCCAACATAGGCACATTCAGACACGATTGAGTTCTCATCAATTTCTTTTGACTCCAATTTTCCAAACAAGATTTTTCCCTCGTAATCTTTAAGATTGCCTAAGAATATATTAAGCAGGGTTGACTTCCCACTACCTGAGCATCCAGTAATAGCATACTTGCCTCCTTTTTTAAAAGTTTGGGTGAATCCCTCAAAAACAGCCTTCTCTCCAAAATGATAACTTACATTCTCAAAACGAACATCCTGAATAGTCGCTATGCAAGTCTTTGGACCCTCTGGAAAATCGTGAAATTTTTTTAAGATAGGATCGACAGACTTAATGGTCACTTGCAGCTGATTAATGGTGGATAGAGAGTTAAAAATATTACCTGATATCTGTCCTACTGAGGCAATGGTTCCAACAGTAATATTTCCAAAAATAATTAACAAGCCAGTTAGAAGAAGTATCAACATCTGGGCGGCAACTGAAAATAAAGCCATCAACGTCTCAGTGCTAGTATTTCTTTTTGTAAAAATAATTTTTTGTGCAATATATTTCTCAACAATGGACCTCACTTGTCTAAGAAATATCTGTTTACGACTGGCGTAATAAACATCCGCATATCCATATAACTGATCGCTTATTCCAGAAACAAGCTCCTCATTCGCTTTGGAAAATATCTCCATTGATTTCTGCATTTTATTGGTAAATGGTTTGGGAAGATAAGTCAGACACAAAGTCAAAAAAATGGCTAGAAGAACAATCCTTACATCATAACTTAATAAGGCAATAATTGAAAACAAAGTGGTAAATACTGTTGAACAAAGAGTATAAATACTTGAAAAGCCATTTGATTCAATCAATTGGATATCATTATTTAATACTGAGAGATGCTCTCCAATATCAGTCTTTCTGAATTCACTAAAAGAATGGTGAATAATTTTACTAAGATAAGACTGACGAATAGACAAAGTCATTTTTTGGATTAATTTTGTTTGATGTACAGCAATAATATAATTCAAAACTAAATAAATAACGTAAAGCCCCACCTCTAGACCTAATAGAGCTAAAAAAGATTGGATTCGCTTCGATACCAGCTGATTCGTCATTAAAGCTAAGGTTACCGAGGCACTCACAAAAATAGCAGAATTCAGTGCTAACAGTAAGATATGAACTAAATTGTCATACTTGTATTTAAGAATATAGGTTCTCATAGATTTCCTCACAATCTAAATCACCTTGGTATATAATCAGTTGGATAAATTGAAGACATTGAAATACCATATATCCATTGAAAATTAAAAACCATAGTGATGTCGTACTATGGTCTTAGTTTATTCTATTTTTTAACTCACTCTATAAAATTGTCATATAGTGGAATTTAACAACTCTTGATACTCTGATTCCTTAGCGAGCAATAACTTTTCCGCACCTAAAGTCCTAAGAGTTTCTAAACACCCCTCAATTAGATTTCTCCCTTCAGCAACTTCACCCGACTTTATCAAGTAAGACCCCATTACAAATATCAACTCATGTCTTTCATATAAGAGGACCTCAGGAATTCCACTATCATTGACTAAATCTAAATAGTATTTCGCTAAATCTAATTCATCACGTCGTAAAAATTCAGAAGCTGCATTAATAAGAAGACTAATTCGGATTCTTTGATTTGAGTCGCTATTTCCAAAAAGTCTAGTTCTATACACAATCTCCTTGGTCAAAACATTAAGTGTCTGGGTGGAAATAAACGACATACTATTTCCTAATATGATTAACTCTCTTTTTCCCCATTGTTCAATGCTAAAAAGATAGTCTGTTAATTCCCTTACCTTATTTTCATCAACCTCTTTATTTGAAACACTTGCCAAAAAAGATTCTAGCATAATACTGTTATAGAGAAATGATTTGTCTTGTGTGAGCTCAAATTTATGACGCTCTTCTCTAGCGTACTTCTGCAACGATAAACTATCGTTTTGATAATAAGCCTTACTAGCCCTTTCTAATAACTTTTCAGTATGAGTTGGATTATCTTGAGATAAAATACCATAGAATTCTTCAATACTGACATCCAATTTATCTAACAAGAGAAAAAATCTAGATAATGAGATATCAGATTCTCCACGTTCAAATTTTGATAGGAAAGATACTGATAAATAATCACTAGCAAGTTCTTTCAATGTCAAATTCTTTGATAAACGGATTTTTTTCAACAAAGCACCCATTTCCACAGGTCCAATCATGATTCATCCTCCTATACTTGAACTAATTATAACAACAATCATTTCTAAATTAAAGAGCCACAAAACCCAACTCCAACTAGCCAGTCCAAAAAGTTTAAACTAAAAATTCGTAAATTAACCTACAAGAAATCATTAATGGAGAGTTTTAGCCTACAAATGAATAAAAAAAGACCAGCCAAAGCTGATCTTATCTGAGAATTACAAGCGAGCGTTAAGTTCTGCTCCAAGTTCTTCAAATCCTGGTTTACCAAGAAGAGCGAACATGTTTTTCTTGTATGCTTCTACACCTGGTTGGTCGAATGGGTTGATAGCATTCAAGTAACCTGAAAGGGCGATAGCAATTTCAAAGAAGTAGATGATGTAACCCAATGTAAAGGCATCTTGTTCAGGAAGAGTGATGAACATGTTTGGCACATCACCATCTGTGTGAGCAAGAAGAACACCGTCTGTTGCTTTTTTGTTAACAAAGTCAACATCTTTACCTTGGAGGTAACCAAGTCCATCAAGATCTTCTTCCAATTCAGGGATAATCACGTTCTTACGTGGTTTTTCCACACGAACAACTGTCTCAAAGAGGTTACGTGTACCTTCTTGGATAAATTGTCCAAGAGAGTGCAAGTCTGTTGAGAAGTTTGCTGATGTTGGGTAGATACCTCTTTGGTCTTTACCTTCAGATTCACCAGCCAATTGTTTCCACCATTCTGAGAAGTATTGAAGTGATGGTTCGTAGTTAGCCAAGATTTCAGTTGTGTAACCTTTACGGTAAAGGATGTTACGAAGTGCAGCGTATTGGTAAGCTTCGTTTTCAGAGATTTTAGATGAAGAATACTCTTTACGTGCAGCGTTAGCACCTTCCATAAGGGCTTTGATATCAGCACCTGAAGCTGCAATTGGCAAGAGACCTACAGCTGTCAATACTGAGAAACGTCCACCGATGTCATCTGGAACAACGAAAGTTTCCCAACCATTAGCATCTGCTTCAACTTTAACTGCACCTTTTTGGCGGTCAGTTGTTGCGTAGATACGTTTGTTTGCTTCCTCTTGACCGTATTTCTTAACAAGGAGTTCCTTGAAAACACGGAAAGCGATAGCTGGTTCAGTTGTTGTACCTGATTTAGAGATAACGTTAACTGAGAAGTCTTTATCTTCAACATACTCAAGCAAGTCTGCAAGATAAGTTGATGAAATTGAGTTACCAGCGTAAACAATTTGTGGAGCTTTGCGTTCTTCTTTTGTTTGAAGGTTAGCAAAGTGATGATTCAAGAAGTCAATGGCTGCTTTGGCACCAAGGTAAGAACCACCGATACCGATAACAACCAAAACATCGCTTTCTTCTTTGATTTTTTCAGCAGCTTTCAAGATACGATCAAATTCTTCACGATCGTAGTTTTCTGGAAGGTCACGCCATCCAAGGAAGTCTGCCCCTGGGCCAGTTCCTTTGCGAATCATTTCGTCTGCTACTGTTACTTGTGCTTGAAGGTTGTCCACTTCGTGTGGTGCTACAAATTTATCCAAAACTTTTGAATAATCAAATGTAATATGAGCCATTAGTCTCTCCTTATAAAAATTCAATTATAGCTTCTAGTTTACTCTTTTATTTGTCTTTTGACAATGTTTTTTACCCTTATTAGGTCATAATAGGATACAGTTTCTACTTAAATGTTAATTCTGCTTCAAGACCGTAGTGGTCGCTTACCAAAGGTTGATTGTTGCCATCAAAAATCACGCTAAGGCGCTCTACTGTCCAATCTTGGCTAGCAAAGACATAATCGATACGTAAAGGCTCTTCATTGCCCTTCCAACCATCGATACCTGGTCCAACTGTATAGCTACCAGTTGTTTCTTTAGCTACTTCAAAACTATCTTGAAGATTGAGTGAGCTAGCCAAAATGGCTTGATGCCCTTCGCGACCTGCTGGGTTGTTAAAGTCACCTGCTAGGATGAGCGGTTTCCCAATAGCTTTGAAACGTTCCTCAATACGTGCCCACTCTTCTTGGAAACCTTTGTCCCACCATGAAAGGTGAACACTAGCAACAGCAACTTCTCGGCCATCTACAGTAGTTTCAGCAACTGCTACACGGCGTGTATGGTAGTCAGTTGGATCATCAACATCTGAAACCAAGATTTCGCTAGCTGTCAATGGTTGACGTGACAAGACGGCAACCCCCTCATTAAGGTGATCATAACCAATGTGATTATAGGCCCAAGTCCAATGGTATTGAAGCCCTTCTTCAGCTAACTTTTCCACAAGAAGACGGACAAAGTGATCTTGGTGGATTGGTGTTGCTGATGGAAGTGCATGATAGTAAGCATCCGTGTCCACAACAGAAGTCTCTATTTCTTGGTTAACTTCCTGGAAGCAAATAATATCATACTGAGCCTTTAGGATCTGTTCCTTTAAGGTTTGGAATTTTCCTTCTGCATCTTCTTCCATCCAACTGTGAGTATTTAAAGTTAGAAATTTCATAAGTTTATCCCTCTTCTGACTTGCATCTAGAAATGACATAGGGTCATTTACAAACAAAACAGCCCAAGGGCTGTCTGCTTGTTTATCGTTTAGCAAATTAAAGTTCTACTTTTGCAACTGGAGCGTTAGCAGCCAATTTACCTGTATGTTCTACTTTAACTGATTTGATTGCATCTGCATTTGTAAAGACAACAACTGTAGATGTTTCACGACCTGCTTCACGGATAGCATCAAGGTTTGCTTCAACCAAGAGATCACCTGCAGCAACTGTTTGACCTTCAGTAACTTTAACGTCGAATGGTTTACCTTCAAGACTAACAGTGTCAAGTCCGATGTGAACCAAAACTTCAAGACCATTGTCTGTTACCAAACCAAGAGCGTGTTTAGTTGGGAAGATGCTTGTCACTTTACCAGCTACTGGTGAAACGATTTTACCGTTTTCTGGTTCTACAGCGAAGCCGTCACCCATCATTTTTTGTGAGAATACTGGGTCTTTAACATCTTCGATGTTGATAACTTGACCATCAGCAACTGAATGCACTTCATCAGTCACACCTTTGAAGTTAGCTTCTGCTTTTTGAACAGCAGTCATTTGACTTGGAAGTGTTTCAGGAATAACTTCACCTGAATCAAGAACGTCTTGGATATCAGATTTCAATACGTCTGCTTTAGGACCATAGATAGCTTGAACCCCTTGTCCTTTCATGACAAGACCCATAGCTCCTTCAGCTTTCCATTGTTCTTCAGTTCCGACTTTTTCAGCGTCTTTAACAGTAACACGGAGACGAGTCATACATGCGTCAACATCGACGATGTTAGCACGTCCACCAAGAAGGTTGATGATGTTGATAACTTGTGAGCTTGCTGAGCTTGTTCCAGCACTTGCTGATCCAGCAGATTCTGATGAAGAATCTTCACCTTGCTCATAGTTACCGTTACGTCCTGGTGTAGCGTAGTCAAATTTCTTAATCATGAAGTTTGCGATGAAGAACATGATAACACCAAAGAGTACAGTTACCCAAATGAAGTTAACGATATCCATCGCCAAACCAGCGTTAATAGCAAGTGGTGTACGTGTCAAGAACTCGATAGAACCGAATGAGTGAACACGAAGGTGAACGATATCAGCCATGGCAAAGGCACATCCTTGCACCAAAGCATAAATGATGTAAAGTGGAGTAGCCACGAACATGAACATGTACTCGATTGGCTCTGTTACCCCTGTCAAGAATGTTGCAAGTGCAGTTGCAGTCAACATCCCTTTGTATTGATGTTTCTTATCATCATCAACGTTACGGTAGATAGCTACCACCATACCCATCAAGATACCAAATGAACCAATCATTTGACCAACTTTAAAGCGGGCTGGTGTAACAGATTCAAGAAGGTGTTTGTATTGTTCTGGGTGTGCACCTTTAAGGTTTGCAAGGTCAGTAACCCAGGCAAGCCAGAGTGGGTCTTGACCCAATACTTCAGTACCTTTAGCGGCACCAGTCAATACGTGGTAAGTACCACCCAATTGAGTGTAGTTAATTGGGATAGTCAACATGTGGTGGAGACCAAATGGCAAGAGAAGACGTTCCAAAGTACCGAACAAGAACGGTGCCAAGATTGGAGCAGTTTCTTTTGAGTTGGCAATCCACATACCGAAGCCGTTGATTCCTGATTGGATAACTGGCCATACGATAGCAAGGACGATAGCTGCGATAGCTGAACGAAGAATAACTACGAATGGTACGAAGCGTTTACCATTGAAGAATGACAAAGCTTCTGGCAATTTACGGAAGTTATAGTATTTGTTGAAGGCAGTAGCTCCGATGAAACCAGAGATGATACCTACGAACACACCCATGTTGAGGGCTGGAGCTTCCATAACACTGATGAAGTAATCAGATACCTTGATTGATTGACCAAAAATGGTGTGGACTGTAGCAGCCTTATCAGCAAGAATATCTGAAGTAACACCAAAGATTGAACCAGTCAAACGGTTAATCAAGATAAAGGCAAGACCTGCCGCAAAGGCACCGCCTGCACGTTCCTTAGCCCAGCTACCACCAATGGCAAGGGCGAACAAGATGTGAAGGTTACCAATAACCCCCCAACCAATCTGCTCAAGAAATCCACCAGTAATAACGAGTGGTGCCACGTTTGGATTAATCATGGCAACTGTTTTACCGAGTGAGATCATGAGACCTGCTGCTGGCATAACTGCGATAACAACCATGAGGGCTTTACCGAATTTTTGCCAGAACTCAAAGCCAAATTTTTCTTTTAGCTTATTCATTTCATTTCCTCCTACGTTTCGATGCAAACGCTTGCATAACTTATGTAATTATTATAGCATCTTTTTACGATTTGTAAAGCGTTTTCGTAAACTTTTTTTGAATTTTTTTACAAATTTAAAAACCCCCAGAAAAACAGGGGTTACTTGATTATTTTTAAGCCATAAGAACCATCAAAATTGGGATAACAATCATGGTTGCAAGGGTAGTCTCAGTAACCATAACAGCTGCGTAATCACTATCAGCTCCATAGAGTTTAGCAACTACTGGAGCATTGGTCATGACAGGCATGGCAGACTGGATGATAAAAACTTGTTTCATCAAAGTTGGGAGAGGTGCCCAGTAAACAATGGCAGCCATCAAGAGAGGGGCAACTACAAAGCGTCCCAACAAAATCAATACCTGGTCCTTTTTAAGAACCAACTGCTTCACACCTGCATTTGACACTGACAAACCGATGAAAATCATAGATAAAGGAGTCGTCAAACTACCCAAATACTTCAAGTCACTGGCTAAAAAAGTTGGTAATTTAATATGAAGGATAACAATAATAAGACCTAACATGAAACCCATTAGAGGGGGTGAGAAGATCTTTTTCAGACTTGTTTTTAAATCAAATTCTGCCTCTCCTTCCCCATCTCGCTGAATAAGGTAAGTTCCCAAGGTCCAGAAAAAGGTCGTATTGCACATATAATAGATAAGAACATAGGGAATACTAGCATCGCCAAAGAGGGCTTGATTGATAGGGAGCCCCACAAAAATGGTGTTTGAATTAAAAAACATGGAGATAAAGAGACCACGACGCTCCTTTTTCACTGCAAAAATACTAGCCACCGCTGTCGCAATCCCAAGTAAAATCACCATGGACAGTGCAGGAAAACGCAATTCTGGCAACATTTTAAGTAGGTCTGTCGCTGTGAAACGCTGTGTGATCGTATAGAGCATGTAACAAGGCAGGGCAATTTGAGTGACTAGCTTCGCTATAAGACCACGTGACTTGTCGTCAAACCAGCCTTTTTCGCCCATAACGAATCCCACTAAAATCATACCTAAGATGACTAGGATGCCCGATATACTCGTTAAAAAGATTTCCATGTTTTCTCCTTTTTTGTTACTGTTACAAATAATAGTAGACACAAGAAAAAACTAATCATTTTTTCTGCCTAGAAATCTACCATTCTTATTTTAACTTCTCTCAAAAACCACTTTAGTATATCACAAAAAGAGCTTGATTTCTCAAGCTCTTTTCTTCTATTATTTACTCTGCTTTTAAGAGAGGTTCAAAGATGGATACCAGACCAAAGAAGGCGATGAAGATAAGGGTAATAGTTGCACTAGCTGGTGTTTCCCAATAATAGGAAATAAAGATACCAGAGAGCATGCCAACCAAACCAATACCAATAGCCCAGAAAATGACAGATTTAAAGGTTTGACCTATTTTCATACTAATAGCTGCAGGAAGAATCATGATGGTAGAAACCAAAAGTGATCCTGCTGCTGGAATCATCAGGGCAATCGCTATCCCTGTCACAATATTGAAGAGGAGAGACATAAGACGAACTGGCAAGCCATCTACATGAGCAGTGTCCTCATCAAAGGTCAAAAGATACATAGGACGAATAAAGAGTAGAGTCAAGACCAGTACAATAGCCGCAATGATAAAGAGGGCACGCACCTGCTCTGAGCTAATCGTGATAATAGAACCGAAAAGATAGCTATCCAGACTCATACTACTGCTACCCGCCTTGTTACTAAGAATAAGAGCCACTGCCAATCCCATTGACATGAGGATAGCCGTTGAAATCTCCATATAATGCTTGTAACTAACCCTGAGATATTCTAAAACCAAAGCAGCAATAACCACAACCACAAGGGTCATCCAAGTGGTTGATAGTCCCAAGAAAATCCCAACAGCCACCCCAGCTAGGGACACGTGACTCAAGGTATCGCTCATCAGACTCTGACGACGAAGAATTAAGAAAAGCCCCAAAATTGGCGAAAAGATACTGATAGCAATCACGGCGAGAATAGCACGTTGCATAAAATCATAGGCTAATAATTCACTAATCATGTTTGTGCTCCTCTCCATCCTTTTCATGGACATTGAAACAACGCCAAGGCAATTTCTGGTTACGAACTAGATGAATATTACGGTCTGTGTACTCCTTGACTTCCTCTGGATCGTGGGTAATCATCAAGACAGACTTGCCATGCTTGTGAGCCGAGTGGTGCATGAGTTCATAGAAAGTATTGGCTGTTCCTGCATCCATACCCGTCGTTGGCTCATCCAAGACAAAGATATCTGGATCCGAGGCAAAAATACGAGCAATAACGGCACGTTGCTTTTGCCCACCTGAGAGACGACCAATTTGCTTGTGACGATTTTCCCACATACCTACAGACTCAAGGGCACGTTGAACATGCTCCAAGTCGTGCTTAGTCAAACGACGGAACCAGCCCTGGCGAGGATAACGGCCAGACTTAACAAACTCGTAGACCGTGCTTGGAAAACCTGCATTAAAGCTGGCAATCTGCTGTGGAAGATAGGCCATGCGAAGCTTTTTACCATCTTTATTGGTTTCAGAGATGGTTACAGTTCCCTTCTTAGGCTTGAGAATTCCTAGAGTAGCCTTAATAAGCGTTGACTTGGCAGCTCCATTTTCCCCAGTTAGGGTCACAAACTCCCCAGAATCCAAATGATAGTGAATATTGTCCAGAACAGGCTCCGCATCATACTGGAAGCTCAGTCCTTCAACTGTAATATAGCGCATCTTATTCCTCGATTTTTTCTGCTAATGTTGTCAAGAAACGTCCAATCACCTGACGCTCTTGATTATCGAACTGATCCAATACAGACCGATAAACCCCCAAGGTCTCTTGGTGGTGTTCCTCATGCTCTTGGGCTATGGGTTTAGCTTCTTGTGTCAAGACAAAGTAGGTCACGCGCCCATCATCCTTGTCTTTCTTAGCCTCCAACATGCCCTCTTTGACCAAGGTTTTAACTGCCTTGGTAACAGCAGCTTGGCTGACATTGAGGGTCTTAGCCAACTCAGAATTGGTCTTTCGTCCCTCAGACAAAAGCATGAGAATATGCTCCTGAGTATTGGTCAACTTAACCTGACTACGGCACTGACCAATGAGGAGCTCATGCTGATTTTCAGCCTTAAGCAAGATTTGGTTAATCAATTGATTTATTTGTTCTTCTAGTTCTAGCATTGCTTTCTCCATTTACTTAACCAGTTAATTATATCGAAAACACAGAGGTTTTGCAAGGGTGGAGCAAGAAAAAGATTGGTGATGGGCTATCATCACTATCAAGGAAGAATAAAGGTAAAATAAAAACCTAACCAAGCTGGTTAAGTTTTCATCAGATATAGATTTATCGTAAAGTCGCAAAGATTTCTTCGACCTGAGCCACAGACTCGGCACGTGAGACTTCGCCACGAACCTTGGCTGCTCCCGCTGTTCCACGAAGATAGTGTGGTGCGAGACCACGGAATTCACGAACAGCAATCTTTTCACCTTTAAGATTCACCAAACGTTTGAGGTGGTCTTCAGCGATATCCAATTTCTTATCAAATGGAAGCTCTGGCAACTCCTCTCCTGTTTCGAAGAAGTGGTTGATTTGCGTGAAAATGTAAGGATTGTTCATAGCTGCACGACCCACCATAACAGCATCTACACCAAGTTCTTCAATCATAAGTTTCGCATCTTGAACACTGCGAACATCACCATTTCCGATAAATGGAATCTTGGTGATAGCCTTAGCAACACGAGCCAAAGTCTCATGATCACAGTGACCTGTGTACATCTGCTCACGAGTACGGCCGTGCATAGCAAGAGCAGAAACACCTGCAGACTCAGCTGCAAGAGCATTTTCTACAGCCAAGTCACTGTCTGACCAACCTGTACGCATCTTAACAGTCAAAGGAATATCAAGTACTGATGTTACTTCCTTGACGATGTGGTAAATCTTGTCTGGATCCTTAAGCCACTTGGCACCCGCTTCATTTTTGACGACCTTATTGACCGGACAACCCATGTTGATATCAACGATATCAGCCTTGGTATTGGTCTGGATAAAGTCGGCTGCACGCTTCAAGCCCTCAGCATCACCACCGAAAAGCTGGATAGACATTGGATGCTCATTCTCATCAATATGAAGCATATGAAGGGTTTTCTCATTATTGTAGAGGAGACCTTTTTCAGAAATCATCTCCATAACTACGAGACCAGCACCGAATTCCTTAGCAATGGTACGGAAAGCCGAGTTGGTAACACCTGCCATCGGAGCTAATACTGTACGATGAGGAATCTCCACGTTTCCAATCATGAAGGACGAATTAAGTTTAGTCATTGATGAGTTCCTCCAAGTCAGCTTCTGAAAATTCATACTTAGTTTGGCAGAATTGGCAGACGATTTCAGCCCCATGATCCTCGTCTTTCATGGCTTGAAGTTCATCCTTACCAAGTGTCAAGAGGGCATTTTCAAAACGTTCGCGCGAGCAATCACACTCAAAGCTAAGCTCCTCTTCAGACAAACGTTTGAAAGGTTCATCCCCATAAATGGCATTCAAGAGGGCTTCAATATGGTCATCAGATTCCAAAAGCGTTGAAATGGCAGGCATCTCCTGGATGCGTTTTTCGTAACGAGCGATTTCTTCTTCACTAGCTCCTGGTAAAACCTGAAGCATGAAACCACCAGCAACCTTGACCTTGTCCTCTTCGTCAAGAAGTACATTAAGACCAACAGCAGATGGCGTTTGCTCAGATTCCGTCAAATAGTAGGCAAAGTCTTCACCAATTTCACCAGAAATAAGCGGTGTTGATGACGTGTAAGGATTACCAGTTCCATAATCGATGATAGAAACAAACTGCCCTTGTCCCATGAATGGCCCCACCAAGACTTCACCAGTTGCTGTTTTCTTGATGTCCACACCTGGATTTTGGATGTAGCCCTTAACATGTCCTTTGGTATCAGCTACTGAGATGATATGCCCAAAAGAGCTGTTTCCGATAACCTTAACCGTGATTTTGCTTTCACCCTTTTGGTTAGCAGCCAAGATTTGGTTAGCAATAAGGGTACGCCCCAAAGCAACTGTTGATGATGATAGAGTATTGTGTTTTTCTTGTGCGGTTCTAACAGTTTCTGTGCTATCAAGAACATAAGCACGGAAAGAACCTGATTCTGAAATTGTTTTAATTAATTTATCCATAGTGATTCTATTATAACACAAAAAAGAGGGTGGAAAAATCGTAAACGCTCGGCGTTTCGCTTCCACACTCTCTACCAAATTACCATGAAAATTCGGACAGTTTTTTCCTCAAACTTGCTATTTTTCTATCATCAAAATGGTGTTTTTGCCTTATTACAGGTGGCAAATTCTCCAAATACTCAATATAGACGCTGACAAGGAGATTATAGTCATTAGTTGTCAAACGCTTGAGTTGACTATGAATGAAGATAGTTGCCTGATCATACTGTTCATGGATCAACAAGTCGTCAATATAGTCATTACCATCAATAGTGTGACCTTGCTCGTCCTCCACCTGACCTAAATCAATATCCAGAGTCTCAAATTTAAAAGCCTTACTGACCACATTAGCTGTCCCACGAATTTGATTGAGTAGCCAGTCACTGTTATACACTCCCATATTAGTCCCCTCCATTACTTGCTATTCAAATCTATTATATCTTTTTAAATATATGTTGTAAACGCTTTCTTACTCTAGCAAATAAAAAGGAGGTAACTAAAAATCACCGCCTTTTTACGGCTCTATAATTTCTGTAGTGGGTAAAATCACTGTAGAGATTATAGAGCTTTTTGAATGCAGACAAAAAGTCCCATAAGAACTATAATGAAAAGCAACCAAACCATCATTAGGAAGAACTTATGAGACTTATTAAGAATACCACAGAATTAATCGGAATTAAAGACCAAAACATCAAGATTTCACTTGTTTTTGAAACTGACACTCATATAGAGATTCAAGCAAAACTCGATTATCCTGCACCATCATGTCCTCATTGCCATGGAAAAATGATCAAGTACGACTTTCAAAAGCCTTCTAAAATCCCTCTTCTCGAACAAGCGGGAACTCCAACACTACTACGTCTGAAGAAACGCCGCTTCCAGTGTAAAAATTGTAGGAGAGTCACGGTAGCTGAGACATCAATCGTTGAGAAAAACTGTCAAATCTCCAACCTTGTCCGACAAAAGGTTACACAACTACTAACTGAGAAGATGTCACTAACTGATATTGCCAGAAAGCTTCGTGTGTCGACGTCCACTGTCTATCGTAAGCTCGACCAGTTTACTTTCAAGGAACATTATGACAAGCTCCCTACTGTTATGTCCTGGGATGAGTTTGGGTTCAAGAAAGGGGAATTCGCTTTTGTAGCCCAGAATTATGAGACAAACGAACTCATAACCATCCTTGATAATCGTCGCCAAACCACTATACGAAACTACTTTTTGAAGTATCCATTGAAAGTCCGACAACAGGTACAGTTTATCACGATGGATATGTCTGGGACCTATATGCCACTAGCCAAAAAACTTTTTCCAAACGCCAAAATCGTTCTTGATCGTTTCCACATTATCCAGCACCTTGGTCGAGCATTTTTAAAGACAAGAATTGCTATTATGAACCAGTTTGATAAGAAGTCACTACCCTATCGAGCCTTGAAAAATCACTGGCGACTCTTTCAAAAGGACAGCCGTAAGCTATCGCTCAACTCTTTCTATTCAAAGACCTTCCGACAAACTTTAGTACCACATGAAATCATTGAGAAGACATTGGTCTTTTCAGAAGAGCTCGCTAATGCCTACAAACTTTATCAGCTTTTGCTTTTTCACTTTCAGGAGAAGAGGGTAGATGAGTTTTTTGAGTTAATAGAGGAGAACATGAGCAAGGTCAATCACTACTTTCAAACGGTCTTTAGGACTTTTCTTAGACACAAGCAATACATCAAGAATGCACTAGAAACTGACTATTCAAACGCGAAACTCGAAGCGACTAACAAGTTGATTAAAGACATCAAACGGTTGGGCTTCGGTTTTAGAAACTTCATCAACTTTAAGAAACGTGTCTTCATCACTCTAAACATAAAAAAAGAGAAGACCTATCAGGTCCTCTCTAGATGTTAGCTTTTCCGTCACCCACTACAGTTGACAAAGAGCCCTTTTTACAGTCTAATTTACATTGGCTTCTTCTTTATAATTTTTAGCCTCTGCTTCTGTAGCATAAACAAAATGTCCTGTTCGGATTTCATACATTTGTCTCTTTTCCCCATCATTTTCAATAGAGGAATCATAAATCAAATGTTGACGTTTCCGCTCTCTTTCTGGGTCTGGTTCTGGAATGGCAGACAATAAACTCTTTGTATAAGGATGAATCGGATTATGGTAAATCTCATCTGCTGGTCCTACCTCAAGGAGTTTACCCCAATGCATTACACCAATACGATCGGATATATATTTAACCATTGACAAGTCATGTGCAATAAACAAATAAGTTAACCCCTGTTCGTGTTGTAACTTTTGCATCAAATTAACTACTTGTGCTTGAATAGAAACATCTAAAGCAGAGATAGGTTCGTCTGCTACAATAAAATGAGGATTGACCGCTAAAGCACGCGCAATACCAATTCTTTGACGCTGACCACCAGAAAATTCATGAGGATATCTTGATAAGTGATCTTCATTTAATCCCACCAAATTAATAAGTTCTTTAACCTTGGCTTCACGTTCTTCCTTGGATTTAGCCAATTTATGAATATCAATCCCCTCAGCAATAATATCACGAATCTTCATTCGTCCATTAAGACTAGCTTGAGGATCTTGAAAAATCATCTGAGCTGTCTTACGGAAATCATGAAGGTCTTTCCCTTTTAAACTTGATATATCATTACCAGCAAAGGTAACAGTACCCGAATCAATATCATAAAGCTTTAGAATAGAACGCCCAATGGTCGTTTTACCTGAACCAGATTCTCCAACTAGGCCGAAAATTTCGCCCTCATAGATATCAAAGCTAACGTCATCAATGGCCTTAACTTCGTTTGATTTTCCTTTATTAAAAGTTAGAGACACATTTTTTAATTCTACTAACTTCTTACGTTCTTGTGTCATCTTATTTCTCCTTCATCTTTGACCATTTTTCCCATCGTTTCAATATTGGTGAAGGAGGGGTTACTTTAGGAGCTCGTTCATCTAAGAGCCATGTTGCTGCAAAATGCGTATCTGATACTTTAAACATTGGCGGTTCTTCCTGATAATCAATATCTAAAGCAAAGGCATTTCGAGCAGCAAAGGCATCTCCTTTAGGAGGATAAAGTAAGTCTGGGGGAGTTCCTGGAATAGCTTCTAGACTACCAGATTCTGTTTCTGTTGTAGGCATTGAGTTAAGAAGCCCCCACGTGTATGGGTGTTTCGGATTGTAGAAAACCTCATCCACAGTACCATATTCCACAATTTTACCGGCATACATTACCGCTACACGATCAGCCATACCAGCGACAACGCCCAAGTCATGAGTAATAAAAATAATAGATGAATTACGCTCTTCTTGAATTTTTTTCATAAGATGAAGAATTTGTGCTTGAATCGTTACATCTAAGGCTGTCGTAGGCTCATCAGCAATCAAAATTTCAGGATCTGCCGCTAGAGCAATGGCAATTACTGCTCTTTGACGCATTCCTCCTGACCATTGATGAGGATAATCATTTATATGTTCTTCAGCATTAGGTATACCAACATCTTTCATTAATTGTAAAGCCATTTCTAAGGCTTCCTTCTGAGATACCTTGGCATGAAGCATGATAGGCTCAGCAATTTGGTGTCCAATTTTCATAGTAGGGTCAAGGCTGGTCATAGGATCCTGAAAAATCATAGCAATATCATTTCCACGAACTTCAACCCAATCTTGCTCCTTCAAGGTTTGCATATTGCGTCCCTTAAAGGTAATTTCTCCAATTACCTCAGCATTTTTATCTGATAGCCCCATTAGTGTCCTTGTCGTTACAGATTTTCCTGAACCAGACTCACCAACAATCGCTAATGTTTCACCTTTTTTTAAGTCAAAATTAACATCACGAATCGCTTTTACTTCTCCAGCGTAAGTATGAAAATTAACATGGAGATTTTTTACACTTAAAATCGTTTCTTTCGTCATTATTACGCTCCTATTAGTTTTCTTTGTTAGATTTAGGGTCAAATGCATCACGCAAGCCGTCCCCTAAAAGAATGAAGGCAAGAGAGATAAAAACAAGAGCCAAAGCAGGAATAACCACCTGATAAGGGTAGTATTGGAGATTTTCAGACGCATCTGTAATCAACGAACCTAAAGAAGCTGTTGGTGGCTTAACCCCCAAATTGATAGCTGACAGAACTGCTTCATACATAATAGCACTTGGAACTGTCATCATAATTTGAACAATAATGATACCTGAGATATTTGGTAAAACATGTTTAAAAGCTATCTTAAATTTGTTTTCACCCAAAGCGCGTGAGGCTAAAACAAATTCACGTTCTCGATAAGATAAAGTTAAATTGCGTACTTGACGTGCCATAGATGTCCATCCGACAATGGCAATGGATATAATGATTGACATTACACCATTACCCAAGAGAAGTCCTAACATAGTTACTATGACCAAATTAGGGATAGATGAGATGACCTCAATAACACGTTGCATGAAGAGGTCAATTTTCCCACCCAAGAACCCTGACACCAGACCATAGGTCACTCCAATAATCAAATCAATCAAGGTCGCAACAATGGCAATCAAGAGAGAGATACGTATACCAATAATCACACGTTTCGCTAAGCTACGTCCTAGATTATCAGTTCCTAAAATAAATTTATCACCTTTTGGAACAGATTGGTCAGAATACACATCATTAGGTTCCGTATTGCCTGAAAACACGATACTACCATTCCAGAATGGTAAACTATCTGATATTTTTGGGGGTAAATTACGATATGTCTTAACTTCATCACCATTAAAACTATTAGCATCCTTGGCTTTAACAAAGAAATTTGATCCAATTGAAAAGACCAACAGAATCGCTAAAAACCAAAGTGATATGGTCGCCAATTTATTTTTTTTCAGACGTCTCCAAGCATCTTGCGTAAAAGAGAGAGTCGGTTTTTCAATTTTTTCTTGTGATTCAGTATTTCCAGCACCAACAAGTTTGAATAGTTGTTTTTCTTCCATGATACTCTCCTTACTTCAGACGGACACGTGGATCCACAAAACTAGTAATGATATCTGTCAATAGGATAGCTACCATAAGCATAACAGCATAAACAATAGTGGTTCCCATAATGACAGGATAATCTTTTGTTGGAATAGAGGTAACAAACTGTTGGCCAATCCCAGGAATTGAGAAAATCTGCTCTATGAGTGCTGAACCTGTTAGGATATTAGCAGCCATTGGACCGATTAAGGTAAGAACAGGAATCATTGAATTTCGATAAGCATGTCGATTACTAATTTGACGAGCTGTTAATCCCTTGGCCCTAGCTAGTTGAATAAAATCAGTATTCATGGTTTCAATCATTTCACTACGGAAAAAACGGGTAACTTGAGCAAATACTGGAATAGCCAGAGCTAAAGTAGGTAAAATAGTTTGGCTAAATGAACCCCATCCAGATAAAGGAAGAACTCCCCACTTAAATCCGAGATAATCCAAAAGTAAAAGACCAATAATGAATGAAGGTACTGAAATACCGAGTGTTGATAGCACGCTCAAGATATTATCAATCCAATTATTTTTATTACGCGCTGACACTGCTCCTACAAAAAGACCAGCTAACACCCCAACAACAAGGGCTTGAATACCCAGTTGCGCTGAAACTGCCAAACGCTGACTAATCATCATGCTAACAGGCTGATTAGCAGACTGATAGCTTGTTCCTAAATCACCGTGCAGTACATTCCAAAGATATTGCAAATACTGTTGCCATACAGGCTTATCTAACCCATATTGCTTATTCATAACCGCAATCATATCATTCGTTAATTTGGGATTATTGAATGGTGACCCCGGCATAACCTGCATTAGGAAGAAAGATAGAGTGACAACCACCCATAAGGTAACTAGCAAAATAGCTATCCTTTTCAATAAATATTTCGTCATAAAATTTCCTTTATCTAACAACGAAAGAAGCTGGGACTAAAGCCGCCAGCTTCTTAGTTCATTTTGTGATAAACGTACATACAGTAGCTGATGAATGTTCTACTTTACTCTGTCATTATAATGATAGCAACTATTTATCTTTATAAGCATAGGTGAAGTCAACATCAAGACCAGTTGAGTTACGTACAAGTCCTTTGATTGAAGGATTTTGCAAACCTTTTGTAAATCGGAAGTAAATCGGATTATACATTGCTTCATCATAAAGTGCTTTTTCAGCAGTTTTATAATCATTTGCAGCAGCTGTTGGATCTAATGCATCAGTTGAAAGTGCTTTTTCATAGGCTGCATCGTATGTAGAGCTATTTGCCTTACCATAGTTATAAGCTGAATTTGAAGTGAACAAGCCATAGAATGTTGATCCTTCTGGATAGTCACCACCCCAAAGAACAAGAGCAACATCAAAGTTTTGATTCTTGGTATCTTCAAGACGTTGTTTGAATGTCACAAATTTTTCTTCAACAGTCAAACCAGGAAGAGCTTTCTCCCAAGTTTCCTTAATGTAATCAACTGCAGCTTTTGAAACAGGTGAATCTGAATCTGCTGTAATTGTCAATTTCAAGTCGCTCAAACCAGCTTCAGCAAGACCTTCTTTAAAGAGCTTAGCTGCTTCTTCCTTGTTATAGCTATAGCCAGGTGCTACATATTTAGATAAATCAGTACCATCAGGTAATTTTTCCAATCCAGTAGGTACAAGACTAGTTGCTGGAACTGAACCTGTATCAACCGCAGCTTCGACAATACCTTTACGATCAGTAGCAAGGTTGAGGGCTTGACGGATTTTAAGATTATCTAGACCTTTAACTTTGCCAGTTTCATTATAGGTCATATAACTTGTTGTTGCTTCTGGAACTGTAACAACATCTTTATTCTTTTTATTAGAATTAAAAATTGCTGACGTACTTGAAATGCTTGCAAAGTCAAGTTGACCTTGTTTATACATTTGAACGGCTGTATCAGGTTTCTTAACTGTTTGAATATTGATTGTCTTTGTTTTGACGTGCTTAGCATCCCAATAATTGTCATTTTTGACAAGTTTAAAGCTACCACTTGTACCATTCCAATTTTCAACTTTAAAAGGTCCAGAATAAATTTGTTTATCAGACTTCGTTCCATATTGTTTTCCAGTCTTTTCTACAAATTCCTTATGTTGCGGAACAAAATTTGAGAATGACAAAAGACTCTTAAATTGTGGAGAAGGATTTGACAAGGTAAAGATAACTTTATTACCCTCAGCCTTAACACCCAACTCTTCAACACTCTTCTTACCAGCAATAATATCTGCAGCATTAACAAGGTGAGAATCTGAAGCGAGGTAAGCATATTCAGAAGCTGTAGCAGGATCAACCATACGTTGCCAAGTATAGACAAAGTCCTCAGCAGTAAGTTTAGTACCATCTGAATACTTCAAGTCATCTCTAAGAGTAGCTGTATAAGTCAAACCATCGGCCGACACATCAACCTTTTCAGCCAAATCAGGTTGCAACTTACCATTTTTATCAACACGGAGCAAGTTGCTTTCTGAATTCCCAATCGCCAAGGCCGAATAGTGGTCTGTATTTTTAGAAACATCAAGTGTCAATATTTCAGTAGGTGTGTACCAGTTAATTTCATCTTTACTTGAGGTTGATTTTGAACCACAAGCAGCAAGAAGTGTTGCAGAAGCCAAAGCAATTACTCCAGTAGCTACAATACTTTTAAAGTTACGTTTCTTAATCATGTTTATAAGAAACCTCCTCCAATAAAAAATTTACTTTCGTGTATAATTATACCTTAAAACATTCTAAAGTAAAGACCTAATTCTGAATAATTCGACAACTCAGTTATGTTTGCCTCTAAAAAGACTATAAATATCCAAAAATTGTGCATCTATAGCTCTTCTTTCACAATGCTATAGAATTTTTACAATCAATCCAAACAAAAAGGCTAAGATGCATATCTTAACCTTATAGTATTTTGGACTAATTCTCAGTTTACTTTGTATTTATACACAAGCTTATTTTTACCCAACTGATCCTTCCATTTCATAACTAATCAAGCGGTTAAGCTCAACAGCATACTCCATTGGAAGTTCTTTGGTAAATGGTTCCACAAATCCCATGACAATCATTTCAGTTGCTTCTTGTTCTGAAAGTCCACGGCTCATGAGGTAGTAGAGTTGCTCTTCAGAAATCTTAGAAACTTTAGCTTCGTGTTCAAGAGCAACTTGTGAGTTGTGAATTTCATTAAATGGAATCGTATCTGACTTAGATAAATCATCCATCAAGATCGTATCACATTCAATGTGGGAACCAGATTTCTTAGAGTCCTTATTGAAAGTTACTTGGCCACGATAGTCAACCTTACCACCATTACGGGCGATTGATTTAGAGACAATAGATGATGATGTATGTGGCGCATTATGAATCATCTTAGCTCCTGTATCCTGGTGCTGACCAGCATTGGCAAAAGCTATAGAAAGCATAGTCCCACGTGCACCTTCACCATCTAGGTAAACCGAAGGGTACTTCATTGTTTTCTTAGCACCAAGGTTACCGTCAATCCACTCAACCGTAGCATTTTTCTTAGCAGTGGCACGTTTGGTTACCAAATTATAGACGCTATCTGACCAGTTTTGAATGGTTGAATAACGCATATAAGCTCCTTCAAGTGCAAAGATTTCAACGATGGCTGCATGAAGACTGGCTGAAGTATAGGTTGGTGCCGTACAGCCTTCCACATAGTGAACGCTGGCACCTTCATCAACGATGATAAGGGTACGTTCAAACTGGGCAGTTGCTTCATTGTTAATACGGAAGTAGGTTTGAAGCGGAATATCCACCTTGACGCCTTTAGGTACATAAATAAAGGTACCACCTGACCAGAAGGCAGAGTTAAGGGCCGCAAATTTATTGTCTGTTGGTGGAACCAGTTTTGAGAAGTACTTCTTGAAGAGTTCTGGGTACTCTTTAAGAGCTGAGTCCGTATCTGTAAAGATAATACCCAACTTGTCATACTCTTCTTTCATGTTGTGGTAAACCACTTCTGATTCATACTGAGCTGAAGCCCCTGCCAGGTAAGCACGTTCAGCTTCGGGGATACCAATACGTTCAAAGGTTTCCTTGATTTTTTCAGGTACATCTTCCCAGTCACGAGCAGGTCGGTCTGACGCTTTTTGGAAATATGTCAAGTCATCGAAGTCGATTTCCGAAAGATCTGGTCCCCACTCTTGCATAGGCATTTTCTTAAAGGTTTCTAGTGATTTCAAGCGGAATTCAAGCATCCACTCAGGCTCCCCTTTTTCAGCAGACATGGCACGGACCACATCTTCACTGATTCCTTTTCCTGTTGAAAAGACTGGTGTCACATCATCATGGAAACCATATTTATATTCCCCCAAATCAATGGGTTTTGGTTCTACTTTTTCATTTGTTTCAGTCATAGTATTTTCCTTTATTAAAGGTTTGATTCGTTTTCCTTTTTGCTTGGGCAAGGAGACTAACTGCTCCTTGACTTCCTAAAGCTCGCTTCTCTCTATGGCTTTTTTGAGCGCATTCCAAGAGAGTGTTGCACATTTGATACGTTGTGGAAATTTAGAAACCCCCGCCAAAAGCTTAGCTTCACCTAATTTACCTGTAGCGATGTCATGTTTTCCTTGAATCATAAGAGAGAAAATCTCCGCTAGTTCCAAAGCCTCTGCCTTGGTTTTTCCAATAACTGCATCCGTCATCATACTTGATGAAGCTGTAGAAATAGTACAACCATCACCAGCAAAGGCAATGTCTTCAATCACGTCACCATCAAATTTAACTGACAGATTGATAACATCTCCACAAGTCGGATTATTCAGTTGAAGTTGCTCCACATCTGGTAGGACACCATGATGGTGAGGGCTCTTAGAGTGATCGGCCACAACAGCCATATATAAACTATCTAGTCTAGAGAGTGCCATTGAAAAACTCCTTCGTCGCAAGAATTGCCTCCACAAGCTTGTCACAATCCTCTTTAGTATTGTAAATATAGAAACTTGCTCGGGCAGCTGATGAGATTCCTAAATGATTAATTAAAGGCTGAGCACAGTGGTGACCCGCACGCACTGCCACTCCTTCATAATCAAGAGC
Organism: Streptococcus salivarius; assembly: GCF_002094975.1. Classification (NCBI taxonomy): domain Bacteria; kingdom Bacillati; phylum Bacillota; class Bacilli; order Lactobacillales; family Streptococcaceae; genus Streptococcus; species Streptococcus salivarius. Next base: position 709,658 of record NZ_CP015283.1, on the reverse strand, counting down.
TGTCGCCACATCATGAGGGTGAAGCCCATCAATATTAAAGGCAATAACACCTGCATGCTGACTAGGATCTTCTGGCCCGTAGACTGTCAGACCATCAATCGCCTGAAGCTTAGGCAAAACATAGTCTACCAATTCTTGCTCGTAAGCATGAATATTTTCCATGCCTAAAGCAGAGAGGTAGTCCACAGCAGCACCAAGAGCAATAGCCCCCGCAATGTTAGGTGTACCAGCCTCAAATTTCCAAGGTAGTTCCTTCCAAGTGGCTTCTTGTTCATAAACAAAATCAATCATCTCACCACCGAATTCAATCGGATTCATCTGGTTAAGAATCTCTTCCTTACCATAAAGAACCCCAATCCCTGTTGGACCTAACATCTTATGTCCAGAAAGGGTGAAGAAATCACAATCTAAATCCTGAACATCAATGGCCATGTGGGGCGCCGATTGGGCACCGTCCACTACCATATAGGCACCAACTTGGTGGGCAAGCTTGGCAATTTCTTTGACAGGATTGATGCAGCCTAAAACGTTAGAGACCTGAGCTAGACTGACAAATTTTGTCTTTTCAGTAATCTTGTTGGCCAAATCTTCCATATCCAATTGGCCATCTTTCAAGTAGGCGTAAACAAGTTTAGCCCCTGTCTTCTTACAAGCTTCCTGCCAAGGAATGATATTTGAGTGGTGTTCCATAATTGAAATAACCACCTCATCTCCTGGCTCAAGAACCTGCTCTGCAAAACGACCAACCCAGTTAAGACCAGTTGTCGTTCCACGTGTAAAGAGGACCTCTTTGGTTGATTTAGCATTGATAAACTGACGAAGCTTTTCACGACTAGCTTCGTAAGCAGCTGTTGCACGCTCAGCCAAAGTGTGCACACCACGGTGAACATTGGCATTGTCCTCATGATAGTAGGCCATGAGAGTGTCCAAAACTACTTGAGGCTTCTGAGTCGTTGCTGCATTATCCAAGTATACCAAAGGTTCATCATTAACTACCTGATCTAAAATGGCAAAATTTTGTCGAATCTTATAGGCATCTAAAGCTGACATCTTATCTCCCTATCTAGATATATCATAGGTTAGACTATCTGCGTCGATAGTTCCTAACGTTTGTTTAGTTTTGTATCAGTTACAGAAATCATTTCATCGCGCACTTCTTTAACTGGGATTTCAGTAATAACTGCTCCTAAGAAACCGCGAATAACCAAACGTTCTGCAGTGTCTTGATCAAGTCCACGACTCATGAGGTAATACATATCCTCTGGATCTACCTGACCGATTGAAGCAGCATGTCCTGCTGTAACTTCATTTTCGTCAATCAAGAGAATTGGGTTAGCGTCTGAACGTGCCTTGTCAGAAAGCATAAGCACACGGCTTTCTTGTTGTGCATCAGCACCCTTAGCACCTTTGACAATGTGACCAATACCATTGAAAGTCAAAGTACCACGTTCCAAGATAACACCATGTTGTAGGATATGACCCACAGAGTTGTTACCATAGTTCGTCACACGAGTATCAATCCCTTGAACCTGACGACCTGATGAAAGACCAATAACTTTAAGGTTGGCATGACTTCCATTACCAATCAAGTCACTATCAAAGTCAGCAATAACATTTCCCTCGTTCATGATCCCGAGAGCCCAGTCAATGCTGGCATCACGACCGATACGACCACGACGACTAATATAAGTTGTGACGTTTTCACCCAAACGGTCAATAGCCGCAAACTTAACTTGTGCACCGTCTTGAGCAATAACTTCCACAGAAATGTTGGCACTAGCTTTTTCAGTCGCTTCACCTAGCGTTTCAAAACGCTCAAGGTAAGTCAATTTACTATTTTTACCGGCCACGATCAAAACGTGTTTGTTAAATGGAACATTTGAAGCTCCATCTTGGTAAAAATAGCTTTCAACTGGCAAGTCAATTTCAACATTATCTGGTACATAAAGGACTGCTGCACTATTGAAGTAGGCATAGTTATAAGCTGCCAATTTGTCCTCATCATAGGCTACAGCCTTACCAAAGAAGGCTTCAACGACTTCTGGGATTTCCTCAAGAGCGCTCGTAAGGTCTGTAAAGACCACACCTTGGCTAATCAAGTCAGCTGGCAATTGTTCAAGAACAGTATTTGTTCCTACTTGGACCAATTTAGGGTTGTTTCCAAGCGCTGTAAAATCAGGCACATTTGCTGATGGTTCATTTTCAGTAATCGTTCCATCACCGAGATTCCAACGGTGGAATTTAACACACTCAATTTTTGGAAGAGCCAAACTTTCAAGCTTATCAAAGGCTGCTTGACGAAGGTCTTGCAACCAAAGTGGCTCTGCTTTTGCTTGTGAAAAAGCGATAATAGATTCTTTTGACATAGGTTACTCCTTTTCTAGTTATTTCGAGTAACAGACTTACGCTTCTTCGTGGTACTCGTAACCGAGCTCTTCAGCGATTTTCGCATAACCTTCTTGCTCAAGACGAGCAGCCAATTCAGGACCGCCTGAAAGAACCACTTTACCTTCCATCATTACGTGTACGACATCTGGAGTGATATAGTTCAAGAGACGTTGGTAATGAGTGATAATCATAGCACCGAAGCCTTCGCCACGCATAGCGTTAACCCCTTTTGAAACCACTTTAAGGGCATCGATATCAAGACCTGAGTCAATCTCATCGAGAAGAGCAAACTTAGGTTCCAACATGAGCAATTGAAGGATTTCGTTACGTTTTTTCTCACCACCTGAGAAACCTTCATTAAGGTAACGCTCAGCCATTTCTTCACGCATACCAAGCAATTCCATCTTTTCATCCAATTTAGTGATGAAATCAAGAACAGAAATCTTTTCGTCATCTTCTTTTCCAGCGTTCATAGCCGCACGGATGAACTCAGCATTTGTGATTCCTGGGATTTCAGCTGGGTATTGCATAGCAAGGAAAAGACCTAGGCGTGCACGTTCGTCAACTTCCAAGTCAAGGATACTTTCACCATCAAAAAGGATGTCCCCTTCTGTAATTTCATAGTTTGGATTACCCATGATAGCAGCTGAAAGGGTAGATTTACCAGTTCCGTTAGGACCCATGATAGCAGCAGTCTCACCAGTTTTAAGAGTCAAATTAAGACCCTTCAAGATTTCTTTATCTTCAACAGAAACATGAAGATTTTTGATTTCAAGTACAGACATTGTATACTCCTTTTTCATATATACAGCGAGCAGTCGCTCGCTAATTTGCATTATTTTTTTGAAAATAGTCTTGCTATTTTCTGGAAAACAAAAAGAGAACTTCCATTTTCCTTAATTAGAATCATTATAACAAAAAAGCCATTACTTGGCTTTTCAAATGTTTAATTTTTTCGCCCTTGCTTCCATTTTAACATGGTTGCTTGGCGATAATCACTATTCCCGATAAATTTCAGAAGGTTGAAGAGTGGTGTTCGACCAACGCCCCAAATCTCAAGCCCTTCAATCAGAATTTCCATTCCCAAAATCAAACTCAAGAGCAAGAGAATACCACCGAGACGGCTAGAAACGTTTAACAGGAGGGCAATCAATGAAAAGAGGATAGCGATGGCATAAACCACCAGAACCGCTCCTCGATGAGTGAAGCCCATAGCTAGAAGGCGATGATGCAAGTGCATCTTGTCAGCCTCCATGGCTGGGCGCCCTGACAATTTACGGCGGACAATAGCTACCACTGTGTCAACAATAGGCACTCCAAGGATAATAACAGGTGACAAAATAGCCACTGCAGTTGCATTTTTCAACCCTTGTAATGACAAAACACCTATCATAAAGCCAATAAAGAGCGCCCCTGTATCACCTAGATAGATAATTGCTGGATGATAATTGTAAGGGAAGAAGCCCATAATGGCAGCCACCAAGACAAAGATAGTCATGGTCAAGAAAATATCAGTATCATAGAGGAAGAAATAAGAGATCACCCCCATAGTCATAAGGGAAATGATGGAAACGCCTCCAACCAAGCCGTCCAAACCATCAATCAGATTAATGGCATTGGTGATGGCCACAATCCATAACACCGTTAAAATCAAGGTCAAGACCGGTCCAAAATGAATCATAGGACCACCAAATGGAATCTTAAAGCTATCAAATCGGAAGTCTGTAAAAGCCCAAACAATGACAGCTCCAATAACAATACCAAGCATCTTAGGTAGAGGCTTTAATTCCAAGATATCATCAACGAAGCCCGTCAGAGCTACGACAGATCCCCCCACAACAACCGGCAAGATGTACCTGATGTAAGAAACATGCCAAATATCCTTATGGATAATCATAGGCATAAAGACCAAGGTCGCTAGTACAAAGGCCAACAAAATAGCTAGACCACCAGCACTAGGCATTGGCTTTTTATTGATACGTCTTGCATTGGGATTGTCAACAGCTCCGACACGTAAGGCCAAAGAGCGTACCAAAGGGGTCGTCACGATGGCTATCAAAAAGGTCCCAATCAAAACGAATATATAATTAATGGTCCAAGGCATGTCTTAGCTCCATTTCGTTGCTTGTAGTACCGGTAAGGCGTCCTCTTCCATCAAGATTGTTGCATGCTCTTGTAGGTAGGCACGTGTTCGGTCTGCTACATTCGCATATTCAAGAAAACGCGCATACATATTGTTCGCGTAATAATCAGGCTCATCAGCCAAGTAAAGAAGGACTGTCATATAGTAGACATCCCCAAGTTTATAAAGCTCAGAACCTTCAACAGGCACATCCTTCAAGCCTTGTGTAAAGGTCACCACTTGATCAAAGTCAGAGAAGGCCAAGACATAGTGGGTATAGTCTTCACGAATATTTTCTTCGGGCACTTCCTTGGTAGGCTCTGTCATAGCCTTATCAACCTCTTCCAAGGTCTTTTCAAGCTCTTCGAGCTTATGGTGTGCTTCGATGTCACCCTTGTCCATAAAGTTACCCTCAAGAGCCTTGAGGAACTCTTCTGGAGAAAGCCCTGAGTAGTCATCCATATATGACAAATCGTTGAAATCAAGGTCTTCCTTAAGATCTGATTTAGTCACAAAGACATCCACACGATCCTTGCGTGGCGTGACACGGAAGCTCAGCATCCCACTATTTTTAAAGTTATCAGGCAAGTCCAACTCATCCATGACAGTATAGAAAAATTCCTCTGTTTTTTCCTGGGGAATCAAGAAATCCTTCAATTCCATACCATGTTCTTCAAGATCTTCCATGGTAATCATGATTTTTAGAGTTGTCTCGCTTATTTGTTTCATTTCCATATGTAAAAAACCTCGCACGAGTAGTTATTTCATTATACTAGAAAAGCCAAGAGATAGCAATTTCTGAGCAAGTTTGAGTCTTATTTTGGAAAGGATTTCTAAAAACTTCTTAATACTAACAAAACCTTGTATTTCCCCATTTATACCTGTCATCTATCCTAGATTGGAGTATAATAAAAGTGAAGATATACATGGAGGTGATGACCATGACTGCCTATAAAAAAGGGTGGCTACGAGCTAGCATTGCTGGAGGAATAACGAGTTTATTGACGCTCTTTCTCTACTTATCGGGGCAACCTTATCAAGTAAACAAATCTACCTTTCTTACAGGGCTAATCGTCGCCATCATACTAGCAACTGCACCCATTTACGACGATAATCGTTTATCGCTCAAACAGCAATCTCTTCTCCACTTCTCAATCATGTGTGTTACCATCCTTCCAATTCTCTGTTTGTCCGGATGGTATCCCTTGCATAATGTCGTGGACTTCTTGAAAATCCTAGCTAGCTTTTTGACTTGCGGACTGGTCCTATGGTCGCTAGCTTACCTTATCTTTGGAAAACTTCTCCACAAATGATCTCTAAACCAGCTAAAAAGGACTTCAATTGAAGTCCTTTTCAGTTTACTTAAAAGTAATTATCCGAAAATAAGTTTGACAGCTCCATAGAGAAGCACAATAATACCAAGCACGATACGGTATTTTCCGAAAACTGTGAAATCATGTTTCTTAATATAATTCATCAAGAAGCGAATCACGAACAAGCTGACAACAAAGGCTGTCACACTAGCTACCAAGAGAATAGCCACTTGTCCACCTGTCAAGGTATTCCCGTCAATGAAATACTTAACCGCCTTAAGGCCACTATAACCAAACATGGTTGGAATACCAAGGAAGAAGGTAAAGTCAGCAGCTACGCTACGACTAGTACCAACGATGATACCCCCAAGAATAGTAGCACCTGAACGGCTTGTCCCTGGAATGATACTCAAGACTTGGAAAAGACCAATATAGAAAGCTGTCTTGTAAGACATACGTGCCAAATCCGTTACCTTAGGTTCTACACGTCGATTGCGGTCCTCAATCCAAATAAAGGCAATCCCGTAGACTACCAACATGATAGCTACTACAAAGAAATTACTGAGATGGGCCTCCATCCAGTCATCTAAAAGAAGACCAAAGAAGGCTGAAGGAATACAGGCAATGACCACCTTGAGCCAAAGTTGCCAAGTCAATTGCACTTCACGTGCTGTCTTACCAGGTTGGAAGGGATTCAAACGTTTAAAGTAAATGACCATAACCGCAAGAATAGCACCAAGTTGGATAACGATATTAAACATATCGATGAAATCTTTACTTTGTCTCAAGTTCAAGAATTCATTCACCAAAATCAAGTGACCTGTAGATGAAATCGGTAGCCACTCAGTGATACCTTCGACAATCCCAAGAAAGACTGCTTTTAGTAATTCAATAATAAATTGTGCCGTTTGCATAATTATCTCCGTTTTAAAATGCTAGCCTCATCACACCAAAAATGATTAAGGCTCCAAATCGTCCTTCCCATTATATCAAATTACAACTTGTATTTGAAGACAATCTTGGTATAGAGATTGTTTTTCTAATCCCAACTTATTGTCATTAATCCTAATTTCCTGTAAAATAGTAAGGTATGACATTTTTATAGGAGACATTGTTTCAATGAAAAAAATTATTGTAGCCTGCTTTGCAGCGCTCCTCCTCGTTTTTGGTGGGGTATCAAGCGCTCAAGCAGACGAGTATCTCCGTGTCGGTATGGAGGCTGCCTATGCACCTTTCAACTGGACGCAGGACGATAACTCAAACGGAGCCGTTCCAATCGAAGGTACCAAACAGTATGCCAACGGTTATGACGTGCAAATCGCTAAAAAAATCGCTGAAGCTCAAGGCAAGAAACCCTTGGTAGTCAAAACAGCTTGGACAGGTTTGATTCCTGCCCTCACTTCCGGCAAAATCGATATGATCATCGCAGGTATGAGCCCAACAGCTGAACGTCGTCAAGAAATCGACTTTTCAGACAGCTACTACCGAAGCGAACCTGTCATGGTTGTCAGCTCAGACGGTGATTATGCCAACGCTAAGAGTCTCAAAGACTTCAAGGATGCTAAAATCACAGCTCAACAAGGGGTTTATCTCTATAATTTGATTGACCAAATCCCAGGTGTCAGCAAACAAACGGCTATGGGAGACTTTGGGGCTATGCGCCAAGCCCTTGCATCAGGTATCATCGATGGTTATGTTTCAGAGCGTCCTGAAGCAAAAACTGCCGAAGAAGCTAGCTCAAAATATAAGATGATTACGCTTAAAGATGGTGGTTTCCAGGTTTCAGACGATGACGTCTCCTTGGCCGTCGGTCTTCGCAAAGGAGACAGCCAGCAAATGGAACAAGTCAATAAGGTCCTTGCTGGAATCAGCCAAGAGGAACGTGTTAAACTGATGGATCACATCATTGACATCCAACCTGCAGATAAGACTGATGAGGCTAAAAAAGGAAACTTCTTTAGTCAGATGAGCAATATCATCGCTAAGAACTGGCCACAATTCTTACGTGGTACAGGAATTACCCTTCTTATCTCAATTATCGGTACAGTTGTGGGTACTTTCATCGGTCTTATGATTGGTGTTTACCGCACAGCTCCTAAGGCTACTAATAAATTTGTAGCCTTGCTCCAAAAACTCTTCGGTTGGGTGCTTAATGTCTATATCGAAGTTTTCCGTGGTACGCCAATGATTGTACAATCTATGGTTATCTACTACGGTACTGCCCAGGCCTTTGGTATCAATATTGACCGTACCCTAGCAGCTGTCTTCATCGTTTCTATCAACACCGGAGCCTACATGAGTGAAATCGTTCGTGGTGGTATCTTCGCCGTAGATAAAGGACAATTTGAAGCTGCAACTGCTCTTGGATTTACCCACGGTCAAACCATGCGTAAGATTGTTCTTCCACAGGTTATCCGTAACATCTTGCCAGCTACTGGTAATGAGTTCGTTATCAATATCAAGGATACCTCTGTTTTGAACGTTATCTCTGTTGTGGAACTTTACTTCGCAGGTAACACTGTCGCAAGCCAAACTTATCAATACTTCCAAACATTCTTTGTTATCGCAGCAATCTACTTTGTCCTTACCTTCACAGTGACACGCATCTTGCGTTATGTAGAACGCCGTTTGGATCAAGATACTTACACACAAGGAGGGGTTCACTAATGACTGAGACGATTTTAGAAATTAAAAACCTCAAAAAATCATACGGAAAAAATGAAGTCCTCAAAGATATCTCCCTCAGTGTCAAAAAGGGTGAGGTTATCTCAATTATTGGTTCTTCAGGTTCAGGGAAATCAACCTTCCTTCGCTCTATTAACCTACTCGAATCACCTTCAGGTGGTGAAATCCTCTATCATGGGGACAACGTCCTTGAAAAAGGTTACGACCTCACTACCTATCGTGAAAAACTCGGTATGGTTTTCCAATCCTTCAACCTCTTTGAAAACCTTAATGTCTTGGAAAATGCTATCGTAGCTCAAACAACTGTTCTCAAACGTGACCGTAAAGAAGCTGAAAGCATCGCCAAAGCTAACTTGGAGAAAGTTGGTATGGGGGAACAATACTGGAAAGCTAAACCAAAACAACTTTCAGGGGGACAAAAACAACGTGTAGCAATCGCTCGTGCCCTCTCTGTTGATCCAGAAGCCATCCTCTTTGACGAACCAACTTCAGCCCTTGACCCAGAAATGGTAGGGGAAGTACTCAAGACTATGCAGGAGCTATCCGAAACTGGTTTGACCATGATTATCGTTACCCATGAAATGGAGTTCGCACGTGATGTTTCAGACCGTGTCATCTTCATGGATAAAGGGGTAATCGCTGAACAAGGTAGCCCAGAACAAATCTTTGAAAATCCTAAAGAAGAACGTACTAAGGAATTCCTTAAACGTTTCTTGGGTTAAATACGAAAAAGTTAAGGTTTCGACCTTAACTTTTTTAGATTCTCAGGCATATAAAAAAAACGGCAGTTGCCGTTTTTTTATTATGATTAGTTACGACGTGTACGTCTGTCAACGAAACCAAGGAAGGCCAATAGTGTCATGAAGAGACCTACAAGACTGAATCCTGCTGTAGTTGACTCACCTGTTTCTGGCAAGCTGTCTGCTTCTTGTACAGGAGCTTGTTTCTCAGCTTTTGTTTGACCATAATTTACAGGAACCTGAGCTACAGTTTGAGCTGCTTGTTCTTGTGTTGTGAAAGCAATAACTTTACCATCTACATCGTAAACAGGTACTGGTGTAAGACCTTTAGATGTAATGTTAGCATACTCTTTAGCCAATTGTGTTTGAAGCTCTTTGTCTGCCTTAGCTTTCATGTAGTTATCGAAGGCTGTTTGAACAGTTGTGTATTCGCTCGTTAATTTATCACGTTTAGCAGACAATTCAACAAGTTTCGCACGTTCAGTTGAAAGAGCACCTTTGGCTGCAGTAAATTTAGCAAAGGCTGTTGCACGTTCTGCTTTAGCCTTAGCCAGGTTACCTGAAGCATTTGTAAGGGCTGCTAGACGGTTCTTAGCAGCAGTCAAAGCTTGGTTAGCTTGTGTCAATGCTACTTGTTTCTTAGCAGTATCTTGCTTAGCAGCGTTGTATGCATTTGTCAAACGTTGCAAGGTTGCAGAGCTTGTCGCAAGTTTAGCTTTAGCTGTTTGAAGCTCTGCTTGTTTTTCATCAAGAGTTGCTTGAGCTTTGCTAAGGGCTGCTGCTTTTTCTTGTGCGTTAGCATTAAGGTTTTCAACTGCAGCGTTAGCTTTTTCCAATTCTGATTTAGCAGTTGCAAGGGCTGCTTGTTTTTCAGAAAGGTTATTCTGAGCAGCTGCCAACTTGCTTGCAGTCGCTTTAAGAGCTGCAAGTTCTGACTGAGTATTCTTAAGCTTAAGAGTTGCTGACTCAGAAGCCGCTTTCTTGCTAGCCAAGTCACTTTGAGCTTGAGCGTTAGCTTGCTTAGCAGCTTCATAAGCTGCTTTTGCAGCTGCTAGATTTGCATTTGAAGATGATTGAGATTGGTTACCTTCATATGGGTTAGCAATCTTAGTTGTGTCAAAGCTACTATCAGAAGCGATAGAATTTTTATTGACATTGTTTACGTGAACGTTAAAGGCACCGGCAACAACACTGATGTCTGTTCCAATGTAAGACTCACCACCATCTGCTGTAAGTCCAGAGATAGAACGAGCATGGTTCCACTCATTACCGTTAAACATGAAGTCAAGCATAGCTTCATAGACATATTTCTTAATGTCGTTAAGAGTAAATGGTCCTGTCAAACCTTGCCATGTATTAAGGTTTTCACCAATACTTACACTATTAAATGACTTACCAGCACGGTCAAGGGCGGCACTATCATGTCGTTTATGGGTAATAGCTTCCCAACCCCAGTTATCTGCTACATAACCGTCTGAAACACGGTCAGCCGCAAGAACACTACCTTTTGAAACAGATGTTTGAGTTGTACCAAAGGCTGTACGAATTTGGTTAATCAAACTTGAAGCATACAATGACAAATCTGTAATTTGAGCTTCACTAAGGTTATTCAAATCACTAATTTTAACATTTTTATCCGCTTCATTATCTTGATAACTATTGTTACCACGATCACGTTTATTAACGTTCTTCAAGACTTGTTCAGCTTGAGCTTTTTCTGCTGCTGTCACTGTTTTAGACTCATGAATCTTAAGAGCATTGACATACTCTTGTGACACTGAGAATTTTTGACGAACATTAGCTGTTGAAGTTGTTGAAGATTCTGCTTTTTTCTTAGTTGCTTCAGCGGCTGCAAGTGCGGCTGCCTTTTCATTAGCTACTGTTTGAGCAGTCTCATAAGCTGCTTTAGCTTGGTTTGCTGCATTTTGATCTGCAGTCAATTGCCCTTCTTTAGCTGAAATAGCAGTGGCTTTTTCTTTATCAGCTACCTGAGCGGCTGCCAATTCTTCTTGAGCTTTTTTCTCAGCTGCTGTTGCAGCATCAAAAGCTGATCGTGCTTTAGCTTGGTTAGAAGCTGCCTCAGAAGCGCTAGAACCATTAAGAGCTGCTTTAGCGGCATCTACTGATTTTTGAGCATTAGCAACTTCACTAGCTTTAGCATTGACATTAGCTTGATCTGTATTAACGACAGCTTGCTGTTTGTCTGCTGCATCTTTGGCAGTTTTTTCTGCTGATTGAGCTGTTTCAACTGCTGACTTAGCTTCCTTAGCTGCATTTTCAGCAGTAGTTACTTGACCTTGAGCGGCAGCAATAGTTTCTGGACTTGCTTCATCGGCTGCTGTTTGTGCCTTTTGCAAGTTAGCATCTGCTGTCGCTAGGTTTGCTTGAGCCTGGTTTGCAGCTGCTTCATGATTAGCAACAACTGACTCTTGTTGCGATACTGCTTGATTTGCAGCGCTGGCTTGTTCTCTAGCCGCTTCGACTTGGGCTTGAGTTGGGACAGCTTGTGTAGCTGTCGATGATACTGATGCTGTTGTTGAGGCTTGATCGTTTGTCGTTACCTCATCAGCTTTAGCAACTGTAGCAGAAACTGCAAGTGCTGCAATTCCAGCTGTCGCCAAAACCTTTTTATTCATAAGACGAACTCCTTTTTATGTTAAAAATTCACTACTATATAATAACATTTTAATAATCCTGAAACAAGATGCTGACTCCTAATTTTTAAAATTTAATTATTTTATAAGCTTTCATAGCCTGTTTACAAAAATCATTAAATTGTTAGTCAAAAGTAGAGTTGCTGTTTCAAAGTCCTTTTTTAGTCTTTGATTCTGCCTTATCCTTTTATTCTATCAAAACTTCGTTACAGTTTCTTAACTTTCTTTAAACGTTTTTTTGATATAATGTGTACTCATCATATGCAAATGGAGGAGCAAAGTGGCAAAAACATTAAAAACATTGAGTAACATCTTACTAGGAATCCTCTCACTGGCCTTGTCTTATTGGTTTTATAGGGGACATCTCGAACAGTACGTTCATTACATCGCCCATTATGGCTCCTACTTTCAAGTCTTACTCAACCTAGTCATTATTGTCCTACTGAGTTACTTTGTCTACGCTTTTTTGAAACTCCTTCTTACTAGAAAGCTAAAAAAACAGACACTACTCCTACTCTACTTCATTTACTTTCTTGCTCTCTTCTACCTACTTTTCTTGAAAAACATTGGTACCCAAGGTCTCTCACTTAACCCCCTTTCCTTCGCTCGGGAATTATACTGGGGCAGCCACTTCGTTCCCATCATGAACCTGTTAATGTTCATCCCTCTGGGACTCCTCTTTTCTTCACGATTGAGTAATCTCCTACTCTGTCTCCTTACCCTTTTCTCCGTCGAATCCATTCAATACTTCGGACATTTAGGAGTCTTTGATTTGGGAGATATCACCTTAAATATGTTAGGTATCCTTGTCGGAACTGCTATTCATCAACTCCCTCAATTTCAAACAGTTATCAAAAAGATTTTAAGTTAAAAAACTCCCAGAATTAATTTTGGAGTTTTTTTATTCTATAGATTAATCAACGTCAGAAATTTTTAGAGGAACACAGAAAAACATCCCTCTACATCTAGAGAGCTGTTTTGAACTCGGGATAAAATCCTAATGAATAAAAAAACTGCCCCATCATAGAGCAGTTCCATTTTCGTGTATTCAATTGAACAAGGCCTAGGCACTTGTATCTTGAATTAACGACGAAGTCCGAGTGAGCTGATCAACTCACGGTAACGGTTAACGTCTGTGCGGCGAAGGTATGCCAACAAGTTACGACGGTGACCGATTTTTTTCATCAAACCACGGTAAGTAGCGTGGTCTTTTTTGTGTTGTTTAATGTGTTCGTTAAGGTGGTTGATTTCCCAAGTAAGGACAGCAACTTGAACCTCTACTGAACCAGTGTCACCTTCGTGACGTGCGTATTGAGCAATGATTTCATTTTTTTTCTCTTTTGAGATTGCCATGTTTTTTCTCCTTTTTTTGCTCCATCCGAGTCTTAGGATTGGCTCTCCTAAAACCAAGAAAGAGTTGGTTTGTCTTTACGACCTCTCTATTTTAGCTCATCTACTAATCTTTGTCAATCGCAAGATTTCACTGATTAAGTTTTTGAAGCTTAGACTTTTTTGGCCATTTTTGCATTCAGAAAGAATCCAAGGAAAAGTAGGAAACTTACGATTGCATAGGCTAGAAAAATCCAACTAAAACTTGGAGATATGAGTGCTAACAATTTCAAAACATAAGGGGAAATGGCTGACCCTAGGTTACACCCTAAGAGGACATAGGCTGTCGCCTTGTTCAACAGATTTCTAGCAATAGACTCAGAAAGTCGGTTAAAGATAATTGTCAAAATAATACTATAAAAGAAACCAACACCAACTGAAGATAAAATCAAAATCGGTAAGTTACCAGCCACTGACATCCCAAAGAGACAAACCGCTAACAAGAACATCACTATTGGCAAAAGACGATTTTTAAAATGTCCTATAAGCGAGGCGAAACTCAGTCCAGCTACAATTCCAATTCCCTGCTCTAAACTCAGTACTAAGGCTGATTGACCACTTTCAATAGTCTTACCAGCAACTTGAAACAGAGGTGCGCGCAAACTAATCGAAGAATTGATACAGATGACAAAACCTGCTAAAAGAGCCATGCCAAGAATCATACCCAGGTCTTTTTTGTTCAGAACTTGTTTTCTTTTTGTAATCTGCTTCTTCTCCACTTGCTCCATCGTTGGCACAAAAAGGAGATACATAATCAAAATCACAAAACCAAAACCATAGATAAGAAAGGCAAAGGTCCAATGAATTTTCAGTAATTGTCCAACTAAAAGAGAACAAGAAGCTCCACCAATCAACTCCATGGAGCCACGAATACCTAGCATCTGAACCCGCTCTTTACCTTGATAACGTTGACTGATGATGGCAATCGCCTTAGCATTGATAAGACCAATCCCCATTCCAAAAGCAATACGTGACAGTAAGACAAGAGGATAGGCTTGTACAAAAAAAGGAAAAATCCCAGCACTACTAAGTAAGAGCAGCCCAGTCACAATTAGCTGTCTATCACTTAGCCATTTGTCAATAAATGAATTAAGTAAGAGCATCGCGACTACGGAAAATGAAGGGACAGATACTAAAAGCTCCACTTGCGCGGCAGAAAAGGTTGGGCTATAGTAGTCCAACATAGGTGGTAACGCTGTTGAAATCGAAAAGGCCGAAATCAAGAGCAAGGATAGCCCAAGCAGGCTCATTTTTTCTAAAATTCGTGTCATAATATAGGGATAAGAACATCCTTTCCTTACTTGTCTAATAGTTATTTTTTCATTATAATCTAAGGAGACTTTAAAAAATAGGACCTAGGTCCTAAAAAAGGAGATGTATGCGTAATCATACCATAAGACCTCAACTTGACCAGGTCTTTCCACCCCCCTACCTCAACCAATTACAGAAAGTCACCTTTCAAAAGAACGATTATATTTGTACCCAAGGGCAAGCTATCACTGAGCTGACCTACATTTTATCAGGAAAGGTAAAAATTGTTCGTTCTCTCTTCAATGGTAAAGAACATATCCTAGAAACGCTCAATCAGCCTCAGATATTGGGAGATGTAGAACTCATGACCAACCAACCAGCAGGATCATCAGTCATTGCTTTAGAAGAGGTTCAAGCAGTTCAGCTCCCATTAAATAATAAAGAAGAACTCCTCAAAGACCCTGTTTTTCTCTACCAAATTGGACGTAACCTGGCTATGGCACTGCATAAGCAAGGTATTACTGCTTCAACAAATGCGAGTTACTCTGTCAAAGAGCGTCTGGCCACCCATATTTTGAAAAGTGAAGAAGAGAATATCTTTCAATTATCACCATCCATTTTAGCTTCCCGTTTTGGAACTAGCTATCGTCATGTACAGCGAGTTATCAAACAATTTATCGATCAGGGAATTATCGAAAAAGAGGCCTTTAAAACCTATCGTATTTTAGAGAGACAAACCTTGGAAAAACTGGCTTTTATCGATTAGAAAAAGCCTCACTTTAACCCTTGATGGTTTAATTTTCAACCCTTTTGTGCTATAGTTATAAACAAGTAAATCAAAGAAAAAAGAAAATAGAGGTAAACAAATGGATGCTCAAACCAAAATTATCCGCGCCAGCCATATGATTGATATGAATGATATCATTCGCGAAGGAAATCCAACCTTGCGTGCTGTCGCTGAAGATGTAACCTTCCCACTATCAGACGAAGACATTATCCTAGGCGAAAAAATGATGCAGTTTCTTCGTAACTCACAAGATCCTGTTATTGCCGAAAAAATGGGGCTTCGTGGGGGAGTCGGTCTTGCAGCCCCTCAATTAGATATTTCAAAACGCATTATCGCTGTTCTCGTTCCAAACCCTGAAGATGCTGAAGGTAATCCACCAAAAGAAGCATATAGCCTTCAAGAAATCATGTACAACCCTAAAGTAGTTGCCCATTCTGTTCAGGATGCTGCTTTGGGCGATGGCGAAGGATGCCTCTCAGTTGATCGCGACGTTCCTGGTTACGTGGTTCGTCATGCTCGTGTAACTGTTGAATACTTCAACAAAGAAGGCGAAAAGCAACGTGTTAAACTCCGTGGTTACAACTCAATCGTTGTTCAACACGAAATCGACCATACTAACGGTATCATGTTCTATGACCGCATCAATAAAGACAATCCATTCGCCATTAAAGATGGACTCTTAATTATCGAATAAAGAAAACCTCAGTAGAAATACTGGGGTTTTAGTTTGAAGATAAGGCATTAGTACCACTTTATAGCTAAGTCAAAGTAGAAAAGAACCAACTTTTGTCGGTTCTTTTCTTCTTATCTGAACCTATCCTCAGACAAGCATATTGTATAGTGTTTCGTTACCGTGAAGGTTGATATAACTTGGGTCAAAGGCAGAAAGACGCTCGAGAAGTCCATCATAGTCGTTCTTATCACTAAGAGCTATACCAATGAGAACTGGGCCTTTTCCTTTATTAGCTCGTTTGATGTACTCAAAACGAGTGATATCATCATTTGGTCCCAAGATATCATTTACAAATTCACGAAGGGCACCAGGACGTTGTGGGAAGTTAACCACAAAGTAATGCTTGATACCATCGTAGATAAGCGCACGTTCTTCCATCTCTGGCATACGGTTGATGTCATTGTTACCACCTGAAATGATGCAGACGATGGTTTTTCCTTTAATCTCATCTTTAATCACTTCCAAAGCCGCTACTGACGCCGCACCTGCGGGTTCTGCAATGGTACCAACCTTAGAGTACATATCAATTAAGGTTTCTGAAATCAAGCCTTCATCAACTCCCAAGAGGCGGTCAACATATTTACGTGCGACTTCATAGGTCTTGACACCTACCTTTTGAACAGCAATCCCGTCCGCAAACTTATCAATTTCTTCGAGTTTTACAGGATAACCACGGTCAAAGGCAGCACGCATACTACGAGCACCACTAGCCTCAACACCAATAACCTCCATAGACGGTGCTACATCCTTGATATAAGTAGCTACACCAGAGATAAGGCCGCCACCACCTACTGGAACCAAGATACTATCGAAGGAAACACCTTCCTCTTGAGCCTGCTCATAAATTTCATAAGCAACAGTTCCTTGACCTGCTTGGACATTATAATCGTCGAATGGATCAATGAAAGTCATCCCTTCAGACTTGGTATATTCCTGTGCTGCTTGAGCAGAAGCATCAAAGGTATCTCCTACCAATTTGATTGTTACAAACTTGCCACCAAAGAAACGGACTTGACCAATTTTTTGGAGAGGCGTTGTTACTGGCATAAAGATGGTTGCCGGAATCTTCATCTCGTTACAAGTGTAGGCAACCCCCTGAGCATGGTTTCCGGCTGATGCACAAACCACACCACGCGCCTTATCCTCATCACTCAATTGATGGATAGCATAGTAGGCTCCACGCAATTTGAAAGAGCGTACCTTTTGCATATTTTCTTTTTTAATATAAATGGTCGCCCCGTATTTTTCAGATAAGTAGCGATCAAAATCTAGTGGTGTGCGTTCCACCACGTTTTTTAAGACTTCATTAGCCTTTACGATATCATTTGCAGTAATCATTGGCTCTCCTTTGACACAATATTCAAACTATTTCTATTGTATCACAATTTTCAGAAAAAATAGCAGCCAGTATAAAGAAAACTCCTTGTTTACACAAAGAGTTCTACTTATTATTTATCAACTTTTTTTGACATCAAGAAGTTACGAAGAGCTGCAAGGGTTGCCGCACCTGCAAGGGTTGCCGCACCTGCAAGGACAATAGCTGTAAGGATAGCTACAGCATGCTCTCCCCACTTGTGAGATTTTGCTGTTTTAGCAATTGTAGCCTTAAGATCTTCAGTTGTTCCTTTTTCACCTGCTTGCGTCGTTGTCTTACTTGCAAGGTTAAGATCTTGACTACCATTGTAAGTGTTATCTGACGAAGCTGTATTGACAAGGTCTTGACGGCTACTGCGAGTATAGCTGACCTTTGTTGTAATGCTATCAATCATCTCAACAATATTTCTGATTGTTGTTGCATCGTACAAGCCACCCTCAGTATCTTTCAAGATAGATACTGCTAATTTTTCAATAGAGGCTTCTGAAGAAGCTGCTACCATAGAGTGGGATTCTGAGCTTGCTGTTTCTGAATATCTTGCATAGTTGCTAAAGAGTGACGCTGCTTCTGTAATCGTTTCAGAAGTACTTGGCAAGGTTTCTGAGACGCGAGGAGCTACAGAGAGTCTATTCCAACTATTGATGTTTTCTGATAGTCCATCAAGGATGACTTCCTCAGATGTGCTTACTGTTTCTGAAATCGCTGAAGTCACTTCTGAAGTGCTCACTTGACTTTCTGATTCTGTCAATGAAACAGCTGGTTCTTCAACTACTTCTGATTCTGAAACGACTGTGCTGATTGAAGTCTCTGATTCAGATGCTGAAGTCTCTGAAGTTGATGCTTCTGAGATAATATCAGTTTCTGAGACCTTAGATGATACTGTTGTGCTTTCTGATACTTCTGACGGAGCAACTGAGACAATTGTGCTTGTAGTTTCTGAAACAAGGCTAGTACTTGCCTGACTCTCTGATTCTGTCAAAGAAGCCACTGGTTCAACTACTGCATGTGATTCTGAAATTGCTGTCGTCGTTGAAATTGCTGACTCTGAAGTTGATGCTACTGAACTATTTTCAGTTTCTGATGCTTCCGATGATACTGTTACACTTTCTGATACTTCTGATGAGACTGTTGAGGCAGCTGTGCTTGCAGCCTCTGAAGCTGGTGTAGTGATTGAATCTGATGCTACTGTACCTTGATCCGTATTAGATACTGAGTTGTCATCTTTCTTATCATGTGCGGTCTCTGACACAGCTATCGCCACTGGAACAGCTGCTGAGTTTACTAACTCGTCAACTGATGGTGCTGGTTTAGTTGTTTCATCGAGTTTAGGAGCTTCAACAGATGGTTTAGTATCAGTTGGAGACTCTGAATCTTTGGTTACTGTTGTATTTTCTGATTTAGCTGTTTCTGAGCTTGCTTCAGATGTTACGGTATTATCTACTTTCTTACCAGCTTGGTTAGTAACTGGTTTCAAGATAACTGGTTCTACCGGTGTTGCTGTTGTGTCTTCCTTGATATAGAGCATGTTCCAAAGAGTTAGTTTAGGAACTGAAATGACAAGCACTGGTTGACCATTTTCATCTGTTTCAAGACTTGCTTGTGCCTTCTTCATGCTTGAAGTTGCCCAATCATCTGGTGACGTCACATAGACTTGATCGGCAATTTTAGCAGCTTCTTGAGCCGTTTTACCTGCTAGGCTAAGACGAACTGTGAGATTTTCTTGAGCGTCCGGTGTTTTATTGTCCGCATAACCCTCTTCATTATGCCAGCCCGCATTGATGCCCATCATATTAATCATTTGAACAGTTGAGAAACCTTTTCCTGATTTAGCAAATGTCCAAACTTGATTTCCTGTCACACCAAGAGCATCTTTAGAAAGGATTTCACCAGAAGCATTCTTTGTAGATACAGACTGAGTGCTGTTTGTCACACCCTCACCACGGAGAAGATTTTCATAAGCAGTGATGAACTGTTGGTAATTGTAAAGCTTACGAATAGTGTCCTTAGCCACACTGAGGTATTGAGTTGGGTAATAGGCACTTTGAAGAACGTTAAGGGCTGCATTAGCATTGGCAAGGGCTGCAATGGACATGTGATAGCCACCGGCTGCAGCTACTGTCGCATCTACGAGAAGTGTCGCATCAGCTTGCAATGGTTTACCAGCAAGGGCATCTTTACCCGCACCGTTAGTTGCTTTTCCGCCAGGAACAGTATAGTCAATACCTGGTTCTTCCATGTAGGCACCAACGATAAGTGATTTACCAGTTTTATTGCGTACCATATCGATACGTGCTTTCAAATCACCATAGGCAACCTGCATACGTCCTGGAATAACTGAACCACCGTTTGTCCAAAGCTCATTATAAACAACATCTTGACGTGCCTTGGCTAGTTTATCATCATTACCACCATTAACATCATTGATTGTGATGTAGTACTTTTCACCGATGAGGTCCTTCATGGCATTAATAAATGACGCATAGGAATCAGACATCATGTGTGAGTCAGCCTCGTCTGTACTGTTACGGTGCTCATAATCAGTCACACGGTTGTCACCAATTGTATCACCTTGCCAACCATCGAATCCCATACGATCCATAGCTGACTTCATGACACCTGCGATGTATTTTTGCCAATCTGGATTCGCCGGATCATAGTAAACTTGAGTTGGGTTATCACCGATAGTGTAAGTCATCGGTTCACCCTTCTTACCAAAGCTATCGTAGAAGTTATAAGCCAAAGCAGCAAGAGGAAGTGCTGGATTCTTTGGATTTGAATCTGCTGAAATCATGTTATAAAGCATGGCAACAGCACCTGACTTATGAACTTGGTCAACCAATTCTTTAACAGCCTTAGTGTCAACCTGAGTGTGACTCCAGGTATTCCATTTTTGAACAAAGCTATCGACACCCTCTGGGAAAGGATCTGTAGCTTCATTATAAGCATCATAGAAGAAATATGAGTTGATATTCATAGACTTCATGAGCTCAAGCTCTTTACGGTAGGCTTCAAGATTTTTAACAAGAATACTGTTTTGATCAGTTGGCGAACCTGCTACGATACCGTAACGTGGGAAAACTGTCCAATCATCTTCAACAGACAAGCCAGCACGCTTGCTTGACAAAGTACTACCAGATTTATCGTTGACACTGATTGTCACCAAGTAACCTGTATTGTTTGTCAACCACTCTGACGCTACTGTCAAGTTTGAAACCTTAGCTGAAGCTCCTGCCGTTAGCGTAAGGTCAACGTTATCTTGACCGATGATTTCTGAAGCATGTTGAAGTGTCAAGTTGACAGTCATTGTCTTAGTTTCTGCTGTTGGATTAGACACAACAACGGAATAATTAATATCACCATCTGTCTTGCTATAAGCTGCTTTTGTTGTTTCTGGATCTGTCAAGTAAGCATCACCATTCAAGTTTTGCTCTGTCACTTCTGTAACTGGTGTTACTTGAGCAGTTGAATGGCGTCCTGCTTCAGTAGCATTATCAGATGATGATGTGATGGTTTCCACAGCAGCTGACTCAGGAGCTAGTGCTTCACTGGCTACAAGCGTTTCTGAGCTAGCACTTTCTGCTGGCACAGCTTGTGAAAAGATTGTAGAAGCTGTCGCTGTTGTTGCAGTATCTGTCGCAACAGCAGCAGTTGATGGACCTACTTCTGTTGTCGCTACTGGAGCAACGGCCTCAGTTGGTACCACCACCAAGTTATCTGCTTCAGTTGTAATAACTGGTTTTGTTGCTTCTGAACTGACCACGTTATCTGCCTTGGCAACCTGATTCATCCCTAGGACACCACCGGCTACAAACAAACCTGATAATAATTTAGTTGACGCTACTTTCTTTGACATATCTCTCTATCCCTCTAAAAAAGTTTAAATCACCTCGGCGTTTCAAATTATCACTATTTGTATTTGCATGCTGTAAACTCGAGTTATTTTTAGTTTCATAAAAATCGCTTGGTGTTTCTTATGAAACTAATGTTAACTTAATCTTTTTTGTAAGACAAGGGAATTTCCGGTAATCCTCGTAAACGGTAATTTTTTCATCATGAATGGTCAGGTTTTTTCAGAAATTTGAGAGCAACATTTTCTAATTTCATTAAATATTCACTTGATTCAGTCTACTTAAAATGACAAAAATAAATCCCCAATAATGAAAATCCATCACCTAAATAGTTCATGTGAGAGAATAAAAAAACCACCTCTCACACAAGGCGAAAAATGGTTTGTTTATCGATTTTTCGTATCTAAAATAATGGTCACAGGTCCGTCATTGACCAAACTAACCTGCATATCTGCGCCAAAGCGTCCTCTTTCTACAGGAACATGAGTTGACAAGGATTGGTTGAAATCGTCATAGAACTG
Organism: Streptococcus salivarius; assembly: GCF_002094975.1. Lineage (NCBI taxonomy): Bacteria > Bacillati > Bacillota > Bacilli > Lactobacillales > Streptococcaceae > Streptococcus > Streptococcus salivarius. The sequence continues at coordinate 687,852 of NZ_CP015283.1, read as the reverse complement.
GCTAGCCATGTCAGGCTTTGCAGCACCCGTAAATGCTGGTCGATTCCCTTTTTTCGTATCTGCAAAAAGCGTAAACTGAGAAATCGACAAAATTTGGCCACCAATATCCTTAACAGAAAGATTCATCTTGCCATCTTCATCTGAAAAAATGCGCATATTGACAATCTTACGAACTGCATACTCTAGGTCCTCTTTGGTGTCCTCTGGACCAACTCCAACCAAGAGTAAGAGTCCCTGCTTAATAGCGCCAACCGTAGAATCCTCAATAACTACAGAGGCACTTTGCACGCGCTGAATTACAATCTTCATCGCAGTAACTCCTTACCCATTCGTACGTTTAACACTGTAAACATCAGGGATAATTTTAATCTTATCCACAAGACCAGTCAATTCAATAAGGTTTGCAATTTCAAAGCTAACGTGAATATTGGCAAACTTCATGTCCTTAGTCGGTTGTGCATTGACCGTAGCAATGCTCTTGGTCGTATTTGACAAGATTTGAAGAACATCATTCAACAGACCAGAACGGTTAAGGCCATAGATGTCAATCTCTGCCAAATAAGATTTATTGGCATTACGTTCATCCCACTCCACTTCGATTAAACGTTGCTCATAACCTTCTTGACTCTTGATATTATTACAATCGGAACGGTGAATAGCAATTCCACGGCCCTTGGTGATATAACCTTCAATCTCATCTCCAGGTACTGGGTTACAGCACTTAGCGATACGCATGAGGAGACCTGAAGCACCTTGAATGATGACGCCATTTTCACTCTTAACCTTAAGAACTTCTTTCTTCTCAGTCTTAACTTCGCCACCGTTCATTAGCTCTTCAGCTTCAGCTTTTGCCTTAGCACGCTCTTCCTCACGGCGTTCTTTTTCTGTCAGACGATTGAAAACAGCAGCAGCACTAATTTCACCAAAACCAACAGCGGCATAGAGAGCTTCTTCACTACGCACACTCATACGGGGGAGAATTTCCTCAATATGTTTCTTGTCTAGGTACTTATTGGCAATATAGCCATGCTCTTGGAAGTAGGCAATCAAAAGCTCACGACCCTTGGTGATAGAGGCTTCCTTGTCCTGATTTTTAAAGAATTGACGAATTTTATTTCTGGCCTTGGTGGTCTTAACCATCTTAATCCAGTCACGGCTAGGACCAAAGGAATTGGCATTAGTGACAATCTCAACCACATCACCTGTCTTAAGTTTGGCAGTCAAGGGCACCATACGGCCATTAACCTTAGCACCTGTGGCCTTCTCACCAACTTGGGTATGGATGGCATAGGCAAAGTCAATAGGTCCTGAATCTTTAGGCAATTCCTGAACAGCACCATTTGGCGTAAAGACATAAATACGCTCCGAGAAGATATCCTCTTTAACAGAGTCAACAAACCCCATAGCATCACCATTTGAGGCGTCTTGAAGTTCAACAAGATCTTTAATCCAGTTCATTCCCAAAGCAGACTCTTTCGAATCTACCTTGCCCTTGATACCTTTCTTGTAAGCCCAGTGAGCTGCAACCCCATATTCGGCAACTTGGTGCATTTCCTTGGTACGGATTTGAATTTCAATAGGCCCTTTTGGCCCATAAACCGTTGTATGGATAGACTGGTAACCATTGGATTTAGGATTGGCAATATAGTCTTTAAAACGGCCAGGCATCGGACGCCAGAGTTCATGGATGTATCCCAACATGGCGTAAACATCACTATGCGTCTCCATAACACAACGGATGGCAATCAAATCATAGATTTGATCAAAGCGCTTTTTCTTGTCGCGCATCTTACGATAAATAGAGTAGATGTGCTTTGGACGACCATAAACATCACCAACAAGTCCTTGTTCAGCTGTATAGGTCTTAATTTTATCGACAATCTCGTCCACAAGTTCCTCACGCTCACGACGTTTTTCCTTCATCATGTGAGAAATCTTGTAGAATTCCACCTCATTAAGGTAACGGAAGGACATGTCTTCCAATTCCCATTTGATACGACTAATACCCAGACGGTGGGCCAAAGGAGCATAGATTTCCATAGTTTCACGAGAAATGCGCTCTTGCTTATCCTTACGAAGATGCTTAAGGGTACGCATATTGTGCAAACGATCGGCCAATTTAACCAAGATGACACGGATATCCTTAGACATGGCCATAAGCATCTTACGGTGATTTTCAGCCAACTGCTCCTCGTGGGACTTGTACTCAACCTTACCAAGCTTAGTAACACCGTCCACGATATTTCGTACATCCGTACCAAAATCCGCTTCCAAATCATCGAGCGTTTTTTCGGTGTCTTCAACGACATCGTGTAAGAAACCACAGGCTACTGTCACTGCATCAAGATGGAGATCTGCCAGGATACTTGCCACTTGAATAGGGTGAATAATATAAGGTTCTCCTGACTGACGAAATTGCCCACTATGAGCATCTGTTGCATAATGCCAGGCTTTTTCAACTAATTTCAAATCATCTGCTGACATGTAGGCCGAGCAAATGTCTAAAATTTCTTCTCCTGTTACATTTTTATCTTTAGCCATGATTTCTTCCTTCGCTTCTTTTAATAACCTTTATTTTATCACTTTTACAAGTAAAGAAAAAGAGCTAGATAGGCAATTCTTAAGCGCAAGGAGCTAACTTGAAAAGCACAATATCTTGTGTTAGAATGATTGAACAAACACAAGATATAGATAGAAAGAGGACGCTTATGTCTCAACTTACCCTCGTTTATATTAGTCTAAGCGGTAATACCCAAAGCTTTGTCAAACGTATGTCTGACTATCTATCCCTCAACCACGGGATTGAATGTCGCCAAATCAATATTAAAGAACTTAATCATGAAACCTTCCAAGTAGATGAACCCTTTGTCGCACTCTTGCCAACCTACCTTGAAGGAGGAAATGGCGTTGACAATGGAGATATTGAGATCCTAACCAATCCACTGGGTGACTTTATCGCAGCCCATAACAATCACGAACGTTGCTTTGGTATCATCGGTTCTGGCAACCGTAACTTCAATAACCAGTACTGCCTAACCGCCAAACAGTACAGTCAACGTTTTGACTTCCCAATGTTGGGAGACTTCGAGCTACGTGGCACACAGTCCGATATCGAACGTCTAGCACCTATTATCCTAGAAGCACAAAAGAACTTTAACCAACGCTAAAACTAGAGCAAAAAAGCCCATATCAGGGCTTTTTCTCTTGCTTAATTTTCTTCGTGTTTTTTGATTCCAAAGAATCCAGCCAAGGTCACAAGAACCAGACCAGCTAAAGTTGCTGACACAGATTCATCTGAACCAGTGTTTGGCAAGGCCTTAACTGAGCTTGGACCTTGAGTTTCTTGTACTTGAGCTTGAGGCAAGATAACAACTTGAGCGTTTGACAACTGGATAGCTGGAACAGGTTTAGCCACGCTAGCACCTACAGTAGCTTTTGGTGTCTCACGCTTAGTTTGGTCTGCTGTCTCAACACCTTTTGGTGACTTCTCAGATTCTTTCTTAGTCGTATCCTCAACTTGATTTGCCTTTTCCTTAACAATCAAGCGGTACTCTGCAAATCCGGCTTGTGTTGATGGTCCTACATAACTAATGGCATCCTGACCAGCAAGGTGGGCACGCGCATTGTCAGATGAAGCAAAACGGATATCTGCATTCGTGATATTAGGGACGAAACTCCAATTTCCATCGGCACTCGGATTAATCGTTTTCTCGCTGACAATATAGTCAATGATGGCCTGACGATTCTCAAGATTGAGGAGGCGTTTTTCTGCAGCATCTTTAACACCAGGGAAGTTACCAGTCGCACGATAGTTGTTAGTCACGACAAGGAAAGTCTGATTCAAATCAATAGGTTTTCCTTGATAAGCCAAGTCACGAACACGACTAGCGTCTGGATTAACCAACTTACCTTCACGATCGTATTTGTTAGGTTGTGTCAAATCAAACTTATAAGTCAACCCATCAATCACATCATAATTGTATGAGCGATAGCTACTGTTAATGAGTTGTTGTGGTTCTTTGCTGTTAGGATCAATTTGATTGAACTGTCCTGCAGACATTTCCAACCATTCTTTAATTTGTGCCCCAGTCACTTTGAGTAGGGCAGTAACATTGTCGTAGAGGTAGAGGTCTGCGACGTTCTTAATGGCCAATGGACCAGCTGGGATATCGGTATAGTAGGTCGCATCCCCACGAGTCCCTGCCTTGAAAGGTGCAGCTGCTGAGAGGATTGGGAGATTTTCATCTGCTGTTCCCGCTACTTGTTTTTTAGCATACCATAGTTGTGCATTATTAACGATTTGAATAGATGGATCATCCTGAACCTGAGCAAAGTAGCTAGTAATTGGTGCAGTAGTCTCACCAACTTCCTTACGAACATAGTTGATTGTTCCATTATGGTCATGGGCTGCCATGTCAATTAAGTCCTTGTCCGCAACATCTGACTTAGTATCAATCTTTTCAAGCTTAGCCTTACTGTTAACAACTTTCCATTTGCCATCCGTGTAAGTCAATTTGACATCCATGATACCTAGATGATCTCCGAATTTACCAGCCATAACCACAGGTTTCCCATTGATGAGACCATTGACATCATCTACACCAGGGTATTTTGCATAAAAACTTGTGCCATCTCCATTTGGGAAATCAGCGTGAGAATGCCCTGTCGCAACAGCATCAACGCCTTCGATACCAGCAATTTGGTAACCTTCATTTTCCTCGTTCTTAGTGTATTCATTGTCACCAATACCAGAGTGAGCAGCAACAAGAATATAGTCAGCTCCTGCAGCCTTCATCTTAGGAACGATAGCCTTAACAGCCTCCATTGGATCATCAACGGTTACCTTACCTTCAAGGTTGGCCTTATCCCAAACCAAAATCTGTGTTGGAAGGACACCAGTAATACCGATTTTTAGTGTTACCTGTTTGCCATCCGTATCAGTAAAGGTCTTGTTAACAATCTTATAAGGGTTGTAATAGTAATCACCGGTCTGAGCATTACGTACATTGGCATTGATAATGTTGATCTTAGCAGCCTTAACCATACGATCCAAAAATTCTAGACCATAGTTAAACTCGTGGTTTCCAAGCGTTTCGGCATCATAACCAAGCATCTCAAAAGCCTTATACATAGGGTGAGTCTCACCTTGGGCAACAGGATCAATCAAGGCCTTATAAGTCCCAAAAGGAGTTCCCTGAATCGTATCCCCACTGTCCACTAAAACCGTATTGGGATTGGTTTCACGGGCTTTTTATTTGAAAAAAACATTAAAAATAGCGCAAAAAACTCTTCTTGTGCTATACTGTAATTGAGATTTTTTAAATTTTTGGTGTTAGAACTGTTGCCTCAGTCCTAGCACTTTTTCTTTGTCGTATTCTTGGTGTGTTGCGAGAATTTTGTAAATGATACGAAGTAGCTTATGTGCGCAAGCAATGACGGCTTTCATCTTACTTCCTCTTTGGGAAATTTTGCTATAAAAAGATGAAAACGCATTGTCTTTAGAGTGAGCCGCAATCAATCCCGACATGGTCAAAGCCTGCTTGATATATCGATTTCCTTGCGTGATATGTGAGGATTTTTTAATGCCAGCACTTTCATAAGATCCTGGGCAGAGCCCAGCCCAAGAAGCTAAGTGTGCGTCTGATTGAAAAGCCTTCACATCTGGTCCAATCTCAGCTAAAATTGTGGCTGCACAAGTTTCACTCACACCAGGAATCATTTGAAGTAATCTATTTTCTTCAGGGAAACTCCTTTTCGATATAAGCTATTATTTCACTCCTTAATTTGTTCATGAGTTTTTGATACAATTGATATTCTTCTAGGCTTTGGTCCAAGAGAAATCGATCCTCCAGTGACAACTTCCCATTCATGGCCTCCATTAATTCTTCGGGACTTGCTTTGACATGCTTGTGAATACAAGCTGTCACATTGTCATAATCAATGAGTTCCCCATTGATAAAGAGCGTTAAAAGAGACTGTCCTGTCTTAGAGAAGATATCAGAAAGATAGCTGGTTAGTTTGATATTAGCACGTTGTAAGAGGTTATGAATTTCATTCTTTATTTGAGTTTGACGTTGTTTGTAAGAACGTAACCTACGAGTGAGTAAACGTAACTGCATCACTTCAGGGCTTGGAATGTAAGAAGGCTCAATAAGTCCACAACGTCCGAGCTGTGCAATCCATTCGGCATCTTTCATGTCTGTTTTTCGACCAGGCACATTCTTAATATGTTGGGGGTTAGCTAATATCAAATTGAGTTCTGAGTCTGAGAATATATTAAAGAGTGGTACCCAATATTGGCCAGTGCTTTCAAAAAAGACATGTGTGACGTGATTTTCCAATAACCAATCTAAGGCGTTTTGGAGAGCTATAGTTGTTGTACCAAATTTTTTCTGAATCTTTTTAGGTTTATTGCTTTCTAGTGGACCATCTAGAATACAACAAACGATAGACTTTTGGTGGACATCAATTCCACAACAAGTTTCAATCATAACTTCCATTACAAAAACCTCCTGTTAACTATTGAACAATAGAACAAGAGGCTATTAGTAATTTTATTTTCATGCTCAAGGCATATTCGAGTTATCTCATGACTCTTGTTCATCCAGTTTTTGATACAGGCTAGGCAAAGCCCTATTAAAGACAACGGATTGGTATTGTTCACCTTCATTATAAGCCGAACTTTCTTTTCTGTCATGAGTTAGCAGGCTAAGCCTGCAGTTTTAGACAAACCAACTGTTTGAGACGGCTTATCTTGATAATAATCATAGTTAACTAAGTTGGTATGAAGGTCTGTTGTTGACAGAATCTGCATATCAACGGTCTGGCCCTCATGAGCAGGCTCTGTAACAGTTTCGGCCTGTACTGGCACTGCTGGTGTCACCTGATTGGCATTCGTCAAAACAGCACTGGCTTCTTGACTCGCTTGGGCCGTTGAGGTATTAGCTGATGGCTCTTCAGAAGCATTTGTCGCTACTGTTGTTGGTGTAGCAGAAACAGTCTCTGTTCCTCCTTGAACAGCTGTCCCAGAAGTTCCTTGTCCTGATACTACTGATGCACCACTATCTGCCACAGTTTCGGTAGAAGTAGTTGGTACTAGTGCCGTTGCTTCATCGGCTTGCCCTACGACTTGTGGCACAGTCAAGAGAGCAAAAAGGCCCAAAACCACAGCAGATTGAGTCACATAACGATTTGTTTTCATTAAAAATCTTCCCCTTTTATAAAGATAATACAATTATATTAAACCTAAATAAGATTATCAACTTTTTTAGAAATACTCGATTTGTCATACAAAACCAATAACAAGATGCAATCTTAGCTTAAAAGTGTCAAATACAAAAAAGTTGGAACAAGGCCAACTTTCTTTTATTTATTCAATTCTAGGGCATAACTGACACTACTCAAAGCGTAGAGAGGAGCCGTTTCCGTCCGCATAATACGTGGTCCAAGGCCAATTTTAAGGCCACCAGCTTCTTCAAATGCATCAATCTCAGACGGAGAAATACCACCTTCTGGTCCAAAGATAAAGAGAATTTTCTGACCATTCTCTACCTGAGCCAACTCACGAGCTAGAGTAGCCAACTCGCCTGCTTTGGCTGTTTCCTCATAGGCGATAAAAATCTTATCAAAATTATCTAATTCTGATAGAAATTCTCCCTTCTTCTCGAACAATCTAACTTCTGGAACACTATTACGCTTGGATTGTTCTGCAGCTCCTAGAGCAATCTTGGCAAGTTTATCTTCCTTCTTGGCAAGCTTCTTACCATCCCACTTGACCACAGACCAGTCGGCAGGAAAGGACCAAATAGCCTGAGCTCCAAGCTCTGTTGCCTTTTGTGTCACCAACTCTAGCTTATCTCCCTTGGGAAAGCCAGAGGCAATGGTTACAGATACAGGCATCTCAACATTATCATTTAAGTCTTCAATCACTTCAAAGATATGATTCTCACGGTCAGTCACACGCGCAAGACGCTTGATACCGTCTTCAAAAACCAAGACAACCTGATCATCCTCTGTTAAACGCATAACGTTAAACATATGCTTTACAGTATCCTTGTCTTTGATGATTACTGGATTTTCAACTTGCCCCTTTATAAAATACTGTTGCATTTAGCCTCCGATCACACCTGAAATATCATCTGTCTTCTTGAAGACACAAGCATTCCACTCTCCCTGAACCATGTGAGTTTCTAGGAAGAAACCAGCTTTCTCAGCCGATTCACGCACCATATCCCATTTTTCAGAGATAATCCCTGACATAATCAAATAACCTTCATCCTTAACCAAACGGTAGGCATCTTCCGTCAGATAGATGAGAATATCCGCCAAAATATTAGCCACGATAACATCAGCTTCTTGCGTCACGCCCTTCAAAAGATTACCTGCCGCAACGTGGATATTTTCCATGCCAGGATTCATATCAATGTTTTCCTGTGCCACTCGAACCGCCACATCGTCAAGGTCATAGGCATAGATTTCCTTAGCTCCAAGAAGAGAGCTAGCAATCGAGAGGACACCCGAACCAGTTCCCACATCAATCACCGTCTCGCCACCACGAAGCACCTGTTCGAGTGCAAAAAGACTCATCTTAGTCGTTGGGTGTGTTCCGGTTCCAAAGGCCATGCCAGGATCTAGCTTGATAATCTTCTCACCTACTGATGCCTCATAATCCGTCCATGACGGTACGATAGTCAAATCGTGGGTAATGCGAGCTGGTTCATAGTACTTCTTCCAATTCTCAGCCCAGTCTTCTTCAACCAATTCTTGAGTAGCCAAGTGAATGTCTCCAGTTTCAAGACCAAAATCCGTCAACTCAGCCAAACGCTCATTAACCTGCTTAGTAATAGCTTCGATATCTGCTGACTCCGGATAATATGCCGTAATTTTAACCGTCTCAACCTGCTCAACCTCAGGATAAAGCTCACCAAAACGGTCTGCATTTTCCAAATAATCTGCACTATCATCAATAGCCACACCTTGACTACCAGATTCAATTAAAATATTAGAAGCCGCCTCTTCGACCTCACGATTAACCTCAATCGTTAATTCTTGCCATTTGTCCATATATTATTTTCTTCCTTTTCTGATAAATAGTCTTTAAAACGTTCCTGCAACTGGGGAATGACTCCTTCTGCTTTTATAAAATCCTCTACAGGCATTAGTTTAAATTCCTGCCCCTCATCACCAAAACGAATCTCACGATACTGCTCTTGGCTAATTCGGCCAACCACAAAGACAGCTGACCTATCTTTATCCAACATACTAGGATAGATTTTCGACCAAATAATCGATTCCTCTTTAAGAGTCAAGCCCAGCTCCTCCCAGACCTCACGTTGAAGACATTCAAGAGGCGTTTCTTGACCTTCTCTTCCACCACCTGGCAACTCCCATGTATTTGGCCAAGGAATATCCGGTTTATTATCTCTGAGAATGACCAAAATACTTTGCTCTACGAGTAAGGCAGCTTTAACACCTGTAAAATCAAACTGATTTTTTAAATAAGCATCCATCCCTTTTCGCTCCCTTTAATACCTCGGATAAGCAAAAAATTCCTTCTCTTCGAGTTGATCTTTCCCTTTTTCGAAAGCTTCTTTGTCCCAAACCAAACCGAATTCCTCAGGTCCATCATCAGATAGAAAATCCATCAAGTCACTCAATCCTTCTGTCGCCACCTCATTCAAGGTCTCCGCAAAATAGGCCAAAAACTCACGAGATAGACCTTTCTTAGGTTCGTATGGGATTGTCACTAGGTAGTCCTCTTCATCAAAACGTGATTTTGCTGGATTGTAAAAGAGCACGTAGTCTTCAAAAATAACATCTTCATCAGACACTTCACCCTTATCATCAATAGTCTCCACATTGCTACTGTTTTGCGCTTCTAGGATAAAGGTTACTTCCACAGCGTGATTCTTTTTATCCCAGTCCATCGCAAAATCATAGTCCAGGTGCTTATCTAATTCTTCTTCTAATACTGACAAAAAGCCGAATTTAGCCATTTGTTTTCCTCGTTCTTTCTTATTATTCCCTTTATTTTAGCATAAAAGGAGCCAATAAAAAACAGAGTAGGCTGTCCCACTCTGTCCTAGTTTATTATTTAGCATTTTCAACTGCTGCTGTCACAAAGGCAGTGTAAAGTTCTTCAGCATGGTTTGGACGGCTATGGTATTCTGGGTGGTATTGCGCTGCCACAAAGAATTTCTTGTCTGGGAGTTCTACAACTTCCATCAAACGATTATCTGGTGACACACCTGAGAATACAAAGCCCTCAGCCTCAAACTGTTCACGGAACTTAGTATTAAATTCATAACGGTGACGGTGACGACGTTGAACAACTTCTTGGTTGCCATAAGCTGCAGCAGCCTTAGAACCTGGTTTCAACTTACATGGGTAAAGACCGAGACGAAGAGTACCACCCATGTCTTCAATGTCAATTTGATCACGCATAATATCGATAATTGGATATTTTGTGTTTGGATCAAGCTCAGCTGAATTAGCGCCATCCAAGTTAAGGACATGACGAGCAAACTCAATACATGTCAATTGCATACCAAGACAGACACCCAACATTGGCACATCATTTTCACGCGCATAACGAATAGCTTGAATCTTTCCTTCAGTACCACGTTGACCGAAACCACCAGGCACGATGATCCCATCAGCATCAGCCAAACGAGAAGCAACATTTTCGGCAGTCAAACCATTAGCATTGACCCAGTCAATATCAATGGCAGTATCATTTGCCAAACCAGAGTGTTTAAGGGCCTCAACCACTGACAAGTAGGCATCGTGAAGCTCCACATACTTACCAACAAGGGCAATCTTAGTTGTTTTCTTAAGATTAAGCACCTTATCAACCATAGCAGACCATTCTGTCATATCTGCAGCTGGAGCATCCAGTTTCAAATGATCACAAACGATTTGATCCATACCTTGAGCCTGCATATTAAGTGGCACTTGATAGATATGTTCCACGTCGAGTGATTCGATAACAGCCTCAGGTGCAACATCACAGAACTGAGCCAATTTATTCTTGATTCCTTGACCAGCAGGTTGTTCTGTACGAATAACCAACATATTTGGTTGGATACCCAAACCACGCAATTCCTTAACAGAGTGTTGCGTTGGTTTTGTCTTCATTTCACCAGCAGCCTTCAAATAAGGAAGAAGCGTTGTGTGGATATACATAACGTTGTCAGAACCAACATCAGCCTTCATTTGACGAAGTGCTTCAAGGAATGGGAGACTTTCAATATCCCCAACCGTACCACCAACTTCAGTGATAATGACATCTGAATCAGTCGTTGTCGCTGCACGCTTAATCTTGTCTTTCAAAGCATCTGTGATATGCGGAATCACCTGAACAGTCGCACCAAGATACTCCCCTTTACGTTCCTTACGCAAAACTTCGCTATAAATCTTACCAGTAGTCACGTTAGAGTATTTATTAAGATTGATATCAATAAAACGTTCGTAGTGACCAAGGTCAAGGTCAGTTTCAGCACCATCATCAGTCACATAAACTTCACCGTGTTGGTAAGGACTCATTGTCCCTGGGTCAATATTGATGTAAGGATCGAATTTTTGAATCGTAACCTTAAGACCACGATTCTTAAGCAAACGTCCAAGACTTGCAGCTACAATCCCTTTACCAATTGAAGATACCACACCACCAGTGACGAAAATATATTTTGTCATGTTAACTCCTTATAATATTATTCAAAACAACTACAGATAGTAGATTGATTACCCACTCAGATAATCACGACAGCCCTTTCCTAGTACCTGATGGAAGCGGTACAAAGTACCTCACCTTAGACAAGTCTAGTAAATGACTAAAAACAAAAATGACCCCCAAGAGTTTCACTCTGGGAGCCTTAATCATGACCTCTTCAAAAGAGGTGCCCGATAAATAGTCTAAACTATCCAAAACCATTTGTCAATGAAAACTTAGTCGTTTGACTCATCCTCATAGTCATCGTCATCATCTTCTTCTGACAACTCAACATCATCCAAATCATCATCTGGAATAATTTCATTCAACTCAGAGTCATAAGATTCCACTTCGGCTTTCTCATCATCTTCGCTATCGTCGTCATATTCAAGACTATCAGAATCAGGTGTGAAGTTTTCATCTTCTGGATCATCGTCATTATAATCGATGGCATCTTCATCACCATCCATGAAGGCATTAACTTTCTTGTTCTTACGTTTTGGTGCATTTTCATCAGTATCTTCCAATGTGATGACCTCTTCATCGATTTCATCAATTGCATACCATGAACGCAAGCCCCATTTGTTATCACCTAGTGGAATGAAACTTCCATCCGTATTCAAATCTGAATAAAAGAATGGCAAAGCATTGCGGATATCAGCATCCGATTTTTCTAAGTAATTTTGAATTTCATTGACCAAATCATTGAAATACATTTCATTATCACGACCACGTGTTTCTAAGATAGCACGGGCCACTTCAATCATTGATAATTCACTTTTTTCTTGTCCAGCAAATACGTCTAGTTCCAAAGTGGTTCTCCTTCATTCTTACTCAAGCTAGTTTCCATCAGAAATAGCTCAGCAATCAATTTTTCGCTACCTTTTATTTTACGCTAAAAAGAGTCAATAGTCAAAGCATTTATAGAAGAAAAAATCAAGTCTCAACAGAAACTTGATTTTAGTCATATTATTTAACTTTTGCTGTGCTTGTGATAACTTCAACAGCTTTCTTCATAGTGATATCGTGTTTAAGCATTTCAGGTGAAAGAAGGGCAGAAACTTGTGATACTTCCATGTTGTACTCAGCTGCAAGATCATTGATTTCTTTTTGGATTTCTTCTTCTGTAGCGTCGAATCCTTCAGCAGCAGCAACAGCTTCGATAACAAGGTTAGTTTTCACACGTTTGTCAGCGTCAGCTTCATATTGTTTGTGAAGATCTTCTTGAGTTGTACCAGTGATTTGGAAGTACATTTCAGGAGAGATACCTTGACGTTGCATGTTACCCATGAATTCGTTCATAGCACGGTGAACTTCGTCTTCAACCATTTCTGCTGGCAATTCAACGATTTCAGCGTTTTCAACAGCCAAATCAAGTGCAGCACCTTCAACAGCGTCATCATATGCGATTTCTTTAGCTGCTTCAAGTTCTTTACGGTATTTAGCTTTCAACTCATCAAGAGTTTCAACTTCATCGTCAAGATCTTTAGCCAACTCATCATCAAGAGCAGGAACTTCTTTAGCTTTAACTTCGTTAACTTTAGTAACAAATACAGCAGCTTTACCTGCAAGATCAGTAGCTTGATAGTCTTCTGGGAAAGTTACTTTAACTTCTACTTCATCACCAGCTTTTGCTCCAACCAATTGGTCTTCGAATCCTGGGATAAATTGACCTGAACCAAGTTCAAGAGAGTGGTTTTCACCTTTACCACCGTCGAATTCAACACCATCTACTGAACCAACAAAGTCGATAACAACAGTGTCGCCATTTTCAGCTGCACCTTCTTTAACGACCAATTCAGCCAAGTTTTTGCGTTCGTTTTCAAGCTTAGCATCAACTTCTTCATCAGTAACTTCTTTAGAAGCTTCAACTGAAACTTCAAGATCTTTATATGCACCAAGTTTTACTTCAGGTTTTGTAACAACTTCTGCAGTAAGTGTCCAATCTTGACCTTTTTCAATTGATTTTACATCAATTTTTGGTTGTGCAACAACATCAAGACCAAGTTCAGCAATCGCTGCTTCATAAGCTGCTGGAAGAATTGCATTCAAAGCATCATCGTAAAGAGCTTCTTCACCAAATTTTTGGTTAAATACGGCACGAGGCATGTGTCCTTTACGGAAGCCTGGAGCGTTCAAATTCTTTTTAACCTTGTTAAACGCTTGATCCAAAGCTGGTTGAATTTTATCTTGACCGATAGTGAATGTCACCACACCACGGTTAGTGGCTGTGTTTTCAAATGATACAGACATGTAGTCATTCTCCTTAAAATTTTTTATAGATACAGTTTAGTTTACCATATTTCAAAGCCTTTTAAAAGTTTTTTTCTCCAATTTAATCACAAGAAAATCGTTAGGAACTGCTACTTTTTCAAATTTTTGATAAACTAAAGCTATGAATATTTTACAAAGATACATCCAACAATTTAATTTTGAAGAGACCCTAATGGTACTCATTACAAAAGGGATTAAGCTCCTCATTCTTCTCATCATCTTTCTTCTTAGTAAGAAGATTATCAACTTCCTTTTTAAACATACAGTCGGACGCTCTCTAGCTTGGACAATTCAAACACCTGCTCGACAAAAAACCATTGAACGTTTACTACACAATTGCATGAACTACGTGCTATACTTTTTCCTTGTTTACTGGCTTCTTAGTATCCTTGGGGTTCCAGTATCAAGCCTCCTTGCTGGTGCAGGACTTGCTGGGGTTGCTCTTGGTCTAGGAGCTCAAGGCTTCCTATCAGATGTCGTTAATGGTTTTTTCATCTTGTTAGAAAACCAATTTGAAGTCGGTGACTCAGTTGAAGTAGGACCCGTTACAGGCCTTATTTCAACCGTAGGTATTCGAACTACTCAAATTCGAGGATTTGATGGAACTCTCCACTTTATACCTAACAGAAATATCACAATTGTATCCAACAAATCTCGAGGGGATATGAGAGCTCAAATTGATATCCCAGTCTATCCATCAACCGATATCAATAAGGTGACAAGCATCATCCAAGAAGTAAATCAAAAAAACATTGAAAACTATCCTCAAATCTGTGGAGCACCAAATATCATTGGATTAAGCACAACTCCTTCCGGACAACTAGTATTTCGTATTGACATCTTTACAAAAAATGGACAACAAACTCATATCTATGCAGACTTCTTGAAACTTTACCAAGAAGCCCTAATCAAAGAAAATATTGAACTTCCAAGATTCATTGGAAACCCTATAGCAGTAAAATAAATTCATTACATTAAAAACACTTCAAAAGATAGATAAGATGAATCTACTTTCGAAGTGTTTTTTATTCATATTAAACAATATTGCCAGTCAAGGTTCTATATTAAGAATTAATCATCTTCATTGTAAGGATCAAAATCAACCATCCAAAATTTTAACTCTCTGATCATCTTTTTTCGACCTCTAAAACACTCCCCAGCTAGCAAACGGTCTAACTTAGTAGCATCTTCCGAAGACAACTGATTACGGAAAGCATTAAGCTGCTCATCATAAACAAGCCTATCAACAGCATCTAACTCTTTATTTGGAAGACAAAAAGCAATATCTGAAATTTCGATATAACATTGTCGATTAGCTTGTCGTTTTACAGACTCCTGCCTTCTAACCTCATCATTAAGTCTATTCCTAAATTTCGTTTTAAAATAACGCCGTAGCTTATCATCATCAGACTTTAATTCAGGAAACTTTTCTAAAAGCTGATAAAGCGTCATCATAGCCTCTTGCTCCATATCAGCTTGGTCCCAAAGTTGGATGAAATATTGTCTACTAGCCTTAAGTACAATCGGCCTTACAACTTCATATGCGTGAACAAAAATTTCTTGTTCCATTCAACCTCCTATTAATAGATATAATTTTTGTAATTAAATTAATTACGAAACCTATTATAAGAGATAGATAAGAAATAAAATAGCGACATTTATGTCACTATAAAACTGATAAAAACAAAAAAAGCTAGACCTAAATCCAGCAATGAAATCTATACTCCGCCAGTAGGACTCGAACCTACGACATCATGATTAACAGTCATGCGCTACTACCAACTGAGCTATGGCGGATAAACGCTAAGCGACTACCGTATCTAACAGGGGGCAACCCCCAACTACATCAGGCGTACTAGGGCTTAACTTCTGTGTTCGGCATGGGAACAGGTGTATCTCCTAGGCTATCGTCACTTAACTCTGAGTATTCTCAACTCAAAATTGAATATCTATACTGTATCAAGAAACCAAATCGTTGTCAATATGTCTCAGTTACTTTCTTTGGATAAGTCCTCGAGCTATTAGTATTAGTCCGCTACATGTGTCACCACACTTCCACTTCTAACCTATCAACCTGATCATCTCTCAGGGCTCTTACTGATATAAAATCATGGGAAATCTCATCTTGAGGTGGGCTTCACACTTAGATGCTTTCAGCGTTTATCCCTTCCCTACATAGCTACCCAGCGATGCTCTTGGCAGAACAACTGGTACACCAGCGGTAAGTCCACTCTGGTCCTCTCGTACTAGGAGCAGATCCTCTCAAATTTCCTACGCCCGCGACGGATAGGGACCGAACTGTCTCACGACGTTCTGAACCCAGCTCGCGTGCCGCTTTAATGGGCGAACAGCCCAACCCTTGGGACCGACTACAGCCCCAGGATGCGACGAGCCGACATCGAGGTGCCAAACCTCCCCGTCGATGTGAACTCTTGGGGGAGATAAGCCTGTTATCCCCAGGGTAGCTTTTATCCGTTGAGCGATGGCCCTTCCATGCGGAACCACCGGATCACTAAGCCCGACTTTCGTCCCTGCTCGAGTTGTAACTCTCGCAGTCAAGCTCCCTTATACCTTTACACTCTGCGAATGATTTCCAACCATTCTGAGGGAACCTTTGGGCGCCTCCGTTACCTTTTAGGAGGCGACCGCCCCAGTCAAACTGCCCGTCAGACACTGTCTCCGATAGGGATAACCTATCTGGGTTAGAGTAGCCATAACACAAGGGTAGTATCCCAACAACGCCTCACTCGAAACTGGCGTCCCGAGGTCATAGGCTCCTACCTATCCTGTACATGTGGTACAGATACTCAATATCAAACTGCAGTAAAGCTCCATGGGGTCTTTCCGTCCTGTCGCGGGTAACCTGCATCTTCACAGGTACTAAAATTTCACCGAGTCTCTCGTTGAGACAGTGCCCAAATCATTACGCCTTTCGTGCGGGTCGGAACTTACCCGACAAGGAATTTCGCTACCTTAGGACCGTTATAGTTACGGCCGCCGTTTACTGGGGCTTCAATTCATACCTTCGCTATTGCTAAGCACTCCTCTTAACCTTCCAGCACCGGGCAGGCGTCACCCCCTATACATCATCTTACGATTTAGCAGAGAGCTGTGTTTTTGATAAACAGTTGCTTGGGCCTATTCACTGCGGCTGACCATAAGTCAGCGCCCCTTCTCCCGAAGTTACGGGGCCATTTTGCCGAGTTCCTTAACGAGAGTTCTCTCGCTCACCTGAGGCTACTCGCCTCGACTACCTGTGTCGGTTTGCGGTACGGGTAGAGTATAATTAACGCTAGAAGCTTTTCTCGGCAGTGTGACATCACTAACTTCGCTACTAAACTTCGCTCCCCATCACAGCTCAATGTTATAGATATAAGCATTTGACTCATATCACACCTCACTGCTTGGCCAGACACTTCCAATCGTCTGGTTTAGTTAGCCTACTGCGTCCCTCCATCACTATATACTCTAGTACAGGAATATCAACCTGTTGTCCATCGGATACACCTTTCGGTCTCTCCTTAGGTCCCGACTAACCCAGGGCGGACGAGCCTTCCCCTGGAAACCTTAGTCTTACGGTGGACAGGATTCTCACCTGTCTTTCGCTACTCATACCGGCATTCTCACTTCTATGCGCTCCAGCACTCCTCACGGTACACCTTCTTCGCACATAGAACGCTCTCCTACCATACCTATAAAGGTATCCACAGCTTCGGTAATATGTTTTAGCCCCGGTACATTTTCGGCGCAGGGTCACTCGACTAGTGAGCTATTACGCACTCTTTGAATGAATAGCTGCTTCTAAGCTAACATCCTAGTTGTCTGTGCAACCCCACATCCTTTTCCACTTAACATATATTTTGGGACCTTAGCTGGTGGTCTGGGCTGTTTCCCTTTCGACTACGGATCTTAGCACTCGCAGTCTGACTGCCGATTATATCTCGTTGGCATTCGGAGTTTATCTGAGATTGGTAATCCGGGATGGACCCCTCACCCAAACAGTGCTCTACCTCCAAGAGACTTAACATCGACGCTAGCCCTAAAGCTATTTCGGAGAGAACCAGCTATCTCCAAGTTCGTTTGGAATTTCTCCGCTACCCACAAGTCATCCAAGCACTTTTCAACGTGCCCTGGTTCGGTCCTCCAGTGAGTTTTACCTCACCTTCAACCTGCTCATGGGTAGGTCACATGGTTTCGGGTCTACGACATGATACTAATACGCCCTATTAAGACTCGGTTTCCCTACGGCTCCGTCTCTTCAACTTAACCTCGCATCATATCGTAACTCGCCGGTTCATTCTACAAAAGGCACGCTCTCACCCATTAACGGGCTCGAACTTGTTGTAGGCACACGGTTTCAGGTTCTATTTCACTCCCCTCCCGGGGTGCTTTTCACCTTTCCCTCACGGTACTGGTTCACTATCGGTCACTAGAGAGTATTTAGGGTTGGGAGATGGTCCTCCCAGATTCCGACGAGATTTCTCGTGTCTCGCCGTACTCAGGATACTGCTAGGTATAAAGACTATTTCGAATACGAGGCTATTACTCTCTTTGGCCTACCTTCCCAGGTAGTTCTTCTATAATCTTTAAGTCCACGTTGCAGTCCTACAACCCCGAAGAGTAAACTCTTCGGTTTGCCCTCTTGCCGTTTCGCTCGCCGCTACTAAGGCAATCGCTTTTGCTTTCTCTTCCTGCAGCTACTTAGATGTTTCAGTTCACTGCGTCTTCCTCTACATTACCTTAACAGTAATGAGTGACAGGCATTACCTGCCGGGTTCCCCCATTCGGACATCTCTGGATCATTGCTCACTTACAGCTCCCCAAAGCATTTCGTCGTTAGTCACGTCCTTCATCGGCTTCTAGTGCCAAGGCATCCACCGTGCGCCCTTATTAACTTAACCTTATTTTGGTCTTTCGACCTAACTCATTAAATATTCACAGCGTTTCGGTTTATTTTCTTGTTACTATCTATATGTAATTAATTACATATGGAATTTGATATAGATATTCAATTTTCAATGGACAATACTTGAATCTTGCGATTCAATGGAGCCTAGCGGGATCGAACCGCTGACCTCCTGCGTGCAAAGCAGGCGCTCTCCCAGCTGAGCTAAGGCCCCACAAGACCTCTCAAAACTAAATAAGAAACTCAAGTACATTCCGTTTTTCCTTAGAAAGGAGGTGATCCAGCCGCACCTTCCGATACGGCTACCTTGTTACGACTTCACCCCAATCATCTATCCCACCTTAGGCGGCTGGCTCCAAAAGGTTACCTCACCGACTTCGGGTGTTACAAACTCTCGTGGTGTGACGGGCGGTGTGTACAAGGCCCGGGAACGTATTCACCGCGGCGTGCTGATCCGCGATTACTAGCGATTCCGACTTCATGTAGGCGAGTTGCAGCCTACAATCCGAACTGAGATTGGCTTTAAGAGATTAGCTTGCCGTCACCGACTCGCAACTCGTTGTACCAACCATTGTAGCACGTGTGTAGCCCAGGTCATAAGGGGCATGATGATTTGACGTCATCCCCACCTTCCTCCGGTTTATTACCGGCAGTCTCGCTAGAGTGCCCAACTGAATGATGGCAACTAACAATAGGGGTTGCGCTCGTTGCGGGACTTAACCCAACATCTCACGACACGAGCTGACGACAACCATGCACCACCTGTCACCGATGTACCGAAGTAACTTTCTATCTCTAGAAATAGCATCGGGATGTCAAGACCTGGTAAGGTTCTTCGCGTTGCTTCGAATTAAACCACATGCTCCACCGCTTGTGCGGGCCCCCGTCAATTCCTTTGAGTTTCAACCTTGCGGTCGTACTCCCCAGGCGGAGTGCTTAATGCGTTAGCTGCGGCACTGAATCCCGGAAAGGATCCAACACCTAGCACTCATCGTTTACGGCGTGGACTACCAGGGTATCTAATCCTGTTCGCTCCCCACGCTTTCGAGCCTCAGCGTCAGTTACAGACCAGAGAGCCGCTTTCGCCACCGGTGTTCCTCCATATATCTACGCATTTCACCGCTACACATGGAATTCCACTCTCCCCTTCTGCACTCAAGTTTGACAGTTTCCAAAGCGAACTATGGTTGAGCCACAGCCTTTAACTTCAGACTTATCAAACCGCCTGCGCTCGCTTTACGCCCAATAAATCCGGACAACGCTCGGGACCTACGTATTACCGCGGCTGCTGGCACGTAGTTAGCCGTCCCTTTCTGGTAAGCTACCGTCACAGTGTGAACTTTCCACTCTCACACTCGTTCTTGACTTACAACAGAGCTTTACGATCCGAAAACCTTCTTCACTCACGCGGCGTTGCTCGGTCAGGGTTGCCCCCATTGCCGAAGATTCCCTACTGCTGCCT